>NZ_JBEXYF010000023.1:0-120531 GCF_040630775.1 Nocardia sp. NPDC005745
TTGGTGACGAAGACGCCGTTGCGCTCGCCCAGCTCGCCGGTCTCGTGGTCGAAGTGGAACTTCGGCACGAAGAACAGCGACAGGCCCTTGGTGCCAGGTCCGCCGCCCTCGGGGCGGGCCAGCACCAGGTGCATGATGTTTCCGAACAGGTCGTCGGAGTCGGCGGAGGTGATGAACCGCTTGACGCCCTCGATGTGCCAGGAGCCGTCCTCTTGCTCGATCGCCTTGGTCCGGCCCGCGCCGACGTCGGAACCGGCGTCGGGCTCGGTGAGCACCATCGTGGCGCCCCAGTTGTGTTCGGTCATGAACCGGGCCCAGCGCCGCTGCTGCTCGGTGCCGATGCCATAAGTGATGTGGGCCATCGTCGGTCCGGTCAGGTACATGTAAGCGGCGGGCTGCGCCCCGAGGACGAATTCGGTGATCGCCCAGCTGACCATCGAAGGGGCGGGCACGCCCCCGACGCCCTCGGCCTTGCCGACGCGCCACCATTCCGCGTCGTACCAGGCGCGCACCGCCTTCTTGAGCGACTCCGGCAGGCTGACCGAGTGGGTGGCCGGATCGAATACCGGCGGGTTGCGGTCGGTGTCGGCATACGGCTCGGCGACCGGTCCTTCGGCCAAGCGCGCGGCCTCCGCCAGCATCGACCGCACGGTGTCGCCATGCAGGTCGCCGAATGCTCCGGTCCGGAGGATGTCGTCGAGTCCGTACACCTCGAACAGATTGAACTCGAGGTCGCGCACGTTGCTCTTGTAATGGCTCACGGGCCAGTGCCTTTCGCGAAACGGCCGGTGTACCGGCAAGGGATTCGGCGGGCGCGCACAGCGGCGATCACCCACGGCACACTGTGCGGTACCGATGACCCGAAAGCAATCTCATGTTAATGACTACTAAGTAGATGGTCGTATGTCCGACAGTGTTCTATCCGCTGCTAGCGCGCAATTGGTGAAGCTAAGTTAATGACGACTAAGTGGCATAAATCACGGTGCGGAAACGCGGCCGGGGATTCCGGCCGTTTCGATCCGCTCTCCGATGGCGACGAGAACATCGACGAGATCGGCCCTGCGCCGGAAGCGCGGGTTGCGGACGGCATCGATGACGACGGTGGTGACGGCTCGGCTCAGCACCCGCGCGGCCGGAGCGGGCAGGTCCGGCCGCACGGCCTGCAGCATGCGGGCCCACTGGGCGATGCCGTCCAAGCGCACCCTCCGGTAGCGCTGCACCGCCTCTCCCGGAAGATGCCGGGTCTCGCTGACGGTGATCGCCAGCAGGTCGGGCTCGTCCACGCCCAGTTGCGCGAAGCTTCGCATGAGTGAGCGCATGGATTCCTCGGCGCTGCGGCCCTCGGCGATCGCCCGGGCGAGCAGCAGCCGAAGCCACTCGTCCTGGCGCCGGACGATTTGGTCCAGCAACTCCGCCTTGCTCGAAAAGTGGTGATACAAAGCGGGGCCGGTGACCCCGACGGCCGCGCCGATGTCTTCGATGCCCACCGCGGCATACCCGCGGGTGCTGAACAATCGCGCCGCCTCGGCAAGCATCCGCTCCGACCGCAGCGCTCGATCCAGCGCGGTGTTGCCGGTCTCGGCGCGTGGTGGCCGGTTCGGGGCGAGGCCGGCCGGGCGCTCGGGCATCTCGGTGGCGATCACCGCCGCGACGGCGGCGTCGAGCACCTGTGCGGCAACCGGGGCGGGTAGCTCGGCGCGGTGATAGGAGGGACTGACCGCGATCGAGAGCACGCACCAGCTCAGCAGTTCGATATCCGCGCCGCTGAGCTCCGGTCGGCGCATGCCGATGGTGTGCCGCAGATGGCGGGTGATCCGCGAGGCGCGGACCAGCACGGCGGTCTTGTCGGCGGCGGTCAGGTTGCGGAACTCCAATTGCCACAACCGCGGCAGGCCGCGCAGTTCCAGGGCCACCCGGACCAGTTCGGCGAGCACGGCGTCACCGGAATCGTCGGTGCGATACGCGGCGTCCAGCCGGCTCGAGGTGTCGTCGAGCCCGACCAGCAGGCACTGGCCCAAAAGCTGCTGCTTGTTGCGGAAGTGCCGATACAACGCCGTCGCCGAGATGCCGACCGCCGCGGCGATGTCGGCCATCGTGGTGCCGTAATAGCCGCCGTGCGTGAAGGCGTCGACCGCGGCGTGCAGGATCATCTCGCGCCGATGAGGTGGTCTCCGCCGTGGCTGTGCGCCGCTCGCCTGTGTGCCCATCGCGGTCAGTGTCGCGTATCGAAGGGTCCGCGGCGGTGCCGGGCCGCCTCCGGGCGCGATCCGTTCGCCGGTACGCCGCGGGAGATCCGGCGCGGCCACCCGCGTGTATGACGATTTCGTCATAGGCGACGTAGAGGTTCTACTGTCGAGTAGGCTTCCCGCAGCTATCACCAGCCCGTGGATCGTTATCGATCAGGTAAGCAGAGGGAGCCCGCCCGTGAGCGCTGACACCGCGGACGCCACAGCACTGTCGAGCATGGCGGCCCGCCTGCGCATCGCGTCGACCGTGATTCTGCGGCGCGCCCGGAGGGATCCCGATGAACGGCGGCTGTCGGCGACGCAGTGGGCGGTGCTGGGACGTCTGCACCGATACGGCGCCTTGGCCGCGGTCGACCTGGCGCGGCTGGAGATGCTGAGGCCGCAGACGATGCGCAATGTGGTCGACGGGCTGCGCGATCAGGGCCTGATCGTCGGTGTGCGCGATCCGGACGACGGGCGCCGGGTGAATCTGACCCTCACCGACGAGGGCCGGGCGTGGGTGTGCGGACACCAGGCGTCCGCCAACGACGCTCTGGCACAGGCGTTGTCCGAGAGCCTGCGGACCGGCGAGCTGCACAAGGTCGGCGAGATCCTGGATCTGCTCGAGCGCATCGCCTACGGTGATCGCGGCCCGGAGGCGTTGATCGGCGGCGGTCCCGGCCTCGACGACGAGTCGTCTCGCGCGGACTACCCCCTATGACCCGGCCGCCGGGCGCGCGGAGGCGGCCGGCGGACTGAGCGCTCGGATCCACAGGTCGACGATGACTCGGCCGCACTCGTCCGCGGTTCGGCCGGCCGGTGGATCGAGGACCGCGCCGTGGATCTGCGCCTCCACCGCCTGAACGAGCAACATGGCGGTCAACGCCGGGTCGGTACCGCCGACGTCGAGACGGCGCAGGTGGAATTCCACTTCGCCTGCGAGGGCCTCTTCGAGTTGCCAGAGGCGTGCGGCGCCTTCGGGTGTGCGCGGCGCCTGATCGAAGAGCAGCCGGTGCATCTCCGGTTGACCGGTGTGCAACCGGGTCACGGCGACGACCAGCTGTCGGATGGTTTCCTCCAGCGGTGGTTGCTCGGCCCGCAGTCGCGCGGCTGCCTCGAGCAAGGCCACCGACGCCTGGCGCAGGGTGGCGCTCGGCGAGCGCGTAGAGAAGTGCGTCCTTGTCGGGAATGTAGTGATAGAGGGTGCCGATCGAGACGCCGGCGAGTTCGGCGATCTTGTTGGTCGTCGTCGCGGCGTAGCCGTGCTGTTGGAAAAGTCGAGCAGCGGCGTCCAGGATCGCGTCGAAGGTGAACTCCGACCGCTGCTGGCGCGGGGTTTTCCGGGGTATCGACATGGTGTCCTGAAATCGAGTTGGCAAAACCGAGGATTGCTCGAATTATTAGCGCATGCACGCCTCCTACCTCGCATTTCTTCCCGCCGACCTACGTCGGGACGCCGATCTCCGACCGGAATCCGGTCTCTGGTCGTGGCGCGACCACCTGGTGCACATCGAGCGCATCCCCCGGCCGGAGGCGAAGGTGCGGATGATCGTGCTGCACGGCGCCGGTGGTCACGCCGCGGCGATGTGGCCGTTCGCGGCGCTCGCGGCGGCGCGGGGGTTCGACGTGCGGGTACCCGACCTGCCCGGCTACGGCCGGACCCGAGTCCCGTCGTCGCGCGGAATCCGTTATCAGGACTGGGTGGACTGCGTCGTGGATCTGGTCCGGGCGGTCCGGGCGGAGGACCCGCGGCCGCTGGTGCTGGCCGGAGCGAGCATGGGCGGCATGCTGGCGTACGCGGCGGCGGCGCGCACCGGCATGGTCGACGCGCTCGCGGCCACCTGTCTGCTCGACCCACGGCTGCCGCGGGTTCGCGCGGCGATCGCCCGGCACCGGTGGCTGGGCCGGCACGGGACACGGTTGCTGGTTCCCGTGGCCGACAACTTGCGAGTCCCGATGCGGTTGCTCGCGAACATGTCCGCGATAGCGAACGACCCCGAGCTGACCCGGATGGTCTCGACCGATCCCCGCGGCGGTGGCACCTGGATACCGCTGGGCTTCCTGCGGACATATCTGCGATCCGTTCCCGTTCTCGAACCGGAGGAATTCACCGCCTGCCCGGTGTGGCTGGTTCATCCCGGCGCCGATCGATGGACACCGCTTTCCCTGAGCCAGGCGTTCTTCGATCGGATCGCCGCACCCAAGCGCCTGGTCGTGCTGGACGCGGCGGGGCATTACCCCGTCGAGACGCCGGGCATCCACCAGTTGGCGGACGCGTTCGCCGAGATCCGCGACGAGCTCACCTGTGGCCCCTGATCGGCCGGTGGGTGAAGTCACGCCGCAGGCCGGGCAGGTGACCGCGACGAGCGGCTCACGCTGCCCTCCGTGCCCGCTGCGGCGGGGCGGGTAAGTAAGGTCTGAAGCGTCGTGGAACGGACGCCACGATGCAGCCGCCGAACAGTTTCGCGCGGACGCGCCGCCTGTCGAACGAAGAGAGCTGATTGATGCCGACCTCCACAGCGCGTGCACAGATCGGGGTCACCGGTCTGGCGGTCATGGGTAGCAACATCGCACGGAACTTCGCCAGGAACGGCTACACCGTCGCGCTGCACAACCGCACCGTCGCCAAGACCGACGCACTGCTGGAGGCGCACGGCGACGACGGCGACTTCGTGCGGACCGAGACGATCGAGGAGTTCGTCGCCGCGCTGGAGAAGCCGCGCCGGGTGCTGATCATGGTCAAGGCAGGCGCCCCGACCGACGCCGTCATCGAGGAACTGGCGGCCGCGATGGAGCCGGGCGACATCATCATCGATGGCGGAAACGCCCTCTACACCGACACCATTCGGCGGGAAGCCGCGATGCGCGAGCGCGGGCTGAACTTCGTCGGCGCCGGTATCTCCGGTGGCGAGGAGGGCGCGCTCAACGGCCCCGCGATCATGCCGGGCGGGCCCAAGGAGTCCTACGACTCGCTGGGGCCGCTGTTGGAATCCATCGCGGCGAAGGTCGACGGTACGCCCTGCTGCACCCATATCGGTCCCGACGGCTCAGGGCATTTCGTCAAGATGGTGCACAACGGCATCGAGTACGCCGACATGCAGCTGATCGGCGAGGCCTACCACCTGTTCCGCGACGCGCTCGGCTTCGACGCGAAGCAGATCGCCGATGTGTTCACCCAATGGAACTCGGGTGATCTGGAGAGCTATCTCGTCGAGATCACCGCCGAGGTCCTGAATCAGGTCGACGCGAAGACCGGCAAGCCGCTGGTCGACGTGATCGTCGACGCGGCGGAGCAGAAGGGCACCGGACGCTGGACGGTGAAGTCCGCGCTCGACCTCGGTGTGCCGGTGACCGGGATCGCCGAAGCGGTATTCGCCCGGGCACTGTCGGGCTCCCGTGCGCAGCGCAAGGCCGCGCAGGGTCTCGCCTCCGGCCGGTTGTCCGAAAAGCCCACCGACGTCGAGCAATTCACCGAGGACATCCGGCAGGCGCTCTACGCCTCGAAGGTGGTCGCCTACGCCCAGGGCTTCGACCAGATCGCCGCGGGCAGTGCGGAATACGACTGGGGTCTGCGCCCCGGCGACCTCGCGACGATCTGGCGCGGCGGCTGCATCATCCGCGCCCGTTTCCTGAACCGGATCAAGGAAGCCTACGACGAGAACCCGGCGCTGCCGAGCTTGATCCTCGCGCCGTACTTCCGCGCGGCGATCGAGACCGCCATCGACAGCTGGCGCCGCGTCGTGGCCACCGCCACCCTGCTCGGCATTCCGGTGCCCGCGTTCGCGTCGTCGCTGTCCTACTACGACGCCCTGCGTGCCGAGCGCCTCCCGGCCGCGCTCACGCAGGGACAGCGGGACTTCTTCGGCGCGCACACCTACGAACGTGTCGACGCCGAAGGCAAATTCCACACGCTCTGGAGCGAGGACCGCAGCGAGGTTCGGGCCGACTAGCCGGTCGGCGTCGCATGCCGGGGCCGGTGTCGATCCGGTGTCCCGGCAGCTCGTTCCCACGCCGTCCGGCGCAGCAGGCGTAATCCGTTGAGCCCGACGATGACGGTGGAGCCCTCGTGCCCGGCGACGCCGAGCGGGAGCGGCAGGGTTGCGGCGAGGTCCCAGACGACCAGCACGCCGATGAAGGTGGCGGCGATGGCCAGGTTGGCGACCACCACCCGCCGCGCCTGCCGGGACAACGCGATCACCGCCGGGATCGTCGTCAGATCGTCGCGCACGACGACGGCGTCCGCGGTCTGCAAGGTCAGATCGGATCCGGCCCCGCCCATGGCGATGCCGACCGCGGCCGCGGCGAGGGCCGGGGCATCGTTGATGCCGTCGCCGACCACCGTCACCTTCCGCCCGTCGGCTTGGAGCCGGCGCACCGCGGTCACCTTGTCGTCGGGCAGGAGTTCGGCTCGTACGTCGGTGATGCCGACCCGGGCGGCGAGCCGGTCGGCGGTGGCGGCGTTGTCGCCGGTCAGCAATACCGGTGCGGTGCCGGTGATCTCGGTGGTCGCCCGGACCGCCGCCGCCGCTTCCGGCCGCGGCCGGTCGGTCAGGGCGAATACCCCGATCGCCCGGCGCTCGCAGGTCACGACCACGGCGGTGCAGCCGCTCGCCTGGAGCGCTTCGACGGTCGTTCGCAGGCCGGGGGCGAGTTCCGACGCGGTGGGGGAGCCGACGCCGATGAGGTGGTCGCCGACACGAGCGGTGACGCCGCGACCGGGGTTCGCGGTGAACGCGGTGACCTCGGGCAGTCGCAGACCCCGGGCACGAGCCGCGCGCACGATCGCCGCCGCCAAGGGGTGCTCGCTCGGGTGCTCGGCCGCGGCGGCCAGTCGGAGCAACTCGTCGTCGGTGAATCGTTCGTCCAGGCAGCGGATTTCGGCTAGCTCGGGAATGCCGCGGGTCAGCGTGCCGGTCTTGTCGAAGGCGACGTGCGTGGTGGCGCCGAGCCTTTCCATGACCACCGCGGATTTGACCAGGACGCCATGGCGCCCGGCGTTGGCGATGGCCGCCAGCAGGGGCGGCATGGTGGCCAGCACCACCGCGCAGGGGGAGGCGACGATCATGAACGTCATCGCCCGCAGCAGCGCCCGCCGCAGGGTGTCGCCGAACAGCAGCGGAATGACGAACACGGCGAGGGTGACCAGAACCATGCCGATCGAGTAGCGCTGCTCCACCTTCTCGATGAAAAGCTGTGCGCGCGCCTTGGTTCGGGCCGCTTGCTCGACCAAGGCCGCGATCCGCGCCACCACGGAGTCCTCCGCGCGGCGATCCACCCGGATCCGCAGCACTCCGGTGCCGTTGAGAGTGCCGGCGAACACCTCGTCGCCCGCGGCTTTGTTTACCGGCAGCGGTTCGCCGGTGATGGTGGCCTGATCGACCTCGCTGCCGCCGGAGAGCACCGTCGCGTCGGCGGCGATCCGCTCACCGGGACGCACCACGAGAAGATCACCGACGCGCAGGTCGGCGGCGTGCACTGTCTGCTCCTCTCCGCCATCGGCGAGCCGGGTCGCGGTCTGCGGTGTGAGGTCGAGTAGTCCGCGCACCGAGTCCTCGGTCCGGGCGGTGGCCAGCGCTTCCAGGGCGCCCGAGGTGGCGAAGATGACGATCAGCAACGCGCCGTCGGTGATCTGGCCGATGGCCGCCGCGCCGATCGCCGCGGCGACCATGAGCAAATCGACGTCGAGCGTCTTGTCGCGTAATGCCCGCAGCCCGGCCCATCCCGGTTCCCATCCGCCCGCGGCGTAACAGGCCAGGTACAAACCCCACCACACCCCTCGCGGTCCATCGGCCAGCTGCGTCGCCAGACCGGCGAGGAAGAACGCGACAGCCACTGCGGCCCACCGCACTTCCGGCAGGGCGAACAGGCGGGTCCGGTGCGTGGGCACACGACCGGTCGGCGAAGTCGGACGGGTCGGCGCGAGGGTCGGCGCGGCCACGGGTCACCTCCAGGACGGCAACGAACAGACCGCCCGACCATATCGGAAAATATGAACATGTCTTCATTTGTTCCTAGAGTATGCTGTTCACTCATGGGACACGGTGTCGAAGGCAGGGATCGCCCTGCCGCGCGCCTGGATCCGGAATCGGCCAACCATGTGGCGACCACATTGCAGGCGCTGGCCACCCCGAGCCGCCTGATGATCCTCACGCAGCTGCGCCAGGGGCCACTGTCGGTGAGCGCGCTGGCCGACGCAATCGGCATGGAACAGTCCGCCGTTTCCCACCAGCTTCGCCTGCTGCGCAATCTGGGGCTGGTCACGGGTGCGCGCACCGGCCGCAGCATTGTCTACAGCCTCTACGACAACCACGTCGCCCAGCTGCTGGACGAGGCGATCTACCACAGCGAACATCTGCGCCTCGGATTGTCCGACCGCCCCGAAACCGCCGGCTGACCGCTCTGCCCCGATCCGCTTGCTTGACCTGGAGCGCACTCCAGCATCTAGTGTGCGCTCGTACACGGTTGACCAGCAGAAGGGACGCTTCATGGAGCTCGGTTTTCACGTACCCGTCTTCGATATCGACGGTGGTACGACCGCTATCGCCGGTGAGCTGGCGCGGGTCGGCGCGGCCGCGGAGGCATCCGGGGCGACCTGGTTGTCGTTCATGGACCACTACTTCCAGATCGAGCCGACGGGCCTGCCCGCGGAGGCGAACATGCTGGAGGGCTACACCACCCTCGGCTATCTGGCCGCGCACACGTCGCGCGTCGACCTCGGCCTCCTCGTCACCGGCGTGACCTATCGCCACCCCGGGCTGCTCGCCAAGATCGTCACCACGCTCGACGTCCTGTCGGGTGGCCGGGCGGTCCTCGGCATCGGCGCCGCCTGGTTCGAGCGCGAACACCGTGGACTCGGCGTGGCGTTTCCCTCGACCGCCGAACGCTTCGAGCGGCTGGAAGAGACGTTGCGCATCTGCCGCCAGATGTGGGACCCGCAGGACAATGGGGCGTTCGACGGGAAGTACTACCAGCTGGCCGAGACGCTGTGCTCGCCGCAGCCCATCAACCGGCCGAAGGTGCTCATCGGCGGCGGGGGTGAGCGCAAGACGCTGCGCTTGGTCGCGCAATACGGTGACGCCTGCAACCTGTTCGGCTCCTCGCCCGCGGACGTCGAGCACAAACTCGATGTGCTGCGACGGCATTGCGACGACGTCGGCCGCGACTATGACGAGATCCGCAAGACGATCATCGCCAACAATCCGCGGCCGAACCCGGAGAACCGCGACGATTTCGTCCGGCAGATGGCCGACTACGCGAAACTCGGCATCGAGACCGCCATCGTCACTCCGACCACCGGCTCGCCGGCGGCTTGGATCGACGGCATGGCGCCCGCCGTGGCGCAACTGGCTGAACTCGGCTGAGGCGCGGCGGCGGAACGCCAAGGCGCTGCGAATGAGGTGTCGCGGTGGGGGATCGCGGACCCGGGGATGAACGTGTCACGGTCGGCGGCCTGGAAGGTCGCCGACCGTGGGCTACAGTTTGTAGCCGATCTGGCGCAACAGCTGCCTACGGGCTGCCTGGTCGTCGGCATTCTCCACGCCGAGCGGCGCCGAGCCATCGATCACGCCGACGATTCCTCTGCCGAGTTCCGTCTCGGCGATCAGAACCTCGACGGGATTGGCTGTGGCGCAGAAGATTCCGCAGACCTCAGGGACCTGCCGCACGGCATTGAGCACGTTGACGGGATAACCCTCGCGCAGAAAGACGATGAACGAGTGCCCGGCCCCGATGTCGACCGCGTTCTTGGTGGCGAGTTCGACGAGCGAGTCGTCGTTGCCGGAGCGGCGGACCAGGCGCGGGCCGGAGGCCTCGCAGAACGCAAGCCCGAAGCGCAGGTGCTGACTTACCCCGACCAGCGCTTCGTGCAGGTCTTCCACGGTTTTGATGAAGTGGGACTGTCCGATGATGACGTTGAGTTCGTCCGGTTTGTCGATGCGTACGGCTGTCAACTCCACAGCGACATACTGCGCCCCACCGATGTCGATTCATAGCATTTCGACATTTCTGTCGTACGCGTCGCGGATAGCCCGCGGTAACTCCCGAGCCGGTCGCAGGAGCTAGCCGTCGGCGGTGCGGGCAGGGAGGTCCACCACCAACGCGGTGGCGTTGTCCCTTCCTCCGGCCAAGAGGGCGGCATCGACCAGGGAGTTCGCGATCGTGTGGGCCGCGTCGCCGTCCGCGAGAATGGCCTTGACGGCGGCGATGCCGAGTGGCTTGTGCACTCCGTCGGTGCTCAGCAGCAGTCTGCCCGTGCTCGATCCGGTGGCGGCATATCCGATCTCGTCCGGTCGGACGGTGCGGGCCGAGGTGGTGACCAGATGGCTCATCCGCGGGGTGACCGCCAGCCCGCGGGCTCGGTAGGACTCGGCCACGGTGTGGTCGGTGGTGATCTGGTGCAGCACCCGCCCGTTCCAGCGATACGCCCGGCAGTCGCCGACCCATGCCACCTCGCAGGGTCCGTCGGGTCGCCCGGCGGTCGGCAATACCGCCACCACGAGCACGCTGTCGGCGGAGGGTTCCGGGACTTCCCGCAGCAATTCTTCTTGCGCCGCGAGGATTCCCGCTCGCGCCCCGTCCCGTGCGCCCGCATGTGCCGCCGCCGCGGCAACCGTGCGTGCCGCCCGGGCGCCGAGGAGATGGTCTCCCACACCGTCGGCGACCACGAACGCTGTCGCTCCGCTCATCGCATCGGTCTCGATCGCGACCGCGTCGGCGTTGATCGACCGTGACGCACGCCGACTGGCCGAGGCGCCCATCGCCGCGCCCAGCCAGGGCATCTCGATCCGCGGCAGGCTTGCAGTAGTGCCGGTGTACATGAACTGGTCTCCTCCTGGCTGGGCTCGAGTGCTGCCGACCAGCACCCTTCTAGGAGACCGCACCCGTATTTGGGCTTGTCGAGAGTTCGTTGTGGGGACACTGAGAATTCGCTCTCGATCCGGTCACGGCCGGCGTCCGAGTCCGGCAAGCATCGGTGTGCTTTGCGTCTCGTATTCCACCGATGCCGACCGTGGGTGGATCCAGCGGCGCATTATCGATCATTGTTTCCGTGCCGAACTCTCCATTTCGCAACATTGCTTCCGTATTCCGGCAATCAATCGGCTTACTGTCGGCTGCTCGGTGTATTCACCTTCTCGTCAGTGCGGTAGGGACCTACGCAGCGTGTAACGAACCGAGGCCGATTCCTTTCGTCCGTTTCGGCAGGCCGAGAGCGAACAGTGCGCCCGATACCGCGACGGCCGCAAACTCGGAGCCGTCGACTCGCTACGGCCCAGCGTGGCTTCCGGGACAGGACATGTCCGCCACCGCCCGGCGCTGAGGCAGCGCTCGCCTCGCCTGTCGCGGTCGCGTGCGCACGGATCGTGTCCGGGCAGCGGACCGCTCCTGCTCGGCGAGGAGAGATGGGCGGCGCGGTGGTCGGGTGTCGGCTCGGCGGTCCTGGCATGCGCCGGGGCGGCGCGCGCTCCGCACGGTGAGCCCGGCTCGTCGGCAATGTTCGGTGTGCCGAATCGGCGGTGTCCAGCACCGTAGACACGGGCGCCGAAATTTCCGGTGTCGGCATCGGCCACGTCTTTCCGTCGCTCGCGGCGACAGACATCTTGACTAGGCAAAACGCATTCGGTGCGCGAGATTTCGGTAGATCGTGGACTTGTCGGTGACGTAGACAACAGACGAAACTCCGTTGAATTCCCCGCCCTACCGGCGGGTACGTGATCGAATGCTCTGCAACTGACGTCTCGAACCCGCCGTGTTGCGCCGTGGGTCCATAAATCCAGGAGGTTGTGGCTGTGGTCGACGCAAGCGTGCCCACGCTGCGTCCGTCCGAGCTGGAAAGATTGGCCCAGCTCGACGAACACAACGAACTTTCTGCCGAACGGATGCGATCGACCTCGCAGCGGCTGGGTGTGCCGGAGGAGGACCTGCGGCGGTGGCTGGCGGACCGCCGCGCCGCCAGCGCGCCCACCAGGCGCATCGATGTCCCCGAGACCGCGTCCCCGCGCGTCGATGTTCCCGACGCACCGACTACGCGGATCGATCCCCCCGAGGCAGCGACCACGCAGATCGATGCCGTCGAGGCAGCGGCCACGCAGACCGATGTCCCTGGGGAAGCGGCCACGCAGACCGATGCCCCAGAAGCGGCGACGACGCGCATCGGTGTCCCCGACCCGCCCACCACGCGCATCGATGGCTTCGAGCCGCCGACCCGGCAGGTGGGGTATGGGCAGGTCAGCCACCGGCCGTCGCGCATCATCACGCTGTCGGAAGCGGCCGGAGGCGGACTGCTGCCGCAGATCTCCGACGGCGATGTCACCACCTTCCTGGCCGATGCCTACCGAAGCCTGCCGCCGCAGGAGTTCGCGCGCATCGACGCCGTCTACACCGATGGGATCCAGACGACCTGTCGGTGGCTCGCCGAACACACCGGCAGGCAGTGCCGTCACGACCTGAACCAGAACGGCGTCGGGAGCTGGCTGGGTCCCCGCGGGGCCGGTCTGGCCGAATACATGCTCTCGGTGCTGCAACCTCGACTCAGCTCGCCGAATCGCTTCCAGCCGGGTCCCGGCGCCGGTGTGGTGGACGAGTGGAACGACATCCTCAGCCTGTACCGGTTCCTCGGCAGCCTGGTGGCCGACAGTCCCAGTCGCGGGCACACCATCACGCGCCTGCGAGGCGCCCAGGCCGCGTTCCTGCTGCACGGTTTGCGGCTGGATCTGCCGCCGGATCTGGCCTACTCGGTCGGGCCCGGGCTGACCACGGTCCCGATCGACCAGGATGTCATCGCCCGTGTCCGCGCCCGAACCGCCGATCCGGTGGACGCAGCGGCGCTCGTCACCGCACTCTTCACCGGCGCCACCGCGATGGAACTCAACGCCATTCCCTGTGTCGCGCTGACCGCCGACGCGCTGATCTTCAACGGCCCGATCGGCTACACCCACGCACCGGACCTGTACGTGTGGGTGATACCGCCGCCTGCGCGCACCTTGCTCTACGACGCCCGCGTCTACCAGGAATCGCGACCCACCCCGAACAGCAAACTGTTCACCGGGGCCATCGGCGGAGCGGGCTTCCGCCTTCGCAGGCTCGCCGCGGCATGCGAGGTGAGCCTTCCGGACCTGTACCACTGGCACCACAGCTGGATCCGCCAAGCCGGACTCCTCCGGATGTCCGAACAACCGGCGCCGGTCCGCAATACCGATCTGCTGTTCGGCCTGAAACTCGCGCCCCGGCCGCGCCGCCGCCGCGCACGCTGAGGAGGGTGGCGCGAGCAGGTCACCCGGCGTCGAGGAGATGCCGGGGTGCGGCCTGCCGCCACGAGTCGAGCACGATGGCTTCCAGTTCGGCCAGGTCGTCGAGGGCGGTCAGACGCGCGCGGACCCAGGCGTTGTTCGCTTCGTGCGCGGCGATCCAGAATTTGCCCGGTTCGGCGACGACGAGTTCGTCACGGTCGGCGATGGGGCAGCGGACCGCCATCGAGGTCTCCGCCTCCGGAAGGGTGAGAAACAACTTGCCCGCGACCCGGAAGGTCGGCATCCCCCAGGCGAACTGTTCGGCTGTCTCCGGTAGCGACAGCGCGAAGGACCGGACATCGTCCCCGGTGAAACTCATGCACCGAATCCTTCCAGGCCGGAATGGAACTCCCCGTGCGTGGTCCGCCCCCCGACGAGATCGCCGGTGCGGGGCCGGTCGGATCAATAGGGCGTGGTGCCAACGCGACGGCCGATGTGGTGCCGGGTTTTCCCGCTGCCGGGCTGGGTATGCGGCGGTGTGGGGGTGAAGGTCCGCGGTCGGAGGAGCGGGCATGGACTGGTTCACCGCATCCGAATACTGGTTGAGCAGGCAGATGCTGACGCGCGGCGTCGCGGCCGTCTATCTGATCGCCTTCCTGGTCGCCGCACGGCAGTTCCGGGCGCTGATCGGTGAGCACGGCATGCTTCCGGTGCCGCGCTTGCTGGCCCGGCGGTCCTTCCGGCGGGCGCCGAGCATCTTCCACGTCCACTATTCCGATCGTTTCTTCGCCGCCGTCTCCTGGTTCGGTGCGGCGCTGTCCGCGGCGCTGGTCGCCGGTGCGGCCGACCTGGTGCCGCTGTGGGCGGCGATGCTGCTGTGGGCGACGTTGTGGGTGCTCTACCTGTCGATCGTCAACGTGGGGCAGGAATGGTATGCGTTCGGCTGGGAGTCACTGCTGCTGGAATGCGGGTTCCTGGTGATCTTCCTCGGCAACGACCGCACCGCGCCGCCGGTGCCGGTGCTCCTGCTCGCCCGCTGGCTGCTGTTCCGGGTGGAGTTCGGCGCCGGACTGATCAAACTGCGCGGTGACCGGTGCTGGCGCGATCTGACCTGCCTGTACTACCACCACGAGACCCAGCCGATGCCCGGACCGCTGAGCTGGTTCTTCCACCACCTGCCCAAGCCGCTGCACCGGGCCGAGGTGGTGGGCAATCACGTGGCGCAGCTCGTGGTGCCCTTCGGCCTGTTCGCACCACAGCCGGTGGCGAGCGTAGCCGCGGCCGTCATCGTGATCACCCAGTTGTGGTTGGTGGTGTCGGGCAATTTCGCCTGGCTGAACTGGCTGACGATCGTCCTCGCATGCGGCGCCGTCAGCGGGTCCGCGGTGGCGGCAGTGCTACCGGTGCCCGCCGCGCCGCCCTTGCCCGGGCCTCCGCCGTGGTTCGTGGGCCTGGTCATCGCGTTCACCGCGCTGGTGGTCTTCCTGAGCTACCGCCCGGCGCGCAACCTGATCTCCAGTCACCAGGCCATGAACCGATCGTTCGACCCCTATCACTTGGTCAACACCTACGGAGCGTTCGGCAGCATCGGTCGCACCCGCTACGAGGTGGTCGTCGAAGGCACCGAGGAGTCGACCGTCACCGATCGGACGCAGTGGAAGGAATACGAGTTCAGGGGCAAACCCGGCGATCCGCGGCGGCTGCCACGCCAATGGGCCCCTTACCATCTGCGCCTGGATTGGCTCATGTGGTTCGCCGCGACCTCGCCACGGTACGCGCAGTCGTGGCTGGCCGCCTTCCTGGCGCGGCTGCTGGAGAACGACCCGGCCACGCTGCGCCTGCTGCGGCACAATCCATTCCCGGATGCCGCGCCGCGTTTCGTGCGGGCGCAACTGTATCTGTATCGCTTCACAACACCGCGCGAATTGGCTCGCACCCGAGCGTGGTGGCACCGCACCCTGGTCAGCCGCTACGTTCCGCCTCTTGCCTTGGACGACCTGCACTACCACAGCCACCCCGGCCGTCACTGAACTCGAGAACCTGTGGCCGGCAACGGCTTGCGCCGGAGGTCGGAGGATCGGGTGGTATTCGCCACAGTGCGTCGGCGACGATCGGTGGCGAAAGCGGGTATGCGCCTGAATGACGCAATCGACCGAAGGAGGATGTCATGTCCATTTCGGCCTCGCGCTCGCAGTATCGCGCCGCCCGACGCAGCGACGGCGGTTATCCCGGCTCCGAGGGCCCCATCGAATGGACCGTCGCGGCATGGGTTCTGGTATTGACAGTGCTGAGTATCGCGCTGGCGCTGCTCTGAGAACACCGCCCTTGGCCGACGAAGGCCTGGCGAGAAACGACAACGGTTCGAACGCCGTTGCGCCAGAGCCGGAACGAGAGCATTCCACTCACGTGTACGGGAGCTGAGCAGCACCAGGTGCTCGACGTTCCTCGCATCCCTTGCCCCTACCGCGAAGACCCTGCGGAGCAACGGTGCCGAGTGGAACGAGGAGAAGGAGTTCGTCTGTTGGAGGAAGTACTACGGCCGCTCATCGTCGTGTTCGGCACGGTGGCGATCACTGCGACGGCCGGGCTGCTGATCGACCGATTATTGCGTTACATCGCCGGGAAGCGTCCGGACACCCAACTCCCCACACTGTTGCGCCGGGTGCAACTGCCCGTGCAGGTGTTGCTCGGCGCGCTGGCGTTGCACGCCACCTATCCGCTGGCGCACCTCGATCTGCGCCAGGACACGATGATCCGGACCGTCCTGGCCTCCGCGGCGATCATGGCGGCGGCCTGGGTGGTCATCCGTGCCGCCGACGCGGTCGCGGAGAACATGCTGCGTTCTTATGCCCGGCGTACCCAGGACATCACGCGGGTACGGCAATTGCGCACCCAGCTCGGCTTGGTGCGCCGGATCGTCACCTCGGTCCTGGTGGTCACGACTGCCGCCGTGGCGATCCTGCTGCTGGTGCCGAGTCTGCGGACCCTGGGCACCTCGCTGCTGGCCTCGGCGGGGGTGATCGGCATCATCGCCGGGGTCGCGGCGCAGTCGACCTTGAGCAACCTGATCGCCGGTCTGCAGATCGCCTTCGGCGACTCGGTCAAGATCGGCGACACCGTCGTCGTGGAGGGGGAGTGGGGCATCGTCGAGGAGATCACCCTCGCGTTCCTCACCGTGCGGATCTGGGACGACCGGAGGCTGACCATGCCGGTCTCCTACTTCAACAACAAGCCGTACGAGAACTGGTCGCGTGGCGGCCCGCAGATCACCGGCACCGTCTACTTGTATCTCGATCACAGCACACCGGTGCCGCTGCTGCGTGAGCATCTGCAGGAGTATCTGCGCACGCGCGCGGACTGGGACGGTCGCGACTGGGGTTTGCAGGTCACCGACAGCACGCCGACGAATATCGTGGTGCGCGCGACGATGTCGGCGGCCAATGCCGACGACGTGTGGAACCTGCGCTGCGCGGTGCGCGAGGAAATGCTCGACTGGCTCCGCCGCAACCATCCCCACGCGCTGCCGAAGATCTCCACCGCCATCACCGACTCCTCCACCGACGACCGCCATCTGGCGCCGGCCGGTGACCGCGGCGACGGTTTCGGTGACTGACCCGGACGGCTACCATCGAGTCTTCGTGTGACTCGCCGGACGAGGTGCGAGTTCGCAAGTGGGGGAGGGCCGACCATGGGCGATGCGCCCGCAGATCTGTTCGCAGGCACCGCTCGGCACTACGCGCGCTACCGGCCGGACTATCCGCAGCGGTTCTTCGACGACCTCGTGCCGCGGCTGCGTCTGGACGGCACCGGACGCCTTCTCGATCTGGGCTGCGGCACGGGTCAACTCACCGTCCCGTTCGCACGGCACGTGGCCGAAGCGGTCGGCGTCGATCCCGAGCCCACGATGCTGGCCGAAGCCGCCCGCCACGCCCGGGCGGCGGGCGTTGCCAACGTGACGTGGACGCAAGGCAGTTCGGCCGACCTGCCGGGGGAGTTCGGCCGGTTCCGGCTGGTGACCATGGGCCGCTCGTTCCACTGGATGGACCGCGCGCGAGTTCTGGCGGCTCTCTCCGGCATGGTCGACGACGACGGCGCGATCGTGATCGCCAACGACAGCTGCCTCGTGCGCCCCGCTACGCAGTGGCAGCAAGCCATCGAGGACGTGCAACGTCGCTTCCTGCCGCCTGAACAGCGGTCCGGTCGGTCGACCGCCGCCGAGGGCCACGAGTCGCACGAAGAGATCTTGGCTCGATCGTCCTTCTCCCGCGTACACCGGCTGGTGCACGAGTTCGCCCGGTCATGGACGATCGAGCAGGCGATCGGTTACCTCTACTCGACCTCGTTGCCGTTGCGGCGGCTTCTCGGTGACCGGCGGTCCGCCTTCGAACAAGCGATCACCGAGACGCTCCTCGCGATCGACTCGGACGGATGTTTCGCAGAGCCGGTGACCCTGGAAGTGCTGACCGCTACCAAGCGCTAGCGGTCTCCGGTGGTCCGGGCCGCACCGGTAAGGCTGAAGCGATGGGCTCGGGCCGCGTGCCGCTGGATCAGTGTGTCGGCAGGGTATGGAGGGTCACCCCGCTCAGTCGGCCGGACTGTATCCGCGCCGTGAGATAGGTGTGCTCCGGTTGGCGGCGCCGATCCGTCGGCGAACCGGGATTGAGCAAGCGCAACCCGGTGTCGGTGACGCTGTCCCAGGGAATGTGGCTGTGCCCGAAGACGAGCACATCGGTGTCCGGGAAATTCCGGGCGCAGCGTTCCTCCCGGCCTTTCGCGGGTCCGGTCTCGTGCACCACCGCCAGCCTGAGGCCCCCGACTTCGGCATGCGCTATCTCGGGCAGCCGTGCGCGCAAGTCCGGCCCGTCGTTGTTGCCGTAGACGCCGATGAGACGTGCGCTGCGCGCTTCGAGCCGGTCCAGCAGCGCCACCTCCACCCAGTCGCCCGCGTGCACGATCACATCGGCCGCCTCGACCTCGCGCCAGAGCGGCTCCGGCAGATCACGCGCGCGCTTGGGCACGTGCGTATCGGACATGATGAGCAACCGCATGGTGACCGGTGTACCACGCCGGGATGTGGGCCGGCCGACTCGCGGATGAGCGGTTTCGGCGGCGCCGGATTATCCCGGTCGACTCGGAAGCCGCGTGGTGCATTTGTCGGGTGAGATCTATCACATCTACTCGGCGGTCTCGACGAGATTGGACCACCGAGCGTGGGTATGTCCGGGCGTGACGGTGACGCAGCGCGGCGCACCGGTGCGACAGTTTCCATCGCGTTGTCCGGGAGGGCTTGTGTCTTCGATGCTTTCATTTCTCATGCTGATGCTGATGCTGCCGGGGATGGCGACCGTCGCCGCGTATGCGACGGTGGCGGTCAGCGTGTGGCTCGAGGAGCGTCGCGACGCCGCCGACTCCGCGGTGCGTCTCGAAGCGCGCCAGCCGTAAGCGCAGAGCGCTCAGCCGCGGAGCCGGTGCCACCAGCGCGTCTTCTCCCGGCGTCGGGGCGCGGCGTTCCAGTCGATGCCCGCGGCAGCCGCGAAGGCCGCCGCATCGGCGGAGGTCGTCGTCTTCGGGTGCGTGCGAGCCCACGCGGTGAAGCGTGCGGTGAAGTCGCCCTCACACGCGTGCGCCAGCAGCGGGAAACGACGCGCCACCTCACCGGCGCGCTTGTAGAGCAAGGCGTCCGCCGCCGCGCCGACGGCGTCCACATCGAATCCCGCGGGTACCGCCGTCCCCGCCACCAGTGCCCGCACCAGCGCCGCTTGCCGCTCGGCGAGAGCCGGGTGCTCCGGCAAGGAAGTCACGCCGGTTCCGCTCTGGCACCGGCTGTGATCGGCGACCGGGCGGCGGCTGCGGCGATGGCGTCCAGTTCGTCGAGCAACTCGGCGGCCGGTGGATAGTTGCCGTCGCGCTCCAACATCATCGGCGCCGGATGCCGGGCGGTGAATTCCGCGACCAGCGCGAGAACTTCGGCGGGCAGCGGATCGTTGTGCGTGTCGTGGTAGCGGCCGCCGGATTCGTGACCGCCCGCGACGTGGCAGTACGCCACGTGTTCGGCGGGCAGGCGCAGGAGTTCGGTGAGGGGGTCGCGACCCCGGTTGCGGGCGTTCGCGTAGACATTGGCGAGATCCAGCAGCAGCAACACGCCGGTACGGTCGACGAGTTCGGCCAGGAATTCCGCTTCGGAGTACTCGTCGTCGGGCCAGTCGAACAGTGTGGCGATGTTCTCCAGGGCGAGGGGGACCTCCAGCGCCGCCCGGGTGCGGGCGATATTGCCGGTGAGTGCGTCGAGCGCTTCCCTGGTACGCGGTACCGGCAGGAGATGGCCTGCTTCCAGTCCGCCCGCCCGGACGAACGCGACGTGCTCGCTCACCAGCGGAGCCGCGACGGCCGCCGCGCAGGCCGCCAAGTGCTCGATGCGATGGCCTGCCACGGGTTCGGCGCCGCCGAGCGACAGCGAAATGCCGTGCGGCACCACGGCGACGCCTCGCGCGCGCAGAGCGGCCAGCTCCTCGGGCACGGCCGGCTGCCCGGCGCGGTGGCGGTCCCGGGGCAATGATTCGGCGACGACCTCGCAGAACCCGAGCCCGGTCAGGGTGGCTATGACCCCGCAGATCTCCGGCCGCCAGCCGATACCGAGCGCCCCCGGCGGCAGCGGTCCGGGCTCATCCACCGCAACTGCCGCAGCCCCCGCCACACCCACTTCCGCAGCCGCCCCCGTCTCCGCCGCCGCTGTCGCCGCCCCCGTCGCCGCCGCCCGACGCACTCGGCGGCACGACTGCCTGGGCAAGGCCGGGATCCAGCGCGATGAGCGCGCCGATACCGAAAACCGCGGCCGCGAGCGCCGCGCTCTCGGCGCCATAGGTCGCGTAGGACGGTGAATAACTCGGCCCCAGATGCCGGTGGCGCTCGGCCGCGGCGTCCCTGGCACGGACACCGAGCGCGGTCAGCCGGGGCTTTCGAACCACCAGCCAGTAACCGAATGCCTGCGCGATCACCAGCACCACCAGCACGCCGACCGGATTTCCGTGTGAAGCGCCCGCGATGATCCGCACCACGCCGAGCGCGCCGGTGACCAGGATCGGCATCCCCGCGTCGCGCAGCCCGTGACGTACGGCGGGCCCGGGGAAGTACCCGAGGTCCACCATCCTGGCGCGCAGCGCGTCGAGGGCGGCGGGTGATCCGCCCACTATCGCCCGCACGTTCTTGCGCTCACCCGTCGCCAGCCGGTCGTACACCGACACGGTGAACGGATCCAGCTGCGCCCGCTCCTGCGCCGTGAGGGCGCGAACCGTCGCCGCCCCCGAATCGATAGCGTCGAGAGCGCGCAGCCGCGCCATCGCCGCCAGTGCGGCATTCTGATCGCCGAACAGCAGCCCCACCTCGGGTGAGGTCAACTCCGCGCCCGGCACGGTGACCGCGTCGGCGTCCGGATCCGCGCCCGTGACCCGAGACCGCAGCCAGATCCCGGCGATCACCGCGACCAGCACCACCGGCAAGTAGATGGCCAGGAACTGCGGCCCGGAGATCCCCCAGGTATCACCGGCCGCGACGAGCCCGTCCGAGTCCACCCCGTTTACATTCATCTTCCACCTCGGAATCGGTCCAACCTGCACTCAGTATCGGGCTGCGGGTGTCCGCGCGCCATGGCGAATCGCCGTGGCACGCATAATGTCGCCGAGTATTGCCTCGGCGCTCACGTGGATGATGCGCCGGGGAAGCGGGCCGCATCAGGCTCACCTCCTTCGGCCGAGGCCGAGTTGCTCGGAGACCATCAGGGCGACTTCGGTCTCCAGCCGGTTCACCGTCAAGGGGTGGCCGAGTACTTCTTCGGCCCTGCGTATCCGGTAGTGCACGGTGTTCTTGTGCACGTGCATGCGCGCGGCGGCGTCGGTGAGGCTGCCGCGGGCTTCCAGATAGGTCTGCACCGTCTCCCGAAGACGCGCTGTGGTCTCGTCGTCGCCCATGAGGTCACCGAGCACCCGGTGCACCCACGCTCGGGTATCGGGCAGCCGGTCGATCAGCAGACTCGCCAGCGCCACTCGGGAATGCAAGGTCAGCGGGCGAGCGGGATCGGCGATCAACGCGAGGTTGCGCGCACGCTGGGCATCGCGGAAAGTCTGCCGGAAGCCGGTCAGTCCGGCGCCGGAGTCGCCGATCGCGACGCGAAGACCCGGCCTCCGGCGCAGGTCTCGCTCCAGCCGTTCGGCGTCGAGCGACGGTTTGCCGACGGAGGATATCCAGGCCCAGCAGTTCTGCTCGTCGACCAGGACCGTGAGCGGATGCTTCCCGGTAGCGGCGGTGAGCATCTCGGCTCCCGCGCGCAGCAGGTCGATCGATGACCCGACGGGTTCGCGCACCCAGACGATGGCGGCCATATGCCATCCCCGCAACGACGCGGCGAGCATCTGCTCGGCGGAGGCCAAGTCGAGGTCCTCGGTGTCGAGCACGGCGCGGATCTGCGCCGCGCGTGTGTTGTCCGTGCGGGCGTCCCAGCGCCGGCGTTCGCTCTCGTAGATGTCGATGACACCTTCGATGACGTGGTCGATATAACTGTTGACCAGCATGCCGATCCGGCTGGTTGTCTCCAGGGCAAGATCGGCCGAGGCCTCGGAGCGCCGGAGTGCGGCGATGGTCCGCTGCATGAACATGTGTTCGCCGAGGCGGTACGCCCGCAGCAGGGCCTCCAGGGACATCCCGTGCTGGGCGAAGCGCCGGGCGTACTCGGCGGCGGCGGGCGGCACGGTGATGTCGTCGCGGGAGATGCTCAGCGTGAGCATGTCGAGGATCGCGGTGAGGTTGGACGCGGTGCTGGCGATCATCAGGCGCCGCACCTCGTCGTCGTGGCGGAACTCCGGGATCACCTCGCTGAACATCGCGGTCATCTCGGCGGTCAGGCGGTCGATCTCGGCTTTGACGCGTCCGGCGACATCGCGGATGGTTCTGTCCACGTCAACGCTCATGCCGGGACCGTACCCGAACCCGTGCGGCGGCTCCGGCGCATTCCGCATCCTTTTGTGCCGTCGGTACAAAGCCGCACGAAAACACTGGGATGCGGGCCCGTAGCCGGGTTCTGGCACCACACCTACCTTGGAAATGTAATTCCAGTCACATCCGATCATCTGAGGAAATCGTGCAGCACGTCGTAGAAATTCCGGAGGTCCGGGCGACATGGAATCCGTCCGGTCCCTGCATCGCGGACGACCGCGAACAACTCGACAATCAGACTTTCGCGAAACGGGTATGCGCGGCAGCCGCTGTGTTGTCCGCGAACGGAGTAGGCGAAGGCGATGTGGTCGCCCTCGTCTTGCCGAATCGACTCGAATTCGTCGTCATTCTGTTCGCGGCGTGGCGGCTCGGCGCCGCGGTCACCCCGGTGAAGCCGGATTCCGCTTTCGAGGAGGCGCGCTATCAGATCGAGGACTGCCGGGCGAAGGTGGTCGTCACCGAAGGCGGGCGCGGAGCGGGAACGCTCGATATGACCGAAGTGGCGGGCGCGGGCGGCGAGGTCGCCGTGACCGAACCTGCGCCCGTCGACCCCGGCGCTCCCGCGCTGATCATCTACACCAGCGGCACCACCGGGCAGCCGAAGGGGGTGGTTCTCGACCACGCCAACATCGCCGCGATGTGCGAGATGCTCGTCGAGGCACTGGCGTTGGACGACACCGACCACAGCCTGCTCACCTTGCCACTGTTCCACGTCAACGGAATCGTGGTCGGCATCCTGTCGCCATTGCTCGCGGGCGGGCGCGCCACGATCGCGGGCCGCTTCTCCGCCTCGGCGTTCTTCGGCATCGTGGAACGCGTTCGGCCCACCTACTTCTCGGCCGTACCCGCCATCTACGCGATGCTGGTCGCGCAGCAGGCGAGTTCGACACCGGACACCTCGTCGTTGCGCCGCGTGATCTGCGGGGCCGCGCCCATGCCCGCGGAACTGATCGCGCGATTCGAAACCCGTTTCGGTGTACCGATCGTCGAAGGCTACGGACTGTCGGAAGGCACCTGTGCCTCGACGCTGAATCCGCCGGGCGGGCCGCGCAAACCGGGAACGGTGGGGCTGCCGCTGCCGGGGCAGACCGTCGCGATCATGGACGCCGAAGGAGCGATCGTGGCCGCCGGGACGAGCGGGGAAGTGGTGATCCGGGGCGCCAACGTGATGCGCGGCTATCTCGGCAGGCCGGAGGCGACCGCCCGGACGGTGGTCGACGGCTGGCTGCACACCGGGGATGTCGGCTACTTCGACGAGGACGGATACCTGGTCCTGGTCGACCGGATCAAGGACATGATCATCCGAGGCGGCGAGAACATCTACCCCAAAGAGATCGAAAACGTACTGCACACCCACCCCGCGGTCTTGGAGGCCGCCGTGGTCGGCGCTCCCGATCCGGTACTCGGCGAAGTCCCGGTCGCCCATGTGGTGACGATGCCCGGTGAGCGGGCCGGTGCCGAAGATCTTCTCGAGCACTGCCGCATGTCCCTCGCCCGGGCGAAGGTACCGGTGTCGATCGAACTCACCGAGGAACTACCACGGAATCCGGTCGGAAAAATCGACAAACGCAAACTCCGCGCGCAAGTCGCCGGCACGATCGCCACCCCGTAGACATTCTCCGCTCGGTGCCGAGCGGAAATCCATGATCCGAAACGAAATCGTCCGGGTCCTCGTATGCGCTCGAATCATCGGATGAGAAAGGCCGAACAATGGGATTCAAAACAGCGGATTTCCCGCCCGTCGATGTGACGACATTCCTCGACCAACCGTTGCGGGAGCGGATGCGAACGCTCGCCCTGCACTGGGCCGAATACGGCTTCGGCACGCCGAAGATGATTCATACGGTCTATCTGCTCAAGGTGCTGCTGGTCTCGGTGCTGGGCGGGGTCGCCGTGGCCACCTGGAGTTCCGGCGTCGGGCCGTTCTGGGATGTCTCGGCATGGTGGAACGAGCCGGTGGTCTACCAGAAGCTCGTGTTGTGGACCGTTCTGATCGAAGCGATCGGCATCGCCGGTTCGTGGGGGCCGCTCGCGGGCAAGTTCAAGCCCATGACCGGAGGCATCCTGTTCTACGCGCGCCGCGGCACGATCCGCCTGCGGCCGTGGCGGCAAGTGCCGTTCACCAGCGGTGATACCCGCACGGCGATCGACGTGCTGCTGTATCTGGCGTTCCTGGCGACATTGCTGGCAGCGATCGTGCTGCCCGGCGTACCGAGCGCTTCGCTCAGCGCGGTGCTGCCCGAGAACACCTCCGGCTTGGTGAATCCCGCGCTGCTGATCGCTCCGATCGCGCTGTACGTGCTGTGCGGCCTGCGGGACAAGACCATCTTCCTCGCCGCCCGCGGCGAGCAGTACCTGCCCGCCCTGGTTTTCTTCGCGGCGTTGCCGTTCGTCGACATGATCATCGCCGCCAAGCTGCTGATCTGCGCGGTCTGGATCGGCGCGGGTGTGTCGAAGTTCGGGCGGCACTTCAGCAACGTGGTACCGCCGATGGTCTCCAACAGCCCCGGCGTGCCCGCCAAGTGGATCAAGCGGCTGCACTACCGTGACTTCCCCCGGGACATCCGCCCCTCCAAAGTCGCCTCGTTCCTGGCCCACGTCGGCGGCACGACCGTCGAGATCGTCACACCGCTGGTGCTGCTGTTCTCCACCGACCACCGGCTGACGCTGGCCGGTGTGGTGCTGATGGTGGTCTTCCACGCGTTCATCACCTCGACGTTCCCGCTGGCGGTGCCGTTGGAGTGGAACGTCTTGTTCGCCTACCTGACCGTGTTCCTGTTCCTCGGCTTCCCCAACGGGGGCGGGTACGGCCTCGGTGACATCTCCTCCCCGTGGCTGGCCCTGGTGATCGTCGCGGCGCTGATGTTCTTCCCGGTCCTCGGGAATCTGCGCCCGGACCTGGTGTCGTTCCTGCCGTCGATGCGCCAGTACGCCGGCAACTGGGCGTCCGCATTGTGGGCCTTCGCGCCCGGCGCGGAGGAGAAGCTCAACAGCATCGGGCACCGGCCCACGCTGAATCAGATCGACCAGTTGAAGGCCATGGGCTACCCGCCCGAGGTCGCGGAGATCACCATGCAGCAGACCATCGCGTGGCGCTCGATGCACAGTCAAGGGCGCGGACTGTTCTCGCTGCTGTACAAGCACATTCCCGAGATCGACCGGTGGACCGTCCGGGAAGCGGAGTTCGGCTGCAATTCGCTGATCGGCTTCAACTTCGGCGACGGCCACCTGCACAACCTGGATCTGATCAAGGCCGTGCAATCCCGGGTCGGATTCGCGCCGGGCGAGTGGATCGTGGTGTGGGTGGAGTCGCAGCCCATCCACCGGGGTATCCAGCGGTATCAGGTCATCGACGCGGCGCTCGGCGTCGTCGAACGCGGCACCTGGCGAGTGCGCGACGCGGCGGAGACGCAGCCGTGGCTGCCCGACGGCCCGATCCCGCACGAGGTGACCTGGCGGCGCGCGGATTACACGGTGCCGATGCCGCCGGACGACCCGGCTCGTGTCCTCGCGCCGCAGCCGGTCGGCTGAGACCCTCGCACGGACAGGAGAGCGATATGAGTACCGCAGTCGTGGTCGGCGGCGGCCCCAACGGCTTGGCCGCGGCCATCACGTTGGCCAGGGCCGGACTGGACGTCACCGTGCTGGAGGGCGCCGACGAGATCGGAGGCGGCACCCGCACCAGCGAGGCGATCGTGCCCGGTCTGCTGCACGACCACTGCTCGGCCATCCACCCGATGGCGGTCGGCTCTCCCTTCCTGCGCGGCCTGGACCTGGAACGCTACGGATTGTCCTGGGCGTGGCCGGAGATCGACTGCGTCCATCCGCTCGACGACGGCAGCGCGGGCGTGCTGCTGCGCTCGGTCGCCGGGACCGCCGCCGGTCTCGGCGGCGACGGCCGGGCATGGCGGCTGCTGTTCGAACGGACGGCGGCAGGCTACGACCGGATGAGCGCCGACATCATGCGGCCCCTGCTGCGCCTGCCGCGCCATCCGATCCGGCTGGCCCGTTTCGGGATTCCTGCCCTGGCCCCGGCCACGCTGCTGGCAGGCCTGTTCCGTACCGAGCAGGCCAGGGGACTGTTCGGCGGCGTCGCCGCGCATGCCTTCCACCCGCTGCATCGGCCGCTGAGCGCCAGCGTCGGCCTGGGCATCCTCACCGCGGGCCACACCTACGGCTGGGCGGTCGCCGCCGGTGGATCGCAACGGATCACCGAAGCCATGGCCGCGGTGCTGAGTGACCTCGGCGGGAAGATCGAAACGGGTGTCCACGTGCGATCGGTGTCCGATCTGCCGCAGGCGGAACTGACGATGTGGGACCTCGCGCCTACCGCGGTCGCGGACATCCTCGGTGAGCGCCTGCCCCCTCGGGTCAGGAGGTCCTACCGCGCGTTCCGATACGGACCGGGCGCGTTCAAGGTCGACTTCGCCGTGCACGGCGGCGTGCCGTGGACGGCGGAGGCGGCTCGACGGGCGGGAACGGTGCATCTCGGCGGCACGTTCGCCGAGATCGCCGCCACCGAACGCGAGATCCACGCGGGACGCATGCCCGAACGCCCCTTCGTCCTGGTGGGCCAGCAGTACCTCGCCGATCCGCAACGGTCGGCCGGCGACATCCATCCGATCTGGGCATATGCCCACGTGCCGCACGGCTATCCCGGCGACGCGACAGCGGCCCTCACCGCCCAGATCGAACGCTTCGCTCCCGGTTTCCGCGACCGCATAGCCGGGACCAGCGTGCGCAGCGCCGCGGGATTCGCGGAGTACAACCCCAACTACGTGGGCGGCAACATCATGACGGGGGCGAAGGACATTCCGCAGTTGCTGTTCGGACCTCGAAAGACTCTGCAACCCTACGACATCGGTGTGCCGGGTCACTATCTCTGCTCCGCGGCCACACCGCCGGGCCCCGGTGCGCACGGCATGTGCGGGGCGAACGCCGCGCAGCGGGCTCTCCGGCAAGCGGGCATCGCGGCGCCGTCCTAGCGTCGCGCACGCCGCTGTCATCCGGGCGGCCCCGGCCTCCTCGACACCGGCCGCGAGGCGCGCTCATTCCCGGCAGGGGACGCGGACGGCCTGCAGTTCACCGCCCTGACCGCGCTGAGCGCCGCGATCTCTATCGCCTGATCGGACGAGGGGAAGCGGGCGGTACCGCCGGCCGGTCACTCCGTGGCCGTCCGGTTTCCCATGGGATCGCCAGGGCAATCGATCACCATGGACGCTGACGACACGACGCCGAGCAACGCACCTCATTCCGGTCGAGTCACGCAAGATGACCTGCGCCGCCTACTGGCAGCAGGCGAGCCGGACGCGCGGTTGGTCCTGGAAGAGGGACAGCTCAGGATCGAACCCGGTGCCGGACCCGAACCGCGCGGAATGCTCATCCTGACCCGAGCCGAATTGGCCGACCGGCTCGGACCCGATCCGGACGCCGAGGCACTGACCACGGCTGCCGCCGAGTTGGACGCCGAGGTCCGCCTCCGCGGCGCCTGAAACCTGGGGCATGGTCGTGAAGGTCGGGCATCTGCGGCAACCTCAGCGCGCACCTGACCAGCGCGGATCTCGGTAGACGAATCAGCCGCACTCGTAGTGCGGCCGCCTCGACCCGTATCGCGTTGGCATTACCCGGTGTCGACCGTGTCGAGATCCATTGCGACGAGGCCAATATCCGCAGTGCCGCGGTCGCCCGGCGGCTCGGTTACCGGCTGGATCGGATCGAGCCACGGGAGAGGACTGCGCCCGCGGAGTCCGGTCGCGGAATGTACTGGGTCATGCAGCGGTGATCACCCGCCCGGTCTCAACCCGTTGTCAGCGCGGAATCCGCCGCCGTGGCGACAGGCGCGCTGGGTTCGTGGACAGCGGGGCCGGGGTCGGCGTCGTAGAGTTCGGCGATCTCGGTGGCGTACTTCTCGGCGATCACTCGTCGCTTGAGTTTCATGGTGAGGGTGACTTCGTCGCCGCCCGCCTCCCAGAAGGCGGGCAAGAGGCGGAACCGTTTGACTTGCTCCACCCGGGAGAGTCGAGCGTTGCCCGCGGCGATGCCTGCGGCGATCCGCTCGATGACACCGGCATCGGCCGACAAGGCCGCCGCCGACGAGTCCGGCAGATGGTGGCGCGCGGCGTACGGTCCGGCGGATTCGGCGTCGAGGACGACCAGCGCGGTGTTGTAGGGGCGGCCGTCGCCGATCACGGCGATGGCCCCGATCAGCGGGGTCGCCGCCTTGATCGCGTTCTCGATGTTGGTGGGGGACATGTTCTTCCCGGCAGAGTTGATGATCAACTCCTTCTTGCGGTCCACGACCCGGAGGTATCCGTCGTCGTCGATGGTGATCACATCGCCTGTGCTCAGCCAGCCCTCGGAATCGACGGCCTCGGCGGTCTTGCCGGGTTCTCCGCGATAGCCCTTCATCACGAGCGGTCCACGCACCTGTAGTTCGCCGTCCTCGGCGATCCTGGCCTGCATGCCGGGCAGCAGCTTGCCCACGGTGCCGAGTCCGGCTTCGCCAGGATGACCGACGCTGCAGATGCAGGTGAGTTCGGACATGCCCCAGATCTCGGCGATCGGGATCCCGAGGCCGGCGAAGAAGCCGAGCGTTTCGGCCGGGATGGGCGCCGCGCCGGAGATCGCCCAGCGGACCCGGTCGAGACCGAGTTTCGCACGCAGCCCCGACAGCACGAGCCGGTCGGCGCGCGCCCATTCGACGGCGACCGCTTCCGGGACCGGTTCCCCGTTCAATTGGTGCGCGCTGCGCCGGGCGGCGACCGCCAACGCCCAGTGCAGTGCGGTCCGGCGGTCCTCGTCCGGTTCGCTGGCGACGGCGAATTCGATTGCCGCTTTCAGCTTCTCCCATACGCGAGGCACGGCGCCCCAGATCGTGGGATGCAGGTCGGCCAGCGCGGCGCCGATCCCGGTGGGGTCGGCGACGCAGGTCACCTGGGTGCCGAAGACCTCCTGGAAGTAGAGCGCGGTGAGCCGGTCCGCGATGTGCGCGGTCGGCATATAGGACGTGATCGTGTCGCCGAAGCGAACTCCGAGCACTCGATCGACGGCATAGCACTCGAACATCAGGTTCGCGTGCGTCGTCTCCACGCCCTTGGGGTTGCCGGTGGTTCCCGACGTATAGATCAGCGTGGCGACGTCATCCGGCCCGACCGCACGCCACGCGGCGTCGAAGTCGAAGTTCTCCTCGCCCGCGGCGATCACGTCGGCGACCGACAAAGTGCCCTCGGGTGCGTCGTCGACGCAGACGATGTGGTCGAGTACGACTCCGCTCGCACGGATCGGCTCGACATACCGAGGCTCGCACATCACCAGTCGCACACCGGCATTGCCGAGGACGTACGCGATCTGTTCCGGCGCCGCGGTGTTGTACACCGAGAAACTGGTGGCGCCCAGGTGCTGAGCCCCGACTTCCAGGGGATAGAAATCGATGCGGTTGGACATCATCGAGGCGACGGTGTCGCCGCGCCGCACCCCGAGCGCCGACAGTCCGGCGGCGATTCGCCGGACCTGCGCCGCGTACTCGCGCCAAGTGAGGGTGGCGGCGTCCCCGGGGGATCGGAGGGCGATCGCGTCCGGATCGACGGTGGCGTTGTACTGGAAGGCGGCGGGGAGTGTGTCGAAGGTCGGGGTGCTCACAGGAGGAATTCCTTCGGATCGGGTGACGCGGGCTGCGGCCGGACCATGCTGCGCGGAGCCGCGAGCCGCCGTGACCGGAGTACGGCGATCACATGCGGAATGAGACGGGCTCGGAGGTTACGACGGGGTCGCGCGGGCTTCGACCCGGCGCAGCAGGTCGTGCACGCGGGTGTCGCGAGCGAGTGCGCTGTCGAGCACGACGTTGATCGCCCCGCGCAGCAGTGCGTAGGGCTCCCAGCCCGCCGGTGCGATGGTGCGCGCCGCGCGCCGCTCGATACCGTCGGCGATGGTTCCGGCCGCCTGCGCGGCCGAGATCCGCACGTTCAACGGCCAGGGCAGCAGGTCGTCCAGTTCTCGGCCGAGTTCGTCGTGATCGAGGGTGTCGTGTGTCATCCGGGTGTCCACGATGCCGAAATAGGCGATGCCCGCCGAAGCGCCGAAGGGGGCCAGTTCCACGCGCAGCGCCCGGCCGAGCTGTTCGACCGCCGCTTTGCTGATCATGTACGGGGCTCCCGCCATGCCGGGCGCGAAGGCGGCGCACGACGACACCACTACCACGTGACCGCCCGCGGTGACGATGTGGTCGAGCGCGGGCCGCACCGTGTTGAACACACCGGTGAGGTTGATGTCCATGACCCGATCGAAGTCCCGCCCGTCGAGCGTGCGCACCGTCGCCGGGCGGGGCACCACGCCCGCATTCGCCACCACCACGTCCAAGCGGCCGAAATGCCCGGTGGCCTGGTCGATCGCCGCGCGCATCGCCGCGCGGTCGGTGACGTCGACGGCGACGGCGAGGGCGCGCTCGCCCAGCGTCTCGGCGGCCGCGCCGACCGCGTCCTGGTCGACGTCGACCAGGACGACCGAGGCCCGCCGGTCGTGCAGTACCTCCGCCAGTTCGCGCCCGATGCCGTTGCCCGCACCCGTGATGAGCGCGACCCGGCCCTCGACCGAATAGCTCCGGCGCCTGCGGCCGATCGAGAAGATGTCGTCGATCATCGGCTCACCTCATAGGCTTCGGTGTCGAATCGGCTGGTGCGCTGCCGGTATTCGAAACTCCAGTTCGGATACAGACCTGCGTTGAGCCCGTCGGGCGTCTGGTAGTAGCTGCGGCAGCCGCCGGTCAGCCATACCGTCGACGAACTCCGGCGCGCCATCTCCGCGACGAAAGCCGCCTGCGCCTCCGGGCGTACCTCGACGCGGCGCGCGCCGGAGGACCGTGCGTGGCGCAGGGCGTCGACGATGTACGCGATCTGGGATTCGATCATGTAGATCGCGGACTGGTTACCGGCGGCGCCGAAGGGACCGAGTGTGCAGAAGAAGTTCGGGAACCCGGCCACCGCCACACCGAGGTAGCTCTGCGGTCGTCGACGGTAGAGCTGGGCGAGTGTTTGCCCGTCGCGTCCGGCGTAGCGTTCGTAGGCGGTCGGGATCGAGGTGAAGCCGGTGCCGAAGATGATGGTGTCCACCGGGTGCTCGCTGCCGTCGCGCAGCAGGATCGAGTGCGGCCGGATCTCCGCGATGGGTTGGGTGATCACGTCGACGTTGGGCTGGTCGAGCGCCGGGAGGTAGGTGTCGGAGAAGATGGCGCGTTTGCACCCGATGACATAGTCGGGTGTGAGCTTCTTGCGCAGATCCCGATCGCGCACCTGGCGCAGCAGCTGCCAGCGGCCCAGTGCTTCGTAGGGGTGCCGGAAGCGCTGGTCGACCAGCGAGATGAGCCCGAACGTCTCGATCGCCGCGTAGAACCCACCGCGGATCGCGCGCTGGGCCAGCGGTATACGCCGGAGCAGCCGCCGCTCCAGGTCGCGTGTGCGGCGATCCATGCGGGGGACGATCCACGGGGCCGATCGCTGGAACAGCAGCAGCTGGGCCACCTTCGGTTGGATCTCCGGGACGAACTGCACCGCCGAGGCGCCGGTGCCGATCACCGCGACCCGCTCGCCGGTGAGATCGTGGTCGTGATCCCAGTGCAGGGAATGGAATGACGTGCCCGCGAACGAGTCCATCCCGGGTAGCTGCGGATACTTCGCCTCGGCGAAGAGCCCGGTGGCGGAGAGCAGGAAGTCCGCGGTGAGCGTTCCTCGCGAGGTCTCGATGCGCCAGAGCGAACGCTGCTCGTCCCACCGTGCGTCGAGCAGTTCGGCGCCGAATCTGATGTGCCGCACGACATCGTGTTCGACGGCCACCGTGCGCAGGTAGTCGAGGATTTCGCGCTGCCTGCCGTAGGTGCGCGACCAGTCGGGATTGGGCGCGAAGGAGTAGCTGTAGAGGTGCGAGGGCACATCACATGCGCAACCGGGGTAGGTGTTGGCGCTCCAGGTGCCACCTAGGTCGTCGGCTCGTTCGAGGATGAGAAGGTCGTCGAATCCGGCCTCGCGCAGCTTGATCGCCAGGCCGATGCCGCCCAGTCCCGCGCCGACGATCGCTACGGGTGTGTGCTCGATCGGGTCGGATGTCACTGGTGCTTCCTTCCGTGCAGAATCGCGACGAGCAGGTCGGCGATCGCGTCCGCGCGATGGTCGCGCCGGAACGAGGTGAGCGGCAGCGGGGACGGGAAGCGCTGGCGCGTGGTGGCTTTGGCGTAGGTGAATTCCCGGAGGCCGTCCGGGCCGTGCACACGGCCGAAGCCCGAGGCGCCCACACCGCCGAGCGGCAGAGCGGGGATGGTGGCGTGCGCGACGAAGGCGTTGATCGAGGTGCCGCCAGCGCGGATGCGGTCGGCGATCTCGCGCCCGTGGCGGCGGGCGAAGACGGTGCCGCCCAGCCCGTACGCGCCGCGGTTGACCAGCTCGACGGCCTCGTCCATGTCCCGGACCTTGGTCACCGTCAGGGTGGGACCGAAGGTCTCCTCCGTCACCGCGGCCGCGTCCTCGGGGACATCGACCAGGATGGTCGGCTGGACGAACTGGCGATCGATCGTGTCCGGGCCGCCGAGCACGGCCCGCGCGCCACGCGCGACGGCGTCCTCGATGTGGCGGCGGATGATCGAAAGCTGTTTCGGCATGGTGATGGGTCCGATTCGCGAGCCCTCCCCACCCGCCTCGATCTCGGCCGCCGCCGCCACCAGCTTCGCGAGGAACTCGTCGTAGACATCGGCATGGACGTACACGCGCTCGACGGCCAGACAGGTCTGCCCCGCGTTGGACAACCCGCCCCACACCGCCGCGTCGGCGGCGGCCTCGAGATCGGCGTCGGCGTCCACGATGAGCGCGTCCTTGCCGCCGCACTCCATCAGCACCGGGGTGAGATTCTCCGCGCAGGCGGCCATGACCAGCTTGCCGGTGGCGGTGGAACCGGTGAACCCGATCTTGCCGACTTCGCTGCGGCACAACGCGTTCCCGGTATCGCCGAGCCCGGTGATCACCTGGAGCACCGGCTCGGCGGGCGCGGTGCGGGCGAAGGCCTGCGCGAGCCACAGCCCGACGCCGGGGGTGTACTCGCTGGGTTTGAATACCACGGCGTTTCCGGCGGCCAGCGCGAACGAGATGGAACCGAGCGGAGTGAAGACCGGGTAGTTCCACGGGCCGATGACGCCGACCACGCCGAGGGGACGGTATTCGACCGTGGCCGCGTGGTTGAACGTCAGCAGGCTCGACGGCACGCTACGGCGCCCGAGTACCTTCTCGGCGTTGCGCGCCGCCCACCGCAGGTGTTCGAGTGCCATGGCGATCTCGAGCTTGGCGTCGGAGATCGGCTTGCCCATCTCGCGGTGGATCACCTCGGCCAATTCCGCACGGCCCGAGGCGATCTCGCCGCGCCAGGCGTCCAGGTGCCGCGCGCGCCCGGCGAAGCCGAGGTCGCGCCACCAGGCGGCGGCCCGGTGAGCCGTGGCCACGGCGGCATCCACGGCATGGCGGTCGTGGACGGGGTAGGTGCCGACCACCGCGCCGGTGGCCGGGTCGTGCACATCGAAGGTCGACACCGTGGACGGTGCGGGGTGGCCGGTCGAGACGCTCATCGCTGTCCCTTTCGTGTGGCGGTCTCAGAGGTCGACTACGAGGCGTTCGCCCGCGGCGCGGGAGACGCAGACCAGCATCTGGTTCTCGCGTTCGGCGGCGGTGAGCACGCGGTCACGGTGGTCGACGGCGCCGGAGAGGACCGCGACCTTGCAGGTGCCGCAGAAACCCTGGCGGCAGGAGTAGGGGGTATCGGGCAGTGCGCGGTGGATCGCGGTGAGCGCCGTTTCGTCGGCCGCGACCCGGACGGTGGCGCCGGTGCGGGCCAAGGTGAGGTCGAATTCCACGCCGTCGGCGACCGGGAGCGCGGAGAACCGTTCGGTGTGCAGCGAGCCGGTCGGGTTGAGTTCGAACATGCACCGCTGTGCCGCCTCCAGCATCGGCGGCGGTCCGCACACGTACACCGCCGCGCCGGGTTCGGCGCGCGACAACAGGGCGGCGACATCAGGTGGGCCGAATTCGTCGTCCGGCCTGACCTCGGCATCGGGGAGGTCGTCGAGGAACGGCATGGTGGCGCGCGAGCGGCCGACGTACACCAGGTGCCCACGGGCACCCGCGGCCTGGACCATGGGTTTGATCGGCGTGATGCCGATGCCACCGGCCAGGAACAGATACGACGGCGCCTCGACGAAGGTGAAGGCGTTGCGCGGCCCGCGAATCCGCAGACTGTCGCCGACTCGCAGCGACCGGTGTATTTCGCGGGATCCGCCGCCGCCCTCCGGGATGAGCCGCACCGCGATGCGATACCGGAACCGGTCGCTCGGGTCACCGCACAGGGAGTACTGACGCCGGCGTCCCGAGGGCAAGAAGACGTCCACGTGAGCGCCCGGCCGCCACGCGGGCAGCGGACCGCCACCGGCGGCGCGCAACGTCAGGCCGACCACGTCGACGGCAGGCCGATCCATCGCGGCGATGGTGGTGTCGATGTCGAATCCCGTGCCGCGCACCATGTTCGGACGCGACAGGAGCGGCGCGGCGCGTCCGGTTACGAACACCTTCCGGTAGATGTCCATGACATCGCCGATCAGCCGCAGTCCCGCCGGCGCCGGGCGGTCGGTCACGGTAGGCGACCCGCTCATCGGTTCGCCGCCCGCGCGGCAGGCGAGTGCGCCAGATAGCGCAGGGCGTTGTCCATCGGCCCCAACTGGGACGGATGGAAGCCCGGCCGCAGGTACCGGGGCATCTCGGTGAAGAAGACCGTCCATTTCGGGATGACGCCGCGCCGGGTCGCGCTCCAGAACTGCAGACCCCAGAACCGGCCTTTCCGCGGCGACGGGTCCTTGCGGTACAGATAGGCGGTCGAGACGATGAACAGCGGCAGCAACGTCGCGCCGGCCAGAAGCGCCGTGCGGGCCTTACGCGCGTAGCTGCCGTCGAGATGCATGAACGCGTCGTAGACGACGCTGCGATGCTCCACCTCTTCGGCGCCGTGCCATCGGACCAGGTCCAGCATCGCCGGGTGCATGCCCTTGGCTTCGAGGATGTCGGCGTTGAGCAGCCATTCCCCGAGGACCGCGGTGTAGTGCTCCATGCCCGCGAACAGGCCGAGCCGTTCCTTGAGCCACTCCTCCCGGGCGCGCCCGGTCAGGCCGTGGTCGCCCAGGATGCGATCGACCAGCCAGGCGACCTTGGTGACATACGACTCCACGTCCAGGCCGATGGATTGCAGATGCCTGCGCGCGGCCTCGTGGCTGCTCGCGTGCATGGTCTCCTGCCCGATGAACCCCGTCACCTCCTCCCGTAACCGCTCGTCGTCGATGTGCGGGAGGGCCTCGGCCAGCGCCTGCGCCATGGCTCGTTCCCCTTCGGGCAGCACCAGGTGCATGACATTGACGATGTGGGTGGCCAGGGCCTCGCCCGGCACGTAGTGCATGGGCACCGAATCGAAATCGAAATGGACGTCGCGCGCATGGATGGCATGCGCTTCGTCACGATACCGGCGCTCCGACGCGCCTGCCTGCTCAGCCATGCCCCGACCCTACATAGCTACAAATCGTATTGCAATGTTGCAGCAACAACTCGGTTCGAATGTTGCAGGAGGGGGCGGTTTTGCTAGCGTTGGCCTATGCCCACCGCCTCGAAGGCCGCCGCGAGCAGCGAAAACGTCGCCGGAACCCTGGTCACCCGGATCTTGGACGCGGCCCTGGTGCAGTTCGAGCAGGTGGGCGTCAAGAAGACGACGATCGAGGAAGTGGCCCGGAAGGCGGGTGTGGACCGGGTGACGGTCTATCGCCACGTCGGAGGCCGCGACGACCTGGTGCAAGCCGTTATCAGTCGGGAGGTGGCCGCGGTGCTCGCCGAGATCACCGAGATCGCCGACCGCCACGACGACCTCGGCGATCTGGTCGCCGACATCTTCGTCACCGTCATCACCCGCTGGCGCACGAACCCGCTGGTCGAACGCATGCTGGCGCTGGAACCGGCGCGCGTGGTCCTCAAACTCACCGTCGACGGCGCAGGTCCGTTCGCGATGTCCGTGCACACGACCGATGTCGCGCTCCAGCGTGCCGTCGAGCGGGGGATCCTCCCGCCCGCACCGGATCTGACCACTCGCGCCGAGATCGTGTGCCGGATCGTCCACTCGCTGATCCTCGCGCCGCACGGCCTCACCGAACTCCGAACCGACGAGCAACTCGGCGAATTCGCACGAACGTACCTCGTGCCGGTAGTGGCCGGACCCGACGCCGTGTCCGGCTGACTCGGGCGCATCCGGTCGGTGAAACCGGCACGCGGATGTGCCGCGGGTGAATCCTCCGTTCCGGCGCGGCAACCACATCCGCGGCCGGTGAATGGCAGCGTCTCGAGCACGAACCGGCCGACCCCGTGGACGACAGCGACCTCGTCGCTTTGACGGTCCGGCTCGGCGAGGTGGTGAAGCGGGACGGGGAGGTCATGATTCTGCTCGACGACCTGACCGCTACCACTATGGCGTGAGAAGAGGGGAGGGCGGCCCGAGTACTCGCGGTCTGACCTATTCCCGGTAGCGCACCTTCGATCGGCCGTTCCAGCGGTCGATCGTGAGCCGGTGAATCCCGTTGCATCTACCCCGATCCGGGCGACGGATACCCAGGAACTCACCCGAGCGATGCTCGGGCCGCTGAAGGGCGGAGTCGGTTTCTCCTGCGCGCCTGTGGCGTCCCCGCTGTGAGCCGGAGTCGGCGGCCGGACGCGCGGATCCTCTTCTCGGTGTGCTTCAGCCATTTTCGGTCTCGGCCGACGGAATCGATCGCTCGGATCGCGAATTGTGATGTGCCGTTGCCGAGCGCCCCGACGAACCTGTACGCGCGGTCGCGCGCTCGGCGACGGAGCGCGCCGGTTAGGCGTGGATGGCCGGACGCGGGACCTCGTGCGCGGTTCGGCGGGAAGCCGACAGGTCCTCCGGCCTGGAACGATGCGGGTCTACACCGTTTCCCCTGAATAGCGAAAGGTGTGCTGTTCGGTTCGGAAATCGGGGAACGAACTGTGCGCCGCAGGTTGTCGGGCGGCCGTGGACGGGTCGCCGGTCATCGTCCCGCTGATCGTGTCACGAAGCCTTTTGCGGTGGGGCCGCGCACTTCTGGCTCATGGGAGGTCGAATACCCAGCTCGACGATCTTGCCATCCGCAGCGCTTCAGCCAACGAAGAGTTCAGGTAGCTCAATGTTGACTATGCGCTGTGAAGGAGGAGGGGTGGCAAACGCGATGACCTGCGAGGTGGCTGTCGTCGGCGCGGGGTTCGGCGGCATCGGGATGGGAGTCGGGTTGCGACGGGCCGGGATCACCGATTTCGTGATCTTCGATCGGGGCGGCGACGTGGGCGGGGTCTGGCGGGACAACACCTATCCGGGGTGCTCCTGTGATGTGCCGTCCCACTTGTACTCGTTCTCGTTCGCCCCTTACCGCAGCCGGCGCACCCGGTTTCCGCGCCAGTCGGAGATCCTGGAGTACCTGCGCCAGGTCGCCGCCGACCACGGCTTGGCGCCGCACCTGAGACTGGGCACCGCGATCGACGAGGCGACCTACCTGGAAGACCAGGGCGGCTGGGAACTGACCACCTCCGATGGACAGCGCGTGTTCGCCCGCGTGGTGATCTTCGCCGTCGGACAGCTGCACCGGCCGAACGTTCCCGACATCGCCGGACGGGCGGATTTCGCCGGACCATCCTTCCATTCCGCGCGGTGGGACCACGGCCAAAACCTATGTGGGGTGGACGTGGCCGTGATCGGTACGGGCTCGAGTGCGGCACAGATGCTGCCGACCTTGGCCGAGACCGCCCGCCACGTCCGCGTCTTCCAGCGCACACCGCACTGGGTACTGCCCAAACCGCCGGCCGATTTCGGACCGCTCGCCCGAATGGCGCTGCGGCTGCCCGGCGCTCACCGTCTCTACCGCCGAGCCCTGTACTACGGTGCCGACGTCGTGCTCGCGCCGATCATGCGCCGGGGTTGGTCGGCGCGTCCCGCCGAATGGGCTGCGCGATGGTATCTGCGCAGCCGGATCGAGGACCCACGGCTGCGCGCGAAACTCACACCCGACTATCCGCTCGGGGGCAAGCGCATCATCTTCGACAGCGACTACTACTCGACGCTGACCCGGGACAACGTCGAGCTGGTCACCGCCCCGATCGCCCGGATCACCCGCGACGGACTGCTCACCACCGACGGCGCGCACCATCGGGCCGACGTCATCATCTACGCCACCGGCTTCCGCGCCCCGGAATTCCTGGTTCCGATCACCGTGCGCGGACGCGGGGGAGTCCTCCTGCACGACCAATGGCGCTCGGGCGCGACAGCGCTGCTGGGGGTGGCGGTCCCCGGGTTTCCGAACGCCTTCCTGATCGCCGGACCGAACAGCTTCAATCCCGCGGGAAGTAATCCGGGGATGAAAGAATGCCAGATCGACTACATCATTCGTTGCCTGCGCTGGCGCGACCGGATCGGCGCCGCCACGATCGAAGTCCGCGCGTCCGCGATGCGGACACACCAGGAGTGGATCGAGCGAGCTGTCGCGAAGACGGTCTGGCCCGCCACGGGACCGAGCTGGTACAAGCACGACAGTGGGCGCGTCACCAATCCGTGGCCTGCCTCGGCTCGCACTTTCGACCGCGCTATGCGGCGGCCGCCGTCCGAATCGTTCGGCACCGTTCCGTCCGATCCGGCCACGCCGGATCGGAAGCACCCGAAACGAGTGAAGTGGACGAGGAAGTCCGCGCCGTCGGTGCAATCCGAAGAACCGACGGTGATTCCCGCCGAATGAACCGTCTCGGCCGAGCCGCGCTCGCTACGTCGGTGTCCGCGTCGGCTCGGCCGCGTCACGGCTGGGCAGTGATCGGTTCGTAGAGCGCGATGTGCCAGACGGAGTCGGGCGTCGGGCGTATGACGGCGCGGCGCTCGTGCGGTCCGGTGACCGGTTGCGCAACCTCGAAACCCCCGGTGCGCAACCGGTGCAGCGCGAGATCCAGATCGTCCACCTTGATCGCGAGGAACGGGGTGTCGTCGTCACGGTCGGTGCCCGCGAGCATGATTCGGACACCATTGCTGTCGAACTGGGCCCAGCGGTCGCCGTCCACCACGGTGGGCTCAGCGCCGAAAACGGCGGTCAGCAGTGCCACGGTGGTGGGCAGGTCGTCGGTGGGATAGGCGGGGCCGATTCGCTGGATCGTCATCTGTGCTCCGTAACAGTGTGTGCGGGCTCGGTCACGGATGCCGCTGGGCGTAGGCGGCACGAACGGCCGAGTATGCGGCGGTGTTCGCCAGTGCCGCTTCGGGCAGGGTGTCGGCCATGCTCATGAAGCCGTGGAACATCCCGTCGTATCGGCGGATCTCGGCCGCGACACCGGCTCGACTCAGCCGCTGCCCGTAGTCTTCGCCCTCATCGCGCAGTGGATCGAATTCGGCGGTGACGATGTGCGCGGGCGGGAGTCCGGACAGGTCGGCGTCGAGCGGGTCGGCGTACGGGTCGGCGCCGTCGTACGAGCCCAGGTATTGGCGCCAGTACCAACGCAGGTGCGCGGCGGTGGTGAAATAGCCGTCGGCGTTCTCCCGATAGGACGCGCTGTCGCAGGCCGGGTCGAGCATGGGATACAGCAGCAGCTGCCGGGCGATTTCGGGGCCGCCGCGATCGCGTGCCATCAACGCCGTCACGGCGGCGAGGTTGCCGCCGGCGCTGTCCCCCGCCACCACGAGGCGGTCGGGATCGCCGCCCAGCGAGCCGATGTGGTCGGCGACCCAGCACAGCGCCGCGTACGCGTCCTCGGCCGCCGCGGGAAACCGGTGTTCGGGCGCCTGCCGGTAGTCCACCGACACCACGACCGCGTCCGCTCCGACGGCCATGGCCCGGCAGAACCGGTCATGGCTGTCGAGGCCGCAGATCACGAACCCACCACCGTGGCAGAAGACCACCGTCGGAGCCGGCGCCGCGGCGCCGGCGGGCCGATAGATCCGGACCCGGACCTCGGGTGCGCCCGGTGGACCGGGGATCCGCCGCTCCCACACCTGGGCGACCGGAATCGGCTCCGCGGCCGGTGCGGCACGCGCGGCGAGCAGCCGCCGTGCCTCGGTGGCGTCGAGCACTTCGGTGCCCAACGCGGGAAACGCGGCGCTTGCGGCATCGACGACCACCTGCGCTTCGGGTGTCAGTGGCATCCGGCTCGCTCCTTCGCTAGTGCTGGGCGTCCGGTGGCAGGAACTTGCCCGCCGCCAAGCCGCCGTCGATCGTCACCTCGGCGCCGGTGATGTAGGCCGAGGCGTCGGAGGCCAGGAACGCGACCAGTTCGGCGACCTCTTCCGGTACGCCGGTGCGTTGCAGCGGCAAGGACGGGAAGCTGCCCGGCCCGGTGGTCAGGTACGGGACCATCGGCGTCGCGATCGGACCGGGGTGCACCGAGTTGACCCGGATCGCGGCCGGGCCCAGCTCGAGCGCGGCGGTCTTGGTCAGGCCGCGCAGTCCCCATTTCGAGGAGCCGTAGGCGGCGTGACCCATCAGCCCTTCCAGGCCCGCTTGCGAGGAGATGTTGACGATCGAGCCGCCACCCGCCCGAGTCATCGGACCGACCGCTGCCCGGATGCCGCGGAACGCCCCGATCAGGTTCACGCGCAGAATGCGGTCGAACTCCTCCGGCGTGGTCTCGGCCAGCGACTTCGCGGTGTAGATGGCGGCGTTGTTCACCAGGACATCCAGCTTGCCGAACGCCGAAACCGCCTCGGCCACGGCGACTTCCCAGTCCTCGTCGCTGCCGACGTCGTGCCGCACGAAACATGCCGCGGCGCCGAGCGATTCGGCCAGCCGGATGCCTTCTTCCTCCAGAACGTCGGTGATCACCACGCGGGCGCCGCGCCGCACGAACAGCCGCGCCTCGGCGGCGCCCTGTCCCCGGGCCGCGCCCGTGATCAGGGCGACCTTCCCACTCAGGTCAACCATGTCGAACTCCTCGTTGTCGTCGGCGATCGCCGAGATCAGCTGTTGCGGAAGTGGGGGATGACCTTCTCGCCCCAGTGCCGGATGGTCTCCAGGCAGGCATCCTGCGGCACCGTGCCCATCTGGATCAGGCAGAGGATCTCGTCCGCGCCCGCGGCCTGCAGACGCTCGACGTAGGCGATGGCGTCCTCGGGGCTGCCGTAGGCGTGGTCGGCGTTGAAGACCGAGGTGGCGCCGGTCTGCACCGGAATCTTGGCCTCGTGCAGGTAGGCGACGTGGTCGTCGGCGGCCTGCTCGAGCGCGGCGAACTCGTCGGCGTTCGGGTCGACGGCCTCGTCGGGCGCCGGGCCCGCGCCGTAGTAGTGCTTGATGGATTGCGCGAAGAAGCGCTGCCCGCGGGCGCCGATTCGCTGGGCCTTCTCCCGGTCGTCGAGAACGATGGTCGGGCACAGCGCCGCGAAATGATCGTTCACCACGGTCGACACGAAACGCTCACCCGTGCGCGCGGCGATCGCCTCGTCGTAGGTGCGCCGCAGTTCCGCGATTTCCTCCACGCCCGCGAAACCCAGCACCAGCGCGCCGATTCCATAGTCGGCGGCCATCTTCAGCGTGTCCTTCTTGGTGCAGGCCATGAACAGCGGCGGATGGGGCAACTGCTCCGGCCGCGGCAGCAGTGAATGCGGCGAGACCTGCAACAGCTCGCCGTTGTACTCGAATTCGGCTTCCGGATCCTGCCACGCCTTGCCGATCATCCGCAGCGACTCCTCGACCTCCTGGTAGGTGCGCTCGGGGTCGACACCGCACATGGAGGTCTCCACCGGCGTCGCGCCGCGGCCCGCGCCGAGGTCGAGCCGTCCACCGGACAGCACGTCGAGCATCGCGGCACGTTCGGCCGCGCGCACCGGGTGGTTGAAGTTGAATGGCATGCACACCACGCCGTGCCCGATCCGGATCCGCTCGGTCTTGGCGGCCACCCAGGTCAGGAAGACCTCCGGGGCGCTCATGTGCGCGTACCACTTCAGCCCGTGGTGTTCGACCGCCCACACGGTGTCGAACCCCATCTCGTCGGCGAGCACCGCCTGCTCGACACAGTCGCGCAGCACCTGGTGCTCGTGCTCGCGCGACGGGTCGGCCATCTGGGCTTCGAAGATCATCGAGAACTTCATCCGGTCTCCTTATCGAGCGCCCGATCGGGCGTTTTCGGGTTTCGTCGGGGTGTCTGGTCCCGGTGCGGGACAGCCGGCAGCGGTATGCCTAATCGAAATATGTCCGCCGGAACTTCTCAGGTCAGGCCCTAGTCCCGGTAGCCGGGACGGTCCGGTGCCGCGCCTCGATGGGCGACCTAGCGTCGGTGGGCAAGCGACGGTGAGAGGACGGAATTCGGTGGGACAACTCGACGGCAAGGTGGCGCTGGTCACCGGCGGAGCGCGGGGGATGGGCGCCGAGCACGTGCGGCGGTTCGTGGCCGAGGGCGCGCGCGTGGTGTTCGGTGACCTGCTCGACCACGAGGGAACGGCGCTGGCCGCGGAACTGGGTTCCGCGGTGCGATACGTGCACCACGACGTGACCAGTGAAGCGGATTGGTCCGCGGCGGTGTCCGAGGCGGTCACCCACTACGGGCGGCTCGACGCGGTGGTCAACAACGCGGGCATCCTGCGGTTCGTCCCGATCGCCGAGATGGCCTTGGCGGACTTCACCACGATCATGAACGTCAACGTGACCGGCGCCTGGCTCGGTATCAAGACCGCCGCGCCCGCGCTCGCCGAAACCGGAGGCGGATCGGTCGTGAACGTCTCCTCGGTGGAAGGGTTCGTCGGCGCGGCCGGTCTGTCCGCCTACAGCGCGAGCAAGTTCGCCATCCGCGGCATCACCAAGTCGGCCGCTCGCGAGCTGGGGCACCTGGGTATCCGGGTCAACTCGCTGCACCCCGGTGGCATCGCCACCCCCATGACCGCGGCGGTGTCCGGAGCCTCCGGCGTCGACGGCGACGGTTTCTTCGCGAGCCTGCCGATCCCGCGCTGGGGGCAGCCCGTCGAGGTCTCCCACGTGGCGGTGTTCCTGGCCTCGGACGCGGCCAGTTACTGCACCGGAGGCGAATTCGTCGTCGACGGCGGCATGCTGACCGGTTGCGGTTACTGACGGAAGCGACGCGATGACTCAGGAATTCGAATTCGATGTGGTGGTCGTCGGCTCCGGCGCCGCGGGCATGACGGCCGCTCTGACGGCCGCCTACCGCGGACTGTCGGTGACGCTGATCGAGAAGAGCAGATCCTTCGGCGGGTCCACGGCACGGTCGGGCGGTGGTATCTGGATCCCCAACAACCCGGTGTTGCAGCGCGAAGGCGTACCCGACAGCCCGGAACTGGCCCGCACCTATCTGAAAGCGGTGGTGGGCGATCGGGTTCCGGAGGCCAAACAGCGGGCCTTCCTCGAACGCGGCCCCGAGATGATGCGTTACCTCGGCGCTCGCAGCGAATACTGGGAGTTCGTCTACGACCGCGGCTATTCCGACTATCACCCGGAGTTCCCCGGTGGTCTGGCCCAGGGGCGCAGCATCGAACCCGCGCCGCTGGACGGACGCTTGCTCGGCGGCGATCTGCACAAGATCAATCAGCCGACCATGTCGGGCCCCAAGGGAATCGCGTTCACCGTCAGCGACTTCCACGATCTGAACATGATCGCCCGCACCTGGGCCGGGAAGCGCACCGCGATCAGGGTCGGTATGCAGGCGGTGGGCAACAAGCTACGCGGCCGGCTGCCGCTGAGCCTGGGCAAGGCGCTCGCGGCCCGGCTGTGGCTGTCGCTGCGTGACGCCGGGGTGCCGGTGTGGCTGAACACGCCGCTGACCGACCTGATCACGGAGGCGGAAGCGGTGGTCGGTGTGCGCGCCGAGCACGACGGCACGCCGGTGGTGATCAAGGCCCGCCGCGGTGTGGTGCTGGCGGCGGGCGGTTTCGAGCACAACCTGCGGATGCGCGAGCAGTACATGAGTGGGCCACAGTCCACCGAGTGGACGGTGGGCGCCACCGAGAACGTGGGTGAAGGCATCGTCGCTGGTCAGAAGGCCGGTGGCGCGGTGGATCTCATGGGCGACGCCTGGTGGGGCCCGTCCGTGCGCAATCCCGATGGGCCGCCGTTCTTCTGCCTGGCCGAGCGCTCCCAGCCCGGCGGCATCATGATCAACCACGCGGGCGAACGGTTCGTCAACGAATCGGCCCCGTATGTGAACGTGGTGCACAAGATGTACGAGCAGGAAGCGGCGGGCGTCGGGCACATTCCGGCGTACTTCATCATGGATCAGCGCTTCCGCGACCGGTACCTGTTCCTGGGGAACTTCCCCAAACGTCCGCTCCCGCAGAAGTACGCGGATGCCGGGATCATCGACCAGGCCGAGACCTTGGCCGAACTGGCGGCGAAGATCGGTGTGCCGCCCGCGGCGCTGACCGCGACGGTGGAGCGTTTCAACCGCTTCGCCCGCGCCGGTCGCGACGAGGACTTCCGGCGCGGCGATTCGGCGTACGACCGCTACTACGGCGACCCGACCGTGCGGCCGAATCCGTGTCTGGCCCCGATCGAGCAGGGCCCCTTCTACGCGGTGGAGATGGTGCCGGGCGATCTCGGCACCAAGGGCGGTCTGGTCACCGACGAGCACGCTCGCGTCCTCGATTCCGGCGACCGGCCGATCCCGGGCCTGTACGCGGCGGGGAACAACTCCGCCTCGGTGATGGGCAACGACTACGCGGGTGCGGGCGCGACCATCGGTCCCGCCATGGTGTTCGGCTACATCGCGGCCGGTCACCTCGCCGACAACCAGCCCGGCGCGACCGCGCGGGACGCAATGGAAGGAGAGCGTTGATGGGACGGATCGACGGTAAGAACGTCATCGTCACCGGCGGCGCACGGGGGATGGGCGCGGCCTTCGCGCGGCGGCTGGTCGCCGAGGGCGCGACGGTGGTGATCACCGATGTCCTGGTGGACGAAGGCGTGACGCTGGCCGCCGAGCTGGGTGACGCCGCGACCTTCCTGCCGCTGGATGTCACCGACGAGTCGGCGTGGAACGATGTGATCGCCTACACCGAGCGGGTTTTCGGGCCGGTCTCCGGTCTGGTCAACAACGCGGGCATCGTGCACGTCGATCCGATCGAGAAGTTGTCGGAAGCCGACTTCCGCAAGGTGATCGACGTCAACCAGGTCGGGGTGTTCCTCGGCATGAAGGCGGTGCTGGGGTCGATGCGCCGGGCAGGCGGCGGCTCCATCGTGAACATCTCCTCGATCGGCGGCATCATCGCCTTCTCCGACATCCTCGGTTACACCGCGTCCAAATGGGCCGTGCGCGGCATGACCAAGACCGCCGCGCAGGAGTTCGCCGCCGACGACATCCGGGTCAACTCGGTGCATCCCGGTGTGGTGGCTACGGAGATGACCGCCGATTCCGCACGCTCGCAGGGCATGTCGGGCAATCAGCCGATGCGCAGGGCCGGGCGCCCGGAGGAACTGGCGAACCTGGTGCTGTTCCTGATCAGTGACGAGTCGAGCTTCAGCACCGGCTCGGAATTCGTCGCCGACGGCGGCTACACGTCCCTGTGACGACGTCCGGCAGGGCAACCCGGCGGACCGACCGCCGCCCAGCGAGACAAGGAAATCAACCGTGAAGAACTTCGAGGGCAGGACCGCCGTGATCACCGGCGCGGGCGCCGGCATCGGCCGGGCACTGGCGATCGAACTCGCCCGCCGCGGCGCCCATCTGGCACTGTCGGGCCGCAACGTGGAGAACGTCGCCGAGACCGCTGCGCTGTGCGGCAAGGAGGGTGCGCAAGCCCGCGCCTACAAGCTGGATGTGACCGACCGGGATGCGGTCTATCGCCACGCCGACGAGGTGGCCGAGGACTTCGGCCGGATCAATCTGGTCGTCAACAACGCCGGAGTCTCGCTCACCGCCAACGTGGAAGAACTCTGCTGGGCGGACTTCGAATGGATCGTCGGCATCAACTTCTGGGGCGTCGCCTACGGCACCAAGGCGTTCCTGCCCCACGTCATCGCCTCCGGTGACGGGCACATCGCGAACGTGTCGAGCATGTTCGGCCTGGCCGCGTGCCCCAGCCAGGGCGCTTACAGCGCAACGAAATTCGCCATACGCGCCTTCACCGACGCGCTGCGGCAGGAGATGAACATCGCCGGTCACGCGGTGGGCGTCAGCAGCGTGCACCCCGGCATGATCAAGACCGAGATCGCCTGGAAAGCCCGCGCGGGCGGCGATCGCGACCGCGATGCCCTGGCCGCCAACTTCGACCGCCTGGCGAAGACGACCCCCGAGCACGCCGCCCGCGTCATCGTCAACGGCATCCGCAAGAACAAGGCGAAGGTCTTGATCGGCACGGACGCCCACGTGATCGACTGGCTGCCCCGGATTTTCGGCGCGGGCTACCAGAAGATCCTCACCGCTCAGATGAAGAACGAAGTCGCCTGACAGTACGTCCGGCGGGTGGCCGGAGAGTTCGTTCGGGCGGTAGGCCCGTGCTACGCCTCCGGCCACCTCCCGGCCGAGCGCCTCTACGCTGGTGTCAGGCGGCGCGAAACGGCCCCACTGCGTGTTTCGCCTGCGGCGCCGGGGAGTTCGGCTGGTCTCGGTATTTCTCGGGCGACGCCTCGATCAGTTGCCGCATCCGGCTGGTATGCGGGTCGATCCTCATGTGGCGCATCTCGAGCACCGCTCAGGGTTGTGCCCGATGTGAGCGCAGAACGCGCTTGAGCACCTTGCCGTCGGCGTTTCGGGGTAGTTCCGCTACGAACTCGAAGTGACATGGGACCTTGTACCCGGCCATTCGGGTCCGGGTCCACGTGATGATCTCCGTGGTCTCGATGTCGGCGGGTGCGGCCGGGACGACGAAGGCCAAGCCGACCTCACCGAGCCTGGAGTCGGGAACGCCGACTACGGCGGCGTCTTGTATGCGGGGATGCGTGCGGAGGATCTGCTCGATTTCGGCGGGATAGACGTTGAATCCGCCCACGATGAACATGTCCGCGTGGCGGTCGGTGACGCGCAGGTAGCCGTCGGCGTCCATGGTGCCGATGTCGCCGGTGTGCAGCCAGCCTGCGGAATCGATCGCGGCCGCTGTGGCTTGCGGGTTGTCGAGGTAACCGTGCATCACGTTGGGGCCCGCGAACCACGATTTCGCCGGGCTCGCCGACCAGCACGTTCCGCCCGGAACTGTCCACGACACGAATCCACGTACCCGGCAGTTCTTTTCCTACGGTGGCGGCGATGACATGCATGGGTGCGTCGGGTGAGCAGATCGTGGCGACGCCGGTCGATTCGGTCAGTCCGTATCCGGTGAAGACCTTGTCGGCACTCAGGTCACGGCGGATGCGCTCCACCAATCCGGTCGGCACACTCGAACCACCGGTCCCCGCCAGACGCAGTGAGCTCAGCTCATGGACCCCGCGCCGGTTGTGGGCGAGCAGGTCGTGGAAGAGGGTCGGAGGTCCCGTCAGCACGGTGATCCGCTCGCGCTCGATGACGCTGAGCACCTGTTCCGGATCGAATCGATCCACCGGCACCATGGTGGCGCCCCGCAAGAGGCACGCGATGATCCCCGCCTTGAAGCCGAAGGTGTGGGAGAACGGGTTGACCAGTAAATATCTGTCGTCGCCGGAGAGAGTGACGGTATCGGTCCAGCGGGTGAACGTGTCGATCGTCTGCCGATGGGTGACCGGCACACCTTTCGGCACGCCCGTGGTGCCGGACGTGAACAGGATGTCGGAGACCGATTCCGGGTCCACGGACGAACTCCGCGCATCGGCCGCGGCGACGGGCACTTCGCCGCCGAGGGCGAGGAACCGAGCCCACGAGAGATCATCGGCCTCAGCGGTGTCGTCGAGCTTCACGGTGGTCCGCAGCTCCGGGAGCGTACGCCCCGCTTCCCGCAGCATCCCCGCGTAGTCGTTGCCGAGGAAATCGCCAACGGTGAGCAGCATGCGGCACCGGCTGCGCGCGAGGATGTCGGCCGCTTCGGGCCCGCGTAGCCGCGTGCTGATCGGAACGAGGGTCGCGCCCGCACCGAGCACGCCGAGCGCCGCGATGACCCATCGCGCGGTATTGGGTGCCCATATCGCCACTCGATCCCCGGGTGCCAGCGATCGCGACATCGCCGCCCGCGTGACGCGCCGTGCGGCCGTGGCGAGTTCGGCGTAAGTGAGCGGGCCCTCCGTCCCCACCACCGCTACCCGCGCGCCGTCGCGTCGTGCCCGGTCGGCCAGCACCGCGGGAACCGTCGCGAGTTCACCGGTCGCCGCACGCCGTCGATCCATGCCGCGATGGTGCCGCACCGGCCGCTTCATCCGGTCCGATCGCCGCCACGTATCCCGCTGACCGGGAACGTCCTTCCGCGCAGCGCCCGCACCCGCCACGGACGCCGGTTTCCGACGTCTCGATCCTGCTCAGCGGGACCACGGGTACGGCCGACGACGGGCGGCACGGCAAGCTCGAACAGAGCTACAGGTGTGCGCGCCGCGGTTCGCGCCCGGTCGGGTGCACGAGGTCCGAATCGCACCGAGGCGCGGAATGCGCAGTGATCGCAAAGGAGTGATATGACCGCCGGAGCAGAGCTAGCGGAGCGAAACGACGAGGCAGCGGGCGCGGCGCCGGTCGTCGAACTCGACGGCGCCTGCGCGCTGTCGCGGGAAAGCATCGGCGGGAAAGCGTGGAGCGTCAACCGCATGCGGGCGCTGGGTCTTCCGGTGCCGCCCGCCTTCGTGATCACCATCGAGGGCTGGGCCGACTTCTCGGCGCGCGGGGTGATCGGCGAGGACATCTGGCGGGCGGTTCGGGCCGGAATCGCCACCTTGGAGCGCGGCACCGGACGGGTCTTCGGGTCCGGCACCCGGCCGCTGCTGGTGTCGGTCCGTTCGGGCGCCGCGGTGAGCATGCCGGGCATGATGGACACGGTGCTGAACCTCGGCATGAACGAGGCGGTCGCGGCAGCGCTGGCGGCGGAGACCGGGAACCCGGACTACGCGGTCGACACCCGGGAAAGATTTCGCGCCCAGTATCGCGAAACCGTGCTGGGCGACCCGGCCGGTGCGGTGCCCGAGGATCCCTGGGAGCAGCTGCGAGCGGCCATCAGCGCGGTGTTCCGGTCCTGGGATTCGCCTCGCGCGCAGACGTATCGGCGCAACCGCGGCGTATCCGGAACCCTGGGCACCGCGGTGACGGTGCAGGCCATGGTCTTCGGCAATCTCGACGAGAAATCCGGCACCGGTGTGTTGTTCAGCCGCAACCCGAACACGGGTGAGCGCGCGATGTTCGGCGAATGGCTCGTCGGCGGGCAAGGCGAGGACGTGGTGTCCGGCCGGACCACACCGCGACCGCTCGACGAGCTGGCCACCCTGTTGCCGCAGGTGCACAGCCGGCTCGTCGCGGCGGCCGACCTGCTGGAACGCGATGGCCGCGATATCCAGGACATCGAATTCACCGTCGAATCCGGCGCCCTGTGGCTGTTGCAGTCCCGCCCCGCCAAGCGCTCGGCGCGCGCGGCCGTGCGGGCCGCGGTGGCCATGACAGACGAGGGCCTGATCGGCGCGCAGGAGGCGCTGGCCAGGGTCACCGCCGATCAGGTGCGTGCCGTGCTGCGCCCGGCGAGCGGCGAGTACACGGGGACGCCGCTGGCGCGCGGCGAATCGGCCTGTCCCGGATTGGCGGCGGGTGTCGTCGTCAGCGATCCGCACGAGGCGGAGCGCCGCGCGGAGGCAGGCGAGGACGTGATTCTGGTGCGCCCGACCACCAGCCCCGACGACCTGCACGGCATGATCGCCGCCCGGGCGATCGTCACCGAACTGGGCGGTGTCACCTCGCACGCCGCGCTGGTCGGCCGCGAGATCGGCAGGCCGTGTGTGGTCGGCTGCGGTCCCGGCGTCGTCGCGGCGCTGACCGGCCGGGTGGTGACCGTGGACGGCGGCGCGGGCACGGTGTGGCCGGGTCGAGTCGAAGGCAAACCCGTCGACGGGAGAACCCTCGCGGACGTCGGCCGGTTGGCAGGCTGGGCGGGCACCGACATCGACGGGTTCGCGGCGTGGTTGGACGCGCGCGCGGCCGACGCCTCGGCAGAGGTGACCGTGGCGCTCCCGCCGACGGTGACGCAGGTCGCCGACCTCGATCTGCTGCGGCTGATCGGGATCAAAGGCCGGGCGGCCCACGACGCGCTCGCCGCAGGCACAGGCGCGTCGGCCGAGGCCGTCGCCGCCCGATGCGAGGAGCTGGTGGCCGCGGGTTGGTGCGCCGCGACGCCGATCGGTGTGCGTCTCACTTCCGAGGGCAGACAGCACCTCGACGGTTTGCTGGCGACGGAACGACGGGCGGTGGACCGCGCCGCGATCGCCTCGGTCTACGCCGAATTCTGTGCTTTCAACGGCACTCTGAAAGAGATCGTGACCGCCTGGCAGATGAAGGATCCGGCCACCGTCAACGACCACGCCGACGCCGAGTACGACGGCGCTGTCCTGACCCGGCTGACCGAACTGCACCGCGGCGTGCAACCGCTACTGCGGCGGATCGGCGATGTCGCACCGCGGCTGGCACGGTATTCCGGCCGGTTCGCGCACGCGATCGAGCGGATCGCGGCCGGCGATCACTCCTGGGTCGCCCGGCCCGTGCTGGACAGCTACCACACCGTGTGGTTCGAGCTGCACGAGGACCTGATCGGGCTGTGCGGCCTGAGCCGCGCCGACGAGGCGGCGGCCGGCCGTGCCCACTGACCGCGCGGGCGAATCCACTGTGCCCGCTGACCGGTGGGTGGAGTTCGCCCAGATCGACAACGTGCGCGACCTGGGCGGGCTACCCGTGCAAGGCGGCGGAACCACCCGTTTCGGGGTGGTCTACCGTTCCAGCACGCCGCAGAACCTCACCGAAGCCGATATGGCGAAACTGCTCGGCCCGATCGGTCTGCGCACGCTGATCGATCTGCGGCTGCCCGACGAAGTCGAGCGCGAGGGCTACGGACTGCTGGCCACCGCCGACCTGCGAAGGGTCTGCCTGCCGGTGCGCAAGTCGCCGCAATCCTCGCTGGCGGCACGGGATCTGGTGCCGGACTCCGGCCGGGTCGATCTGGTGGACCTGTACGGCAAGCTGCTGGCGGGCAGCGCCGGCTCCATCGTCGCGGCCGTGCGGCTGGTCGTCGACGCGGGCCGTCACTCGGTGCTGTTCCATTGCGCCGCGGGCAAGGACCGCACCGGCCTGCTCGCGGCGGTGCTCCTGGACGCGGTCGGCGTGCCGCCGGAGGCGATCGCGGCGGACTACGCGCTGACCGGTGAACGCATGCACCGGGTCCGCGACCGGCTCGACGCGCTCCCGTCCTACGCGGGACTGCCACCGGTCAGCACCGGCATTCTCGGCGTCGAGGGCGAGGTGATGCGACGGTTCCTTGCCAACCTGTCCGCCGACCACGGCGGCGCCGCCGAATGGTTGCTGACCAGCGGGTTGACCGCCGTGGAGTTGGCGCGACTGCGTGAGGTGCTGATCGCGCCGGAATAGGGGCGTGGGGTCGGAGAGCGGCCGTCATCGCGCCCGGCTGGAGCAGCCGGGTGATATGGCGGTCCACCGGCTCGGTGGCGACAGCGTCGCCGAAACCGAGCCGCGAACTCGCCCCGCCCTCGGCGGTCGACGCATCTTCGGCGCCGCACTTGCGAAGGAAATCAACGCAGCCGGACTTCTGGCGCTGCCCCTGGTCTTCGGCGAGCACCCGGTCGAAGGCCGTTGGGTGGACGAGCACACCGCGGTGAGGGACGCGACTCGTTCGGTGTGTCGGGCGGCGGCGGCCCACACGACGACCGCATCTCTCGCGCTTCGGCGGAAGCAACGGCACTCGCGTGCCGTCGGCGGTTCGAGTCGCGAGCATCGGTGCGGCCGGTGACCGCGGCCGTGTCCCGGAACCACCGAGCGGGCCGGGGGACCCACGGTCCACCCGACCCGCCGACGACCGTGACTACCGCGACAGCAGCTTGGATTTCAGCGCCTCCAGCGTCGGACCGTCCACGCCGAGCCCCTCGGAGACGAACCGGTCGAACGAACCGAAGGACGCGCCGGCCTGGTCGAACGCGGCATCGAGGAAGTCGCGCTGCACGCCGAGGATCGGATCGAACAGCGCGGGATCGGTGACCAGCCCCTTGGCGACCAGCCCGTCCATCAGCGCCTTGTTACCCGTGGCCAGGTTGTCGTTCGACTCCAGATAATCCTTGTACACCTGCCCCTTCGGGACGCCGAGCGCCGTCATCAGGATCGCGGTCATCCAGCCGGTACGGTCCTTGCCCGCGGTGCAGTGGAACAGCACCGGCCCGGTGGCGTTCGCGACATCCCGGATTGCGGCGCCGAACTGACCGCGCGCCGTGGCGTCGCTGACCAGCCAGCGGTAGTAGTCGCGCATGATGCCCGCGGCCTTGCCGTCGCCGAACATCTGTTGCTGCACGACCGGGCCGCCCTGTACCGCCTTGCCCACCATCAGGTAGAAGTCGTTGCCCGGGTCGTACACCGGACGCGCGAGGGCGGGAATCGACGCGGGAAGCTTGTCGGGATCGGCCCCCGACTCGGCCGGGCTGCGGAAATCGATCACCGCGGTGATGCCCGCGGCCACCAGCTTCTGCTGATCGGCGGCGGTGGGCTTGTCCAGGGCATCGGTGCGGAAGACGACGCCCGTCCGCAGTTTGCCGTTGCCCTGGGTGGGATAGTCGCCGATGTCCCTGGCATTCGGCGCCGCCGATAGCTGCATGGAACGGTCGTGCACGGTGTGCACGAGCGCGGGGCCCGCGAACGCGGTGGTGGTGGACGGGAATACGGCGATCAGTGCGGCGGCGACACCGGTCATCGCCCCGCGAACAGCACGCGAAATCGTCACTGGATCATTCCTTCCATAGGGTCGCGGCCCGGCGGCGCCGAACCGGCAAGGGGCCGGGGTGCGCGCCCCCGGCCCCGGCTCATGCGTCGGGGAGCAGGGTGACCGTGCCGGCCGACCCGTCCACGCGCACCCGCTGCCCGTCGGCGAGGGCCGCGCTGGCGGTCTTGGTGTCGACGACGCAGGGGATGCCGAATTCCCGGGCCACGATGGCGGCGTGCGAAGCGGATCCGCCGATGTCGGTGACCACCGCGGCCGCGTAGGCGAACATCGCGGTGTGCCCGGTGTCGGTGACCGACGCGACCAGGATGTCGCCCGGTTCGATGTCGTCGTCGAGGGACAGCACGCGTTTCACGGTGCCCTCCACGACGCCGGAGGACACTCCGATGCCGGTCAGGCTTTCCCCGGGCGCCAAAGCGTCCGCATCCGAGAGCGGTTCCCAATCGCCCGCGATCACGTCCGGCATCCGGATGCCATGTAGCCGGGTGAGTTCCGCCCGCCGACGTGCTACGCGCTCGGTCAGATCGGCGGGCGCCCAGAGGATTTCGTCGAGGGTGAGGAAGCAGGCGTCCTCGGCCTGCTGTAGCCGCCCTTCCCGGATCAGCCGGCCCGCCCGCTCGCGCACGGCGAGGCGCAAGCAGTGGGTGTACCGGACGACGGCGTCGCGGACGCGTTCGCGCGCCATCGTCGCTCCCGCCGCCATCCGCGCGGTGCGGCTCGGGGACGAGTCGACCGGTTCCCGCTCGGGTGCGGGCATCGCGGCCGCTCGGGCCGCGGCGGTGACCAGCAGTTCGGGACGGTCACCGAAAGTCGGGTTGATCAGCTCGCACTCGCCCGGTCCGCGATGCCCGATCCGGTGCAGTTCTTCGTCCAGCGCGGCGGAGAACGCCGGGGAGATCGCCCGCGCCGCGGCGACATCGCCCGAGTGCGCGGCGTCCTGCAACGCGGTGTCGGCCCTGCACAGCACGGCGAGCCGTTCCACGGCGAGCATGGTCCTGGCCGACTCCAACCGCTCGAGGTCGATGGGCACATCCGCCGATTCCTTGCCACGGGAGTGGATGGCCGTCGCAGCGCCGGTCATCATCACGCCGATGGACGCCGCCGCCCACGAGTGGTTCAGCCGGTCCCGCCACAGCAGGGCCCGAGCGTGCAGTTCCTCGTCGGTGAGCTCGCCGATCGCTGCGGCGCTCAACGTCTCCTGGTGCGCGGCGGCGTTGATACCGTCGGTGGTCTCCCGATACCGCAGCGCCGTGCGCAGCACCCGGCCCGCGGCGCGCCAGGTGGCGCGGGTACTGGCGAAACCGGTCGGGGTGGGTGGTTTGCCGTGCGGGGTCAGCGAGATCTCGGCCGGGATGTTGCCGTAGACGTCGCGGCGGATGCTCTGCTCGTCCCAGCCCGGCATGTTCTCCGCGGCCAGCACCCCGATGGAGGCGTTGATGTAGATGTGGTGCCCGAGCACGGTGGTGACCCGGCTGGTCCAGTGCTCCAGCGCGATGCCCTCCAGCGCGATCATCCGGCCCATCGCCGCGTTGGCCAGCCGGATCGCGCCCGCCTGCAGATCAACGGTCAGCGGCGTGAGCGGGCCGGGCAGCGCCTCGGAGGTATTCGTCGCGGTGTGCACCGGATAGGCCGGGTCGACGCGATCGTCGAATTCGCCTTCGAGACCTTCCGGCGCGACCGACACCAGGGTGTGGCCGTCCGACGTGGCCGCGCGGGTAGGCACCAGATAACCGGGCAGCGGGATCGCGCCGGTGCGAGCGACGAGTTCGCCGCCGTCGACCTTGCGGCCGCCCAGTCCGCGAACGATATCCGCCGCCACTTCCGACGCGGTCCACCCGCAACGGAATCCCCACTCGTCGCGCGCCGCCGTCGAATCCACCTGCGGTACTGGCCGAGTGCGCGACTTCCGCCGCAACCGCCGTGTTCCCGTCGCCGCACGGATGCGGCGCGCGTCCTCGGCGGAAACCACGCTGGGCGCGGCCAGCTCCACGACGCCGGTACGTCCCGATCCCACGGCCAGTACCAGGAAGCGTTCGAAGTCGTCGGTGTGCAGCACCTGGAATCCGCCCGCCGGACGGGAACCCAGCAGCCGCAGCAGGTTTCGCCCGCTCGCGCCTTCGACGCGCCTGCCCGCGACCGGCGCGGTGCGCACGATCAGCGCTCGCGCCCCGCTGGACCGCACCGCATCCTCGGTGACCGCATCCGATCCCGCCTCTACGGGGACCACGATTCGCGCACCCGCCGCTCGGGCCGCTCGGGCGATCGCGGTGAGCGAACCGCCCAGGTGTACCACCGCCGCACAGTCGGCGACGGCCTGCGCGCAGATCGCCGGCCCCTCCGGGTCACCGGTGATCACCTCGACCCGAGGATCGACGTACCGGTGGCGCTCGCGATCCAGCCCGACCACGTCGTGGCCCGCGGCCAGCAGCATGCGCGCCACCGCGCGACCGGTCGGATCGGAAACTCCGGTGACCAGGACCCGCATGAATTCTTCCTCCTCGCTGGCGCCCACGCAGACGTGACGCCGTTCACACACCATCGCCACCCGGCGCCGCCGTGCTGGTGCACAGTCCCGATGACCGGGACCGGAGGGTCGCTCACCAAGACGGTCCTGCGGCCACCGAGCGCGGAGCGGGAAGGTCGACTCCATGAGTGATCGGAATTCGGTCGCGCCCCGCGCGGCCGCCGACGTGCGCGCCTACGACATCGAGACCGATGTGCTGGTGGTCGGCTACGGATGTGCCGGGTCCGCTGCGGCATTCGAGGCGGCGGCGGGCGGCGCGCAGGTACTGGTGCTTGATCGGATGAGCGGTCCCGGCGGCGCATCCGCCCTCTCCGGCGGCGAGATCTATCTCGGCGGCGGCACACCGATCCAGCGGGCCTGCGGGTTCGACGACGACCCGGCGGCGATGGCCGCGTTCCTGTCGGCCGCGCTCGGGCCGGGCGCCGACCCGGACAAGATCACTCGCTACTGCGAGGACAGCGTCGCGCATTTCCACTGGCTCGCCGACCGCGGTGTGCCGTTCAACCCCACGCTGTGGGACGCGCCGGCCTGGGTACCGCCCACGGATGACGGGCTCATGTGGCTGGGGGAGAACAGCGGGCCGTTCGCCGAACTCGCCGCGCCCGCGCCCCGTGGCCATCGCCCGGCCGCCGCGGACTTCGGCGGCAAGCTGCTCATGGACCGCCTTGCCGGGGCCGCTCGATCCGCCGGTGCCACGATGCTCTCCGACACCAGGGCGACCTGCCTGATCGTCGCGGCCGACGGCACGGTCGTCGGCGTGGTGGCACGGCGGTACGGCACGGAGCTGACCGTCCGTGCCCGCCGCGGCGTCGTGCTGACCACCGGCGGATTCGTCGACAACGACGCCATGCTGGCCGCGCACGCGCCGAAACTGCTGGGACACACCAAGGTCAGCGCGGGCACCGACGACGGAAGCGGGATCCGGATGGCACAGGCGCTCGGCGCGGCCGTGCGGCACATGGCCACCGGCCAGGTCGGCATCTCACTCGTTCCCGGCCTCGCCGCGCGCGGCATGGTGGTGAACGGGAACGGGCAGCGGTTCATCAACGAGGACACCTATCCCGGCCGGATCGGCCAGGCGGCGCTGTTCCGGCAGGACATGCGGACCTGGGTCGTGCTCGACGAACGGGCCTTCGACGAAGTACCGGAACCCCAGCGGTGGGGTGTGCGGCCGACCCACGTGGCGGAGACCGCCGAGGAACTCGCCGATCTGATGGACCTACCGGCGGCCGCGTTGGCCGACACCGTCCGCCGATACAACAGCTTCGCCTCCCGCGGCGTGGATCCCGAATTCGGGAAAGCGCCGCGCTGGCTTCGGCCCCTCGCGCCACCGCTCGCCGCGATCGACGTGCGGGCGGGGGTGCGGCCACCGTCGGAGTCCGGTGATCGCCGCGGGACCGGCGCATCCGTCTTCACCCTCGGCGGTCTGCACACCTCGCTCGACGGCGCCGTGCTCGACATCGACGGCGCCCCGATCCCCGGGCTGTTCGCCGCGGGCCGGGCCGCCAGCAACCTGCACGGGGAGGGTTACATCAGCGGCACTTCGCTCGGCGACGGCACCTTCTTCGGCCGCCGCGCGGGCGCCGCCGCGGCTCGCACCGACTGATCCCGCCGGTGGGTTCCGGTCATCGGGATGGATCGGGGCCGACGGCGCCGCACCGGCCTAGCGTCGAAAGACGGCACTACGAGGAGGACTACCGCATATGACCAACAAGGTGCTCGATCGGGTACGGGATCTGCTGCCCGCGATCCGAGAGCGAGCCGCCGACGCCGACCGGCAGCGCAGAGTGCCCGAGCAGAGCATTCGAGAGCTGACCGACGCGGGGGTGTTCCGCATGCTGCAGCCGTCTCGCTTCGGTGGCGACGAATCGTCCCCGGTCGCGTTCTACGAGGTGATCCGGGCCATCGCCACCGCATGCCCGTCCACGGCGTGGGTGTCGTCGGTGCTGGGCGCGCACCCGTGGCAGCTCGCCTTGTTCCCGCTGCGGGCGCAGGAGGACGTGTGGGGCGCCGATCCGGACACGCTGGTCTCCTCGTCGTACGCGCCCACCGGCAAGCTGACGCCCGCCGAGGGCGGCTTCGAGATCAGCGGTCGCTGGAGCTTCTCCTCCGGATGCGATCACGCCCGCTGGGCTTTCCTCGGGGCGGTCGTGCCGAACGACGAAGGGGGAGCGGAGTACCTGACCGTCCTGGTGCCGCGCACCGACTACCGCATCGAGGACGTATGGCATGTGTCCGGGCTGTCCGGCACCGGCAGCAACGACATCGTCATCGAGAACGCGTTCGTGCCCGCCCACCGGACCTACCGCGCGAGTGAGCAGGCGGAGCTCCGCGGACCCGGTCAAGAGGTGAATACCGCCCCGCTCTACCGGATCTCGTTCGGCGCGGTGTTCTCCAACACCATCACCGCACCCATCATCGGCGCCGCCCAAGGCGCCTACGAAGCGCACATCGAGCGGATGCGCGAGCGGGTGCGGATCTCCTACGGCGGGCAGAAGGCCGCCGAGGACCCGTTCGCGCACGTCCGGGTCGCGCGGGCGGCCTCGGAGATCGACGCGGCCGTCCTGCAGATGGAGCGCAACATCGGCGAGCAACTGCGCTATGCCGAAGCGGGGGAGGAGATCCCCTTCGAACTGCGGGTGCGCAGCCGCCGCGATCAGGTGCGCGGCACCGAACGCGCCATCGAGGCCATCGACCTGCTGTTCGACAATTCCGGCGGCCACGCCATCCGCAAACCCAATCCGATCGAGCGGCACTGGCGCGACGCGCACGCCGGAAGCGTGCACGTCATCAACGATGTCGAGCGCGCGCTGGTCCTCTACGGCCGCAACGCGTTCGGGCTGCCGGTCACGGATCGGATGATCTGATGACGTTCACCGCCGAGAACACCACGCGCTGGAGCACGACGGGCGGGTACGAACTGCGCTACCACGAGGCGGGGACTGGTGCGCCCCTGGTGCTGCTGCACGGTTCCGGGCCGGGAGTCTCGGGCTGGGCCAACTTCGGCGCGAACCTGCCGGAGCTGGCGGAGCGTTTCCGCTGTCTGATCGTCGACCAGCCCGGCTTCGGCGCCAGCGGCCGCCCGGCGGCGTACGAGCGCAACTACCTGCGCATCTCCGCCGACGCGGTGCTCGGGCTGCTCGACGACCTCCGCCTGGACCGCGTCCACCTGCTGGGTAATTCGATGGGCGGCGCCGTCGCGACGTTGCTGGCGCTGGAACATCCCGACCGGATCGATCGGCTGGTGCTGATGGCGCCCGGCGGCGTCGGGGTGAACGTCCTGGGACCGGAACCGTCCGAAGGCATCACGCGGTTGCTGGAGTTCAGCGCCGACCCCACCCGCGAGCGCCTAATGCCCTGGCTGCGCGCCATGGTGTCGAATCCGGGGACCCTGACCGAGGACCTGATCGAAGCCAGGCTGGCCGCAGCCTCGGATCCGGCCGCCGTCGCCGCGCTGCGCGACGCCTACGCGACATTCACCGATCCCGTTCTCGCCGAACCGGTTCCGCTGTGGGCCCGGCTGCGCGGACTACGCTCGCAGACACTGATCCTGTGGGGGCGCGACGATCGAGTGACACCGGTGGAGGCGTCGCTGCTGCCCGCACGGCAGATCCCCGACGCCGATCTGCGCGTTTTCGCCCGCTGTGGTCATTGGGTGCAGATCGAGCGCAAGTCGGCGTTCGAACGCGCCGTCGTCGATTTCCTCACCGCCGGGCTCTGATCGCCGCCGCCCACGTCGGTCAGAGCCCGTGATCGCGGACCCATCCCGCGACCTGGGTGCGCGAGGTGAAGCCGAGCTTGGTGAGGATGTGCTCGACGTGGGTCTCGGCGGTGCGCACCGAGATCACCAGGTCCGCGGCGATGCGTTTGTTGCTGTGCCCGGCCGCGACCAGCCGGGCGACGTCCTTCTCCCGCCGGGTGAGGACGTCGGCCGCCTCGGAGCCGACCGAAGCGGGCCGGGGCGGACGCGCCGCGGCGGGCGTGCGACCCAGCGCGTAGTCGATCGCCTCGCCCAGCGACAGCGCCGCACCGCTGTCGAAGACCTCCTGGAACCTGCGTTCCCCCAGCGCTTCTCGGACGCGACCACGCATCTTGTCACCCAGCACGCCGGTGATGGCGTGTGCGAGGCGCACCGTGCTGCGCGCGAGGATCTCCGCGGCGCCGAGCAGGCGCGCGGCTCGCTCGAAGTCCGCTCGGTCCACCGCCGTCCACGCCAGCCCCTCGAACCCGGAGGCGAGCCAGACGCATCGCTCGAACAGGCTGAACATTTCGACGGACCGGGCGAGATAGTCGGTCGCGGCGGCCTGATCGCCGCGTCGCCAATGGTCCAGGCCCATCGACCACTGTGCCAGCCCGCCGAGCAGAGACGGCCCCCGCTCGGTGGCGACCGCGAGCAGCCGCTCGGCGAAAACGGTCGAGCGCGCGTCGGCGAGCACCAGCGCGCACACGAACGCGAAAGCGAGACTGTCCATCTCCATGGCGTGATGGCCGCATTCGGCCGCCAGATGCGTCGCGGTTTCGGCCAATTCGAGCGCGCGGGCGGTATCCCCGTCGTTGAAGGCCAGCAGTGCCGAATCGAGCATCGCCTCGGCGAGAATATCGGGGGCATTGAGTTTGCGTGCCAGGGTTACGCATTCGTCCACCAATTGGCGAGCGGACCCGCGGTCGGACAGCAGCGCCGCCAGCGAGGCGGCCGCGGACAGCCCGCGTGCGCGAAGCTCGGTCGGTTCGCTGGACTTCGCCAGCGCATCGGTCAGCCAGCGATACCCTTCGGTCAGGAAGCGGTTGTGCTCCCAGAACGGCCGCAGCACCGCGGCCATCTCCAGGGCCGACTCCGGTGTGTCGACGAGGCCGGATTGCAGAGCCGCGCGCAGATTCGCGTGCTCGCGGTTCAGTGCGCGGAACCACGTGACGTCGTCGGAACTCCAATACGCGGTCCGGCCGCGCAACGCCAGCCGCCGGTAGTGGTCGCGGTGACGCGCGCGCACCGCGGGCTCGTCGCCCCGTTCGGCCAGCCGGTCGTGGGCGAACTGCCGGATCGGCTCCAGCATCGAGTACCGGCCGATTTCGCCGTCGTAGCGCAGGCTCAGCACCGATTTGTCGACCAGGCCGGTCAGCGCGTCGAACAGTGTCCGCGCCCCGGTGGCGGGCAGGCACACGGCCTCGGCGGCGTCGATGTCGAAGCCGCCCGCGAAAACCGACAGCTGCTCCCACAACCGCTGTTCGGCGGGCGTACACAGGTCATAACTCCAGCGGATCGCACCCTCGATGGTCTGCTGTCGCTCCGGCGCGAGTCGCGGTCCCGCGCTGAGCAGGCCCATGGTGTCGTCGAGCCGGGCGAGGATCTGCTCCGGAGTGAACATCCGAAACCGCAACGCGGCCAGTTCCAGCGCGAGCGGAATGCCGTCCAGCCTGCGGCAGATCGCGGCCAGCGCACCCCGGTTCGCCGAGGTGGCCACGAAGCCGGGATTGGCGGCGCCCGCCCGTTCGGCGAGTAGCCGCATCGCATCGCTGTCCGCGCTCTCGCCCTCTGCGAGCGGCAGGGGTGCCACGGGCATGACCTGTTCGCCCTGAACCCCCAGCACCTCCCGGCTGGTCGCCAGCACCCGTACCTCCGGGGTGGTGGCCACGATCCTGCCGACCAGCCGCGCGCACGCGTCGATCAGGTGCTCGCAGTTGTCGAGAATCAGCAGCAACCGTTTGTCCGCGAGGAACTCGGTCAGCCGCCGCAAGGGCGCCGCCGTGTCGTCGCGCAGCGCCAGGGCCTCCGCGACGGTCACCGTCACCAGGTCGGGGTCGTGTACATCGGCCAGCTCGACCGACCACACTCCGTCCGGGAACGCACGCGCGACCACCGCGCCGACCTGGCGGGACAACCGGGTCTTGCCGACACCGCCCGGGCCGAGCAGCGTCAGCACCCGCGTCGTGGGCAGCAGCCGCTTCGCGGCGGCGAGTTCCTCCCGGCGCCCGACGAAGCTGGTGACCTCGGCAGGGAGGTTGCCGATGGGACGCCGCGCCATGGGTGTCAACCCTAGGTACCGCGCGTGGCGCGCAGGAGCATTCTGGACAAAATCGACTCCGGTGGACGTGCAGGCGTGGCCCGCGGGCACCGGGGCGGTGGAACCGAACCGCTCCGGCTCATCGGACGGCGACAGCGGCGTCGTCGACCTCGGTCAACTGGTGGCGCATCCGGTCACGCTTGGCGCGCAGATAGTGCACGTTGTGCTCGGTCGTATCGGCCTGCAACGGAATTCGCCGTTCGACGGCGATGCCGTAGGCGGTCAGACCCGCCTGTTTGGCCGGATTGTTGCTGAGCAGCCGGACCGACCGTACGCCCAGGTCGGCGAGGATCTGCGCCGCGGCGCCGTAGTGGCGGGCGTCGACGGGCAGCCCGAGCCGCAGGTTCGCGTCGACCGTGTCGGCGCCGGCGTCTTGGAGCTGGTAGGCGCGCAGTTTGTTGAGCAGTCCGACGCCGCGTCCCTCGTGCCCGCGCAGGTACACCACGACGCCGCGGCCTTCGGCGGCCACGGCCTGCATGGCGGCGTCGAGCTGCTCGCCGCAGTCGCAGCGCAGCGAGCCGAACGCGTCGCCGGTGAGGCATTCCGAGTGCACCCGGGTCAGCACGTCGCGCTCGCCCGGTGTGCCGAGCACCAGCGCGAGATGTTCGGCGTGGTTCGTCTCATCGCGATAGCCGACCAGCCGGAACGCGCCGAAACGGGTCGGCAGCCGGGTCTCGACGACGCGCTGCACGCCCGGCTCGAGCCCGCGGCGGTGGTCGACCAGGTCGGCGATGGAGATGATCGGGATTCGGTGCACCCGGGCCATGGTCAGCAGCTCGGGGAGCCGGGCCATCGACCCGTCGTCGCGCACCACCTCGGCGATGACTCCGGCGGGGCGTAGTCCCGCCATCCGTACCAGATCGACGGCGGCCTCGGTATGCCCTCGCCGACCGAGGACGCCGCGCGGGTGCGCCCGCAAGGGGAATACGTGCCCGGGACGGGTGAGATCCCGGGGTGTGGCGGCGGGATCGGCGAGCAGGCGCATGGTGTGGGCGCGGTCGGCGGCCGAGATGCCGGTGTCGATCCCCGTCGCCGCGTCCACCGAGACCGCGTAGGCGGTGCCCTTCGGATCCTGGTTGACCGCCGTCATCGGCGGCAGCTCCAGCCGGTCCAGATCGCTGCCTGTCATGGGCACGCACAGCACGCCGCTGGTGTGCCGCACCAGGAAACCGATATTCTCCGCGGTCGCCTGCTCGGCGGCCAGCACCAGATCGCCTTCGTTCTCGCGGTCCTCGTCGTCCACCACCAGCGCCATGCCGCCGCTCGCGATCGCCGCCACCGCGGCAGGCACCGAGTCCAGTTCACCGGTCATCATCCGCCACCTCCATATGCCTGATAGAAATATGACGGGGCCGGAACAGCCAGGCGGCGTCTCACTCAGTGAGGCGATCGATATCCGCCAGCAACTCTCGCGCGAAATCGCGCTCGGCCTCGTAGTGGCGCACGCACCAGCGCAGCACCAGTTCCGGATAGGCCCAGTCCGGATTCGCCTCGGCGCCCTTCGCGTCGGCCTCGGCGCGTTTACGCATCTTCTCGGCGTATGTGATGTGCTCGCTGAGGATTTCGCGCATCCGTTCCGGCTCGGCGAGGTTGCCCAGCCACGCCCGCAGCATCACGCTGTGTTTGAGTACCGGCGCCTCGACCGGCGCGTGATTGACCCAGTTCGCGGCGGCGGCACGGCCTTCCGGTGTGATGGCGTACATCCGCTTGCCGCGCACGCCGTCCTCGTGCACCACCGTGCGGGAACTGGCGTAGCCGTGCTTCTCCAGACGCTTGAGTTCGGCGTAGATCTGGCTGAACGACGGGCTCCAGTAGAAGAACTGAAGACTCCAGTCGGCCCATTTCTTCAAGTCGTAGCCGGAGAGTTCGTCGGCGTGCGAGAGCATTCCGAGCACGGCCCACGCGGTGGTAGGCAGGTCGGGCACCGCGGGTGTGCCGCCATCGGTCATGGTCGGACTGTACCGCTCAGGCATATTCCGACTCGGGCTATCGCCAGCGCGCCCGGCGGGGGAACAACGTCCGGCCCGCCTCGTGGGAGATCTCGAGCAGCACCCGTGCCAGCTTGTCGAAACTCATCGCCTCGGCCCGCCCGGACAGCGACAGCGCCGCGGGCGCCGTGCCGCGGCAACGCAACGGCGCCGCGACGCAAGCGATTCCGTCCATCGATTCCTCCCGGTCCAGCGCGACGCCCTGGCGCAGCCGGATCTGGGCCAAGCCGCGATGCAGCGCGCCGGGCTCGGTGATGGTGTGCGCGGTCAGGCGCGGCAGCCGGGTATGGAACGCCGCTTCGGCGATGCTCGGTTCCAGCGCCGCCAGCATCGCCTTGCCGAGCGCGGTGCAGTGCGCGGGCATGCGGCCGCCGAGGCGGGTGGGCAGCAGCGCGGCCAAGCGGCCACCGGCCTTGTCCAGGTAGACGACCTCGCGTCCGTCGAGCACCGCCAGATGGCCGACCATGCCGGTGCGCTGACACAGCTCGTGCAGCAGCGGGCTGACGGCGTCGCGGATCTCGTTGTGATCGGCGGTGAGGCCGCCCAGTTCCAGGGTGCGCATGCCGAGCCGGTACCCGCCGGAGGTGTGGGCCAGCCAGCGCAGCCGGATCATCTGATCGAGGATCCGATGGACTGTCGAGCGCGGCAGGCCGGTGCGCTCCACCAGGCCCAGCAGCGTCAGCGTCGGGGTCGCGGCGTCGAACGCGTCCAGGATGAGGGTCATCCGCTCGATCATCGATACCGGCACGTCGGCGGAGCCGGGGTCGGCCCCGTCGGGCCGGCCGCGGTGCGGGAGCCGGGCGGTGTGCGGCTCGGCATCGGGTAGCAGGGTGACGGTCATTCGAACCTCCGTCGGTCGCATTCGGTCTACGTCGACCAGGCACGACGTGCCCGATCGTTTGTGTCTCCCATCACACTGACGGGTTCGCGACCGAGAGGAATCGGGAGAACTACGTAGCTTCCACGGATCTCCGTCTCGGTGACCGGACTCCGATCTTGACCTCCCTCCGGCGGCGGCTGCTGTCATAGCTATCAGGTATATGCCTGATCGAAATAGGAGGCCCGATGGAACCGGTGCTCGAGATGGACGGATCGCCACTGGACGTGCGCGACTTCAAAGCCGTGCTGGGGCGCTTCTGCACCGGCGTCACGGTGATCACCGCGCGGTCGGCGGCCGGGCCTGCCGGATTCACCTGCCAGTCGTTCTCGGCACTGTCGCTGGAGCCGCCCGCGGTCTGCTTCTGCCCGGCGCGCACGTCTAGGTCGTGGCCGCGCATCCGCGAGGTCGGCCGGTTCTGCGTGAACATCCTGGCCCACGACCAGCGGGAGATCTGCAGGCAGCTCGCGCGCAGCGGCACGGACAAGTTCGCGGGAGTCGACTGGGAGCCGTCGCCGAACGGCTCGCCGCGGCTGGCCGGCGCCGTGGCCTGGCTCGATTGCGAGCTCGAGCGGGAGGTCGACGGCGGTGACCACACGATCGTCATCGCGCGCGTCACGGCGCTGTCGGAGCATCGCGAGGCGCCGCCGCTGCTGTTCTACCGCTCCGCGTTCGGACGGTTCGACCCGGCCTGAGCGCCTCCCGGCCAGTGGGACTGCGCATTTCCGCCCCGCGTGCCGAACCGAAATATCGAGGTGACAAACGTGCGTGAATTGTGGAGGAACCGATGACTACCGACACCGAGGTTCGAGTGATCGACGCGGGCGCTCCGCCCGCCCGGTACGCGCGCGGCTGGCACTGCCTGGGGCTGGCGCGGGACTTCCGGGACGGGAAACCGCATACCGTCGAGATCTTCGGCACCGAACTGGTGGTCTTCGCCGGAGCGGGCGGCGAGCTCAACGTCCTGGACGCCTACTGCAGGCACATGGGCGGGAACCTGGGTGACGGCCGGATCAAGGGGGACTCGATCGCCTGCCCGTTCCACGACTGGCGCTGGGGCGGCAACGGCCGTTGCACCGGCATCCCCTACGGCCGCCGGGTGCCACCCCGCGCGCGGACCCGGTCGTGGCCGACGCTGGAGCAGAACAAGCAACTGTTCGTCTGGAACGACCCGGAGGGCAATCCGCCGCCGGAACACGTCGCCATCCCCCGCATCGAGGGCGCGTTCAGCGACGAGTGGACCGACTGGACCTGGAACACCATGACGATCGACGGCGCGAACTGCCGCGAGGTCATCGACAACGTGGTGGACATGGCGCACTTCTTCTACGTGCACTTCGGGTTCCCGACCTACTTCAAGAACGTCTTCGAAGGTCACATCGCCAGTCAGTACATGACCTCGGTGTCACGCGAGGACATGCTGGGGGAGACCGCGAAGGCATTGGGCGGCAAGAACGTCCTGCACTCCGACGCCTCCTACTACGGCCCTTCCTACATGATCGATCACCTGCGCAGCGAAAGCGCGGGCCTGACGGTCGAGGGCATCCTGATCAACTGTCACTACCCGGTGTCTCCCACCGAGTTCGTGCTGCAATACGGCGCCATCGTGAAGAAGCCGCACGGCGTGTCGCCGGAACAGGCCGAGGACATCGCGGCGAAGTTCGCCGGTGGTCTCGGCCGCGGCTTCGAACAGGACGCCGCGATCTGGCAGCGCAAGACCCGCATCGACAATCCGCTGCTGTGCGAGGAGGACGGACCCGTCTACCAGTTGCGCCGCTGGTACGAGCAGTTCTACACCGACGTGGCCGAGATCGACCCGAAGATGACCGCCCGCTTCGAGTTCGAGGTCGACACCACCCGTGCGGTCACCGCGTGGGAGGCGGAGGTCGCCGAGAATCTCGCCGAGCAGCGCGCCGGCGCCGAGGCCTGAGCGGACTGCGATGCAACCGGTTACCTGCCGTACCTGCGCGACGTGCGTGCTGGTCGAGAAATTCAGCCCGCAGCACACCAGCGTGCAGTGGACCGCGAGCGCGGTGGCGGCGTGCGCCGAGTTCACCGGGGCCGACAGCGCGCGAATGCGGACCTGCGCCGCGCTGCGCGACAGCATTGATACCGCGGTCGCGGGCGGTCGCATCGAAGTCGGCACCCGTGACGCGGACGTGCCGTGAGCGCGGCGAACGCCGTGGACGACCGAAGAGGGGAAATGACAGTGGACAGGGCTCGGGCGACCGCGGTGGCGCCGGCGCCGACCGGAATCCCCGGCGACAGCGCGAGCCGCCCCGGAGCGGTTCTGCCCCTGCGCGTGGCGCAGGTGATCAGGGAAACCGACGATGCGGTATCGCTGGAGCTGGATGTCGTCATGGAGCGGCCGTCGATCACATACCGCCCGGGTCAGTTCCTGACGCTGCGGATACCGAGCGAGCTGACCGGCTCGGTGAGCCGCTGCTACTCCTTGTCGAGCGCGCCGCACGAGCAGGGTCCGCTGAAGGTCACCGTCAAGCGAACTCCCAGCGGATACGCATCGAACTGGTTGTGCGACAACGTGACAGCGGGCATGGTTCTCGACGCGCTGCCGCCCGCGGGCGTCTTCACCCCCGCGTCGCTCGACGACGACCTGCTGTTGTTCGCGGCGGGCAGTGGCATCACCCCGGTGCTGTCGATTCTGAAATCGGTGCTGGCGGCCGGGTCCGGGCACTGCGCGCTGATCTACGCCAACCGCGACGAGCGCTCGGTGATCTTCGCCGCCGAGCTCGCCGACCTCTCCGCCCGGCATCCCGGCCGCCTGGTCGTGGTGCACTGGCTGGAGAGCGTGCAAGGGCTACCGAGCCGCGCGCAGCTCGCGGCGCTGGCCGGACCGTGGTCGGATCGCGAGGCGTTCGTCTGCGGTCCCGGTCCGTTCATGGACGCCGTCTCCGCCGCACTGATCGGGCTGGGGGCGCGCCGCGAGCGCGTGCATGTCGAGAAGTTCGTGTCGCTCAACGGCAATCCGTTCGACAGCGGCACACCTGAAGTCGTCGACGACGGCGATTGCGCCACCGTGGCGGTCGATCTCGACGGCGAGACACGCGAACTTCCGTGGCCGCGTCGGCAGGTGCTACTCGACGTCCTGCTGGCCAACGGGCTGGAAGCGCCCTACTCCTGCCGCGAGGGCGCTTGCAGCGCGTGCACCTGCCGGATCGTTTCGGGGCGGGTGGAGATGCGGCACAACGAAGTTCTCGACGAGGCCGATCTGGCCGAGGGGTACGTGCTGGCCTGCCAGGCGGTCCCGATCACCGACACGGTGCAAGTCACCTATTCCTGAGGAGTACGACGAATCAATGGCTGATATCGCCTCGCTCGGCTATGTCCGGATCGCCGTCGCCGATGTGGCGGCCTGGCGGGCCTTCGCGTTCGACGTTCTGGGCTTCGCGCAGGGCACCGGCCCGAATCCGGACAGTCTGTACCTGCGGATGGACGAGCACGCCTACCGCTTCGAACTCGTTCCCGCGCAACAGGACCGCGTGCTCGCCGTCGGCTGGGAGGTGCGCGACTACCGCGCCCTGGCCCGGGTGCGGCACACGCTGGAGCGGGCGGGCGTGGCTGTCGCACCGCTCGCCCGGGATCAGGTCGACGCTCTGCGGGTGGAAGAGGCGTTCACCTTCACCGATCCCGCCGGGTTCACCGTCGAGGTCTTCCACGGCCCGGTGCTCGACCACAGCCCGGTCGTGACCGCGCACGGCAACCGTTTCGTGACGGCCGGATCGGGGCTCGGCCATGTCGTGCTGCCGGTGCCCGACCTCGAGGAGGCGAACCGCTTCTACTGTGAGGTGCTCGGATTCCTGCCCCGCGGCTCGTTCCGGGTGCCCGCCCCGCCCGAGGTAGGCCCGATTCGCGTGCGATTCCTCGGCGTCAACCGGCGTCACCACAGCCTCGCCCTGATCCCCGGCACCCGCTCCGACGGTCCGGGCCTGGTGCACGTCATGGTCGAGGTCGACGAGCTCGACGCCGTCGGCCGTGCGCTGGACCGGGTCATGCGGGCCGGCTATCCGTTGTCGTCGACCCTGGGCCGCCACACCAATGACAAGATGATCTCCTTCTACGTCCGCACACCCGGTGGCTGGGATCTCGAATACGGCACCGAGGGCGTGCTGGTCGACGAATCCACCTACAGCGCCGAGGAGATCACCGCGGACAGTTACTGGGGCCACGAATGGTCTCGTGGCTGACCCGGCGGGGCGGTCACGCGGCGAGGACTTAGACTGGCGATTCGAGGAGGAAGGAACGTTGATGAAGCGAAATCTGAACTGCCCCTGCGGAGAATCGATCGTCGGAACCGACGAGGACGATCTCGTGGCGAAGACGCAAGCGCACCTGGCGGAGAAGCACCCCGGACACGACTACTCACGCGACGAGATCCTGTTCATCGCGTACTGACCGAGAGCTCCGGGCGTGCCCGGAGCATCACGGCCTCGGACGTAGACCCTCGATCATGTGCGTCGTGGTCTCGTCCAGCAGTTCGTCGGCGGCTTCCACGGCGATCACGCCCGAGCCGACGAAGGTGGCCAGGCCCTGCAGTGCGGCGACCGCGGACAGCGCGATGCGCCGCGGGTCGCCGGCGATCACCTCACCCCGCTGCTGCGCTTCGGCGATGAGCGCGACCGGCGTCGCGAACGCCGCGTCCACGGCTCGGGACATCACATCGCCCGCGGCTGGGCTGTGCCTGCGGGCGAACATGAGCGCCACGAGCGCGGAATTCTCGGTGGCGAACCGGAGATAGGTCCGGGTCAGGGCGCGGAAGCGCCCCTCGATCGCGCTCCCGGCCGCGGTCTGTTCCAAGGCGGCGGCCAGACGCTGGAACCCCGACACCGCGATGGCGTCGAGCAATGCCTGCTTGTCCTTGAAATGCCGGGTCGGAGCGGCATGACTGACTCCGACGTCACGGGCCAGCCCGCGCAGCGAAAGGCCGTCGACGCCGGACTCGCGCAGCGTCGCCTCGGCCCGTTGCAGCAGTTCGGCGCGCAGGTCGCCGTGGTGGTAGGACCGGCTTCGAGTGATCGGCATGGTGTTTGCAGGATAACAAAATGTAGGCATTGCCTACTTTGTTGGCGGTGACTACATTTATTCGCATGACGGTTCGGACCTTCACCGCCCCGATCGCGGTGCTGACGGTGTTCGCGGCGCTGCTCGCCACCATGTACCTCGGTTACGCGGGCAATACCGAGAAGAACTTGCACGACTTCCCGATCGCCCTGGTCGATCAGGACGTGGGTGACACGCTGGACGGCAAACCCACCAACATCGGCGCCCAGGTCACCGACGCGCTGGTCGCCGGGATCCCGGCGGAGAAGATCGACCTGCGCGTCCTCGGCATCGCCCAGGCGCGCGAACAGTTGCAGGACGGCGAGGTGTACGGCGCCATCGTCATCCCGTCCGACTTCACCAAGCGTCTGGCCATTCTCGGCGCGGCCGCCGTGGTCCCCGGGGAGATCGAGCGGCCGGTGATCACGGTCCATACCAACCCGCGCATCGGTCCGTATACCACCGGCATCATGCAGCGCGTCGCCGATCGCGCGTTGAACCAGGTGGACGAGGCCGTCGGCAAGAACCTGACCGGCCAAGTGAACGCCGCCCTGGCGGCGGGTCCGGGAGCGCCGGTCGAGCTCACCGGCGCCGCCAGGTTGATGCTCGCCGACCCGGTGCAGATCGTCACCGCGCCGTTCCGCCCCATGGACGACGGTGCGGGCCAAGGCCTCGTCGCCTTCTTCTACACCTTGATCCTGCTGCTGGCGGGCTTCACCGGCGCCATGATCATCCACACGCTCGTCGACTCGGTACTCGGTTTCACGCCAACCGAGTACGGTCCGTGGTTCGTCCACCAGCCGGCCACCGGGATCTCCCGATTCCGGACACTGCTGCTGAAATGGGCGGTCGTCCTCACCGCGGCGCCGATCCTGTCCGGGATATTCCTCGCCGTGGCCGCCGCGTTGGGTGTTCCGCTGGGCAGCCCCCTGCTGTTGTGGCTCTACGGAATACTCGCCATCGTCGCCGTCGGCGTGACCGCGCTGGCCGTCCTGGCCACCTTCGGCACCGCCGGACTACTGGTCAACCTGATCTTGTTCGTCGTCCTGGGCCTGCCGTCGTCGGCCGCCACGGTCCCGCTGGAGGCGACGCCGGCCTATATCGCGAAGCTGGCCGCCTTCGAGCCGATGCACCAGATCTACCTGGCCGTGCGCGCCATCATGTTCTTCGACGCCCACGCCGGAGCCGGTTTGGGCCACGGGCTGTGGATGACGCTGCTCGGCCTCGGAATAGGACTTGTCCTCGGTGTCACGGCCACGTACGCCTACGACCGCCGTGGACTGCACCGCGCGAGAGCGCCGCTCGGCAGTGCCCCTGCCGTGGGCGCGCCCGCCGTCGCCGGATGAACGGGTCCGGGCGATCAGTCGCCGGTGGCGGCCAGGAGCGCGTCGAGCTTCTGCGGGTCGACGCCGAAGCCGGTGAGGCGATTCAGCGGAATGGAGGCGATCATCCGCATCATGTCCACCCCGAGTGCCGAGGCGTCGCTCATACTCTCGGACATGCCGCCGAACACGTCGGCCAGCGCGGCCGCCGCCCTCGGATCGGCCAAGGCCTCCCCGAGGGTCGACTCCGCCGTGATCGGGATCCGCAGTTCGTCTCCGGCGACGTCGACCAGCCCGCTGACGCGCAGGTCTCGGCTGGAAGCGCCTGCCCAGACCCGGTAGGCGCCGCCCTCCACGATCCAGCGGTCGACGCGAGTCTCCCAATAGGCCAGATCATCGCGGCGTAGCAGCATCGAGATCTCCTCGCGCGCACCCGGTTCCAGTTCGGCGGTCACCGCGACACCCTTCAGCTCGCGGGCCGGACGCGTGACGGAGGAGCCGGGCAGCGCGGTGTACACCTGCACCACCTCGCGGCCTCTGCGGGAACCGGTGTTGGTGACGCCGACGCGCACCGTGATGCCCGCTTCGTTCGCGGTGAGTGTCAGATCGGAGTAATCGAACGTGGTGTAGGACAGGCCGTGCCCGAACGGGTAGCACACGTCCATCTCCCGGCTGTCGTACCAGCGGTAGCCCACAAACAGGCCCTCGCCGTAGCGCACGTGCGAATTCTCGCCCGGGAAATTCAGATAGGCCGGGGTGTCCTGCAAGCGGACCGGCACCGTCTCGGCGAGTCGCCCCGACGGATTCACCACACCGAACAGCACGTCGGCGAGTGCGCCGCCCCCGGCCTGGCCGAGCAGCCCGCCGTCCAGGACGGCGGGCGCCGAGGCGGCCACCGGGCCCAGCCGCACCACGCCGCCGTGCGCGAGCACCACCACCGTGTCCGGTCGTACCCGCACCACCGCGTCCAGCAGATCCAGCTGCTCGGCGGGCAGCTCCAGATGCTCACGGTCGAAGCCCTCGGATTCCTGCGTGGCCGCCAGGCCCAGGAACAGCACTGCGACGTCCGCGTTCGCCGCGGCGGCGACGGCTTCCGCGCGCAATGCCTCGTTGTCCGCGTCCGTGGCGTCCGTGGCGAAACCCCGGCAGTAGGAGACCGTTGCGGAGCCCGCGAGCGCGCGGATCTCGTTTAGCGGCACATCGAGCCGGGTCGGGTTGACGTGTGAGCTGCCGCCCCCCTGATATCGAGGTTCCGTCGCGAATTCGCCGATCATGGCCAGCGAGCGCCCCGGTGTCAGTGGCAGCAGGCCACGGTCGTTCCGCAACAGGACGACGCAGCGTGCGGCGACCTCTCGGGCCAGGCGATGGTGGTCATCGGTGGTGTCGACGGTGTGGGCGGTCGCGCGACCGGCAATCACTCGCGCGGCCAGCGTCGCCACGTTCCGCGCGGCACGATCGACGTCCGCCGGGTCGAGGGTGCCCGCGGCCATCGCCGCCATCACCTGGGCGTCGGAGACGCCGCTGCCGCCCGGCATATCCAGATCCAGTCCGGCCGTCACGGCGGCGGGCCGGTCGGCCACCGCGCCCCAGTCGGAGACCACCGCACCGTCGAATCCCCATTCACCGCGCAGGACGTCGGTGAGCAGCCAGCGATTCTGCGCGGCGGGTACACCGTTGATCCGGTTGTAGGAGCACATCACCGTCCACGGCCGGGCCGTGCGCACGATGTGGGCGAACCCGCGCAGGTAGATCTCGCGCAGCGGGCGCGGGTCGACGTCGGAACTCGACCGCATCCGGTCGTGCTCGGCGTTGTTGGCGGCGAAATGCTTGAGGGAGGCGCCCACTCCCGTGCTCTGCAGCCCCGTGACCCACGCCGCGCCGAGCAGGCCGGTGAGCACCGGATCCTCCGAGTAGTACTCGAAATTGCGGCCGCCGCGCGGATCCCGCTTGATATTGACGCCCGGCCCGAGCAGCACGTCCACGTCCAGGGCGCGGGCCTCCCGGCCCAGCGCCGCGCCCACCCGGCGCACCAGTTCGGTGTCCCAGCTCTGCGCTAGCCCCACCGCGGGCGGGAAGCAGGTGGCGGGCAGACTCTCGGCCAGCCCGAGGTGATCGGTCGCCCCCGCCTGCCTGCGCACACCGTGCGGGCCGTCGGTCATGGTCACCGAGGCGACGGGACCGATCGCCTTGGTGGTCCAGAAGTCCGCGCCGCTGCCGAGCGCGGCGCGCTGCTCCGGCGCCAGATCGGCGAGGTCGGGCTTGCTCGTCATCGAGGCTCCTCGGGTCGAGACCGTTACCGAAAACAGTATGGGTCGAGCTCTACACTCGCTTCTCCGCAGAGGCCACCCGGACGGGCCATCCCGCCCACGCGTACTTCCGCGACCGCTACCGCACCGCGCGGGACGCCCTCACCCGCGCCGTCGCCGACCTTCGTGAATCCGGCCGCCTTCCCGCCGATCTCGACCCCGGGCGCTTCGCCGTCATCGCCATGGCCCTCCTCGACGGCCTGCAAACGCAATGGTTGTACGACCCGGACGTGGACATGGCCGACCACGTGGCGTACCTGTGGGAGCTGATCGAGCGCCCGGCCGACCGGCCCGAACGGTTTTCCCCACCCCGGTAGTATCGGACTCAGCGGTTTCGCGTCGGCCGTACCGCATCGGCCGGGCGACAGCCACGGGAGTGGGAAATGAGCGCACGCGACGGCCCCAGCCTGCGGCGGTGGCATCGCAGCACCCGGGTGCTGGTGATCGCCGCCACGGTGTTCGTCGTGTCGTTGTTGATCGTGCCCCGGTTGATCAGGGGCTATGTCAGCTGGCTGTGGTTCGGTGAAGTCGGCTTCCGCGGCGTCTGGCTCACCGTGCTGCTAACGCGGTTGTCGCTGTTCTTCGTCATCGCGCTCATCATCGGCGGCGTCCTGTTCGTGGCGATGTGGCTCGCGTTCCGGTTCCGCCCGCTCTTCCTGCCGCAGTCCGGGGAAGAGGACAGCCTCCGGCCGTTTCGAGCGATGGTGATCCGGCGTCCGCGGCGGTTCGGTCTGGGTGTCGCTGTCACGGTGGGACTCATCTGCGGCCTCGCCGCGCAGTCGAGCTGGATGACCGTCCAGCTGTTCGTCCACGGCGGGTCGTTCGGTCTGTCGGACCCGCAATTCGGGCATGATGTCGGGTTCTTCGTCTTCGACCTGCCTTTCTACCGATTCGTCGTCAACTGGTTGTTCGTCGCCGTCCTGCTGGCCTTCGTCGCCGGGCTCGCGACGCACTACCTGCTCGGGGGGCTGCGGCTGTCCGGAAAGGCGGGCGGCCTCACCCACGCGGCCCGAGTCCAGCTCGCGGTACTCGCAGGCAGCTTCATCGTGTTGAAGGCGGTCGCCTATTGGCTCGACCGGTATTCGCTGCTCTCCAGTAGCAGCAAGGAACCCACCTTCGCGGGCGCGGGCTACACCGACATCAACGCGGTGCTCCCCGCTCGCCTGATTCTCTTCGCGATCGCGCTCATCTGCGCGGCGGCGGTCTTCGCCGCGATCGTGGTGCGGGATCTACGGATCCCGGCGATGGCCGCCGCGCTGCTGCTGTTGTCGTCGATCTTGGTCGGAGCCGTCTGGCCGTTGGCCGTCGAGCAGTTCTCCGTCCGCCCGAACGCCGCCGACATGGAGCGCGTCTACATCGAACGCAATATCGCCGCTACCCGGCAGGCCTACGGGATCGGCGGCGACCGAGTCGAGTACCAGCCGTATTCCGGCGTCGGAACCAAGCCGCCGTCGGAGGTTCCCTCGGATGTCACGACGCTCGCCGACGTGCGTCTCCTAGACCCGAACGTGCTGTCCCGGACGTTCACCCAGCAGCAACAACTGAAGAACTTCTACAGCTTCCCACCGCATCTGGACCTGGACCGTTACCGCATCGGTGGACAACTGCGCGACTACGTGGTCGCGGCGCGGGAGCTGACGCCGAGCGCGCTGAGCGGTAACCAGCGCCATTGGGTCAACCGGCACACCGTCTACACGCACGGCAACGGGTTCGTCGCCGCACCGGCCAACCGGGTCAACGCGGCGGTCCGCGAGGCCGCGGGCGATGCCGCCAGCAGCAACAGCGGATACCCGATCTACGCGGTGGGCGACATCGCCTCCCAAGCCGCCGGGCATCAGGTGATCCGAGTGGATCAGCCCCGTGTCTACTTCGGCGAAGTGATCGCCCATGCGAGCCCGGACTATGCCATCGTGGGCGGCGGCACGGAGCCACGCGAGTACGACACCGACACCACCACGTATACCTACACCGGAGCCGGTGGCGTCCCGATCGGGAACTGGCTCGATCGCCTCGCCTTCGCCGCGACCTACACCGAGCGCAACATCGTCTTCTCCAAAGCGATCGGTCCCGGGTCGAAGATCATCTTCAATCGCGATCCGCGCCACCGCGTCGAACTCGTCGCACCGTGGCTGACCACCGACAACAATCCCTATCCTGCGGTGGTGGACGGCCGTATCGTCTGGATCGTCGACGCTTACACCTCGATCGACGGCTACCCCTACGCCAAACGCAGCTCGCTCGAAGCGCTCGAACCGGGTGACGATACCGACCGGGAATCGCCTCGGCAGGTCTCCTACGTGCGCAACTCCATCAAGGCCACCGTCGACGCCTACGACGGCACAGTGCGGCTCTACCAGATCGACCGGCAAGACCCGGTCCTGGCGGCCTGGATGAAGGTCTTCCCCGGCACGGTCGAACCCGAGGAATCGATCACCCCGCAACTGCGCGCCCACTTCCGGTATCCGGAGGACTTGTTCGCGATCCAGCGCGAGATGCTCGCCAAATATCACGTCGACGAACCGCGGGAGTTCTTCACCACCAACGCTTTCTGGTCGGTGCCCAGTGATCCCACCGTGGAGACCAACCCGCACCAACCGCCGTTCTACGTCCTACTCGGTGGCCAAGGCAGCGCGGAGCCGTCGTTCCGGCTGGCCGGCGCGATGGTCGGCTACAACCGGGAATTCCTCTCCGCCTATGTCTCCGCCCGCTCCGATCCCGAGAACTACGGCAAGATCACCGTCCTGCAGCTGCCCACCGACACCCTCACCCAGGGGCCACAGCAGATCCAGAACTCGATGATCTCCGACACCAGAGTGGCATCCGAGCGCACCCTGCTCGAGCGCTCGAACCGGATCCAATACGGCAATCTGCTCACCTTGCCGATCGCCGACGGCGGCGTGCTCTACGCCGAGCCACTGTTCACCGAACGGATCTCGACGGCGCCGAACGCCTCGACCTTCCCGCAGCTGGCGCGGGTTCTGGTCAGTTATCGCGAACCCGGCACCGGCGGCGTCCTCGTGGGGTACGCGCCGACTCTCGCCGAGGCGCTCGACCAGGTGTTCGGGCCCGGCACCGGCCGGCTCGCCACACCACCCGGAGGCGGCCCCGGCGCTCCACTGCCACCGGGCCAGCAGCCGGCGGCGCCGCCGGGGCAACCGCAGGCGCAAGGGCCGCCGCCGGTGGATCAAGCGAAGATCGCCGACCTGAACAGGCAGATCGATGAGATCCGCGCTGCCCTCGAACAACTGCAGAAGCAGCTGAACGAACTCGACCGCAACGGTCGCTGACGCGGGCGTAGGTGACCGCTTATCGCGGCAGAACCTGGTCCGATTGCGTTGCCGTCGAGACGCTTTCGGGTTCGGGGCCGGGCTGAGCGTCGGGTAGGTGAACGAGGATCAGGCCGATGCCCGCGATGAGGAAGTTCTGCAGCGCGGCCGAGGAGGCGTTCACATCATCGTTGGCCCACATGCGGAACCATTCGCCGCCGACGGTCAGGAACCCGCCGAGGAACAGCAGCACCGCCATGGTCCAGCCCAGGCTGGACAGCCGCACGGCCGCATCGAGACCGGCTCGAAGCCGGCGCGGCCGTCCGGCCAGCACCCGGACCCACGCGGCTCCCGCGGCCAGCAGCACGAAGGCGATCAGGAACTCCCAAATCACGACCAGAATATAGGCGACGAGCGCGACGTTGCCGTTGGTGATCGCGCGCCAGTCGGTTCCCGGATTGTGGATCGTCGCCTTCATCGACAGCACGGCGGCGACCCCGTTGCGATTGGTGTCGGTGTCCACGCAGTTGGTGAACGCGACGAACAGATAGTAGAAGCCGGTGATCGTGGCCAGTGTCGCCACCGCCATCCGGCGACTACCCACCACATCGAGAAACCTTGCGCCGCTGCGCGTCATCTGCCTACCTCGGGTCGACTGGCATGAAGGTCCGGACATCCAGGCGCCGACGATCATATCGGCGTCCGCATGCGTCTTCTCCCCATGGCGGGGGAGCCGGTGCCGGTCGAAAACCCTCTACCGCAAGTCTTTCCGTCCGTCGGGCGAAAAGTCGATCTCGCGTGCACGCCGCCGCGGTGGTTTTGCGGCACGGCCGGAACGCGGCGACTGCGCCACCCGGGAGGGTGGCGCAGTCGCATACTTTCGGCTCGGACGTCTCGGCGGTCACCGGGGCGCGGCGCCGCCGAGCCCGCGCGTCCTACTGCGCGGTGGTTTGCCGCTTCGGCAGCTTCCAGCCCGGGCGGGGGAAGTGGCAGGTGTACCCGTCCGGGTAGCGCAACAGATAGTCCTGATGCTCCGGCTCGGCCTCCCAGAACTCGCTCGCCGGGGTGACCTCGGTGACCACCTTGCCGGGCCACAGCCCGGAGGCATCCACGTCGGCGATGGTGTCCAGGGCGACGCGCTTCTGGTCCTCATCGAGGTAGAAGATCGCCGACCGATAGCTGGTCCCGATGTCGTTACCCTGGCGGTCCTTCGTCGAGGGATCGTGGATCTGGAAGAAGAACTCCAGCAGTTCCCGGTAGTCCGTCCTGGCCGGGTCGTAGACGATCTCCACGGCCTCCGCATGGCCCGGGTGGTTCCGGTACGTCGGATGGTCGTTGCGCCCACCGGTGTAGCCGACGCGTGTCGACACCACCCCGGGCTGCTTGCGGATCAAGTCCTCCATGCCCCAGAAGCATCCACCGGCCAGGGTAGCCTTCCGCGTGTCGCTCACGCCTCCTCCTTCGCGAAGAGAGTCCTGTACTGCCCGTAGCCCTCCGCCTCGAGGTCGTCGAGGTGGATGAACCGCAGCGCTTTCGAGTTGATGCAGTACCGCAAGCCGCCCGCCTCGCGGGGGCCGTCGGTGAACACATGCCCGAGATGGCTGTCTCCGTGCGCCGAACGCACCTCGGTGCGGACCATCAGATGACTGAGGTCCCGCTTCCGCACCACGTTCCCGGCGTCGATCGGCTTGGTGAAACTCGGCCATCCCGATCCGCTGTCGAACTTGTCGACCGAGGCGAACAACGGCTCACCGGAGACCACATCCACATAGATGCCCGGCTCGTGGTTGTCCCAGTACTCGCCCGTGAACGCCCGCTCGGTCCCGTTCTCCTGAGTGACGTGGTACTGCTCAGGGGACAGGGCGGCGACCGCCGCGGGATTCCGGTTGTACTCCCGTGCCACATGACCTCCTCATATCGGCCCCACGTACAACCCGGGCGCAGGCCCGGAAAATCCCGGGCGAGCCGGGCGTCACACCACGGCAGGGCCGACCGCATGGCAGGGCTGCCCCACCTCGGCGCTACCGGCGGCTCCGGTTCCTCGCCGCCTGCTACGCCGCGGGACTCGCGGCTGTTTCCGGAGCGGTGGCGACGGCGGTTTCCGCGGTCTTCCGCCGCGGCACCGTGAACACGGCGATCACGCAGAGAATCGCGACCACGAAGCAGGCGAGTGTGTACCAGAGATTTCCGATCGGGTCTCCCTCGCTCGTCCTGCCGTCGACGGCGCCGAAGAAATCGGGCAGCACGGTCACCCAGAGCACCGCCATCACGCACAGGTACACCACGCTGTAGATACGAACGAAGTCGTTCGAGTAGGGCGCGCTGTCCGCGCCGTCGCGCCGCAGCCGGAGCCATCGGCGGGTGAGAATCAGGACGGCGACGACGGTGACGACGACCAGTTCGGCGGCGTAGAGCACTCCGCGCACGGTGGTACTCCCCGTGCCGAATACCGTTGCGGGTATCGGCAACACGCCTGTGCCCAACGATGCCAGCACGCCGATGACGACCGTACGCCAGACCAATTGCACCCCGGAGAACGTCTGCCCATGATCGATGTGGCGGCCGACGAACCATTGGACACAGAACGCCAGCGACATCGGCCACAGGGCGGCGAAGACGACCACACTCGGCAGCGGCACCGAATCGAACATCGGCTGATTGATCGGATTGTCGATCGACCATTCCCACCAGCGCAGCTGCGGGCCGAGATGGTCGAAGATCTCATAGAAGGCATGGTGGACGAAGCCCACGCAAGCGGACCCGATGAGCACCCCGTGCTGCCGGAAGACTCCGAGTATCCGGACGATCTCGAAGGCCAGGGTGGCCATGAACGGGTAGATCGCGACGATGTAGAGGGGTAATCGGCCCCACAGGAATTCCACGGTGAACAAGTTGTGCGCGAACATCGTGTCGACGTGTTCGTCGATGCCGAAGGCCGCCGGGAAGTACAGCGGGGGTTCGATGATGAACAGGTACGCGGTCGCGCCGAACCAGAGCACCAGATTGGTGGGATCTCCGTGGCGGCGCAATCGAACGATCGCGTAGACCAGCGCGAGTACCGCGCCCAGGACGATCGTGACCTCGAGAACGGGCAGCGTCCAGTTCTCCAGCGCGAAGGGGTTTCGCACCTCGACCGGTCCGCCTGCCTCCTCACACGAGAAGCCGAGCGCCGTGGCGAGCCGGTCGAAGGTGGGTGCGCAATGATCAGCCATCGGTCCGGCTCCTAGGGGGCGACCGTGCCGGCGGTGTACCAGTGCGAGACGTCGTAACCGTCGTCGTAGCGCTGGAACCACACGTCGGCGAGCGCGGGCAGCTTCTCGTGGTCCGGGTTGTGCTTGGGCAGCTGGCTGCGTACGACGCCCACGAGCGCGACGAGTTGCTCACGCAGCGGGAGATGGTCGAACGCCCGCGGCATCGGACCGTGGTCCTCCGACCGGAGGAACGGCAACCACGTGCGTAGTTTCTGCTTGCGACGATAGGACGCGAACATCGACAACGCGTCGACCTTCCGCTCCTCCAGCGGAACGTGCCGGTTGAAGCCCGCGCAGGCCACCCTGATCACCTTCAGCACGTGACGGAAGATCGACGGCGCCATGCGCATCCGATACACGTCGCTGCCGACGACGGAGTCGAAGATGATCAGCGCCGAACTGCGATGTTCGACTTCTTCGACGAAGTGCCAGATGAACAGGGACGCGACCCGGTCGTCTCCCGGCCGGAAGAGGGTCGCGTCGTTGTCGAGCATCAGTTTGAACACCGGGGTGAAGGTCGCCTCCAGATCGGCGGTGTAGGCGAGCCGGTATTCGACCGACGTGTTCACGGTGAGGCGGTCGAATTCCGCGATCACTTCGTTGAGCGTCTCCTGCAAGCCCGGGTATCGCCGGATCAGGGCGTTGGCATGCTGGCGGTGCGCGGTGGAGTGCTGGCCTTCCTGCCGCACGAACGCGTCGGCTTCCTCCGCGACCTCGGGATCCGTGATCAGGGGCATGGCCTCCCGAATCATGTTGACGATCATCTTCTCGAAGCCGATCGCCAGGAAGGACACCGCATTGGCCATCGAGGAGAACGCCGGGTTCTCCTCGTTCCACAAGAAGGGCACGTCGTAGTCCGCGAACGCGAAGCGCATCTTCCGGACTTGTAGATCGGTCACTGGGCTGTACCTCGTCTTTCGGGATCGAACAGGTCCGGCGGCGTCTTCCGGTGCCGCCGAGCCGCGTTGGACGTGATCATACACACAACAGCATTTGTGTATGATCAGAATCGATGCCTCGAATCGCGGGCGGGTCGACGCCACCGCCTTGTGATACCGTCGAGCCCTTGGTCAGGGGTGTCGGCAGGCTTCTGATCAGCGGGTTCGCAAGCGACAGGCGTCGACTCGAGGAAGCGGGCAGTGGCAGGAAGGCGCGGGTGGGGCGGGAGCCCGCCGAAAGACGACGAGGAGGCGTCTCGTCGCATAGTCGCCGCCGCCGTCGACCTGATCGGCCGGACGGGGTCGGAGATCAGCATCGCCGACGTCGCGGAGTCACTGGGCGTCATCCGTCAGACGGTCTACCGATACTTTCCCAGTGCCGACGCGCTGATGACGGCTGCGGCGATCGCGTCGGTCGACGGTTTCCTCGATCGGCTGGCACGGCACGTAAGCGGTATCGAGGACGCGGTGGAAGCGATGACCGAGGGAGTGGTGTATACCCTGGCCGAGGTGCGTCGCACACCTCATCTCGGCATTCTGCTGTCGAGTACCTACTCGAACGTCCACCCCGAAAGCCTGACCTCCGAAGAGGCGCAAGCCTTCGGAATGACGATGATCAAACGCTTCGACGTCGATTGGGAGCGGTACGGCTACGACGACGAGTCGCTGCACGAGCTCGTCGAATACGTCCTGCGGACGATGCAGTCGTTCTTCATCTCCCCCGGCAATCCGCCCCGGGGCGAGGAGGAGCTGCGGCGGTATCTACGACGCTGGATGGGCGCCGCGATCATCGCCCAGCTGAAGCCGTCCGCAAGCGTCTAGCGCCGCCGGGTGGCAACACCCCTGGGGCGCGGCCGCGTCACACGCGCTTCCGATGCAGGCGGGGGAGATGCGGCGATCAGGTCGCGTCGTTCAGCCGCACCTTCACGAGCACCCGCCCGCGATCGTCGCGCTGCGCTACCGCGTGCCCGTGCCGCTGAGCGCCGTCGAGCCGCAGGGTGATCGGGCCGCCATCGTCCAGGAAGTTCCGCCACCAAGACTTCTTGTCCGGCATGGCGACCCCGATGACGAGTTCGTCTCCCTTGCGCCGGTAGTTGACCGGCGTGCTGAACGTCCGCCCTGATCGCCGCCCCACGTAGGTGATCACCACGAATCCCTTGCCCAGCAGCCGCCCGAGCAGCGGCAGGTCGAGGAGGGAAGCCACCCCGGCGTTCAGCGCTCCCACGGTGCGTCCCAGCGCCGTCTTCGGTTCCACAATTTCCTCCCGGCCGGTCCCGCGGACAAATCCGAACACGCCACTCTAACCGCCACACCGGTTCTCGGCCGTGCCGGCGGGGCGGCCGTTCGGTCGACGTGCCCTCGCCCCTGCCGACCGGCACGCGCTGTTCGACAGGTCCGGAATTTCGTTTTCCGACGCTCGAGTTCGGGTTGGAGGCAGGATCCGTCCGTTGCTCGGCTGCGCGGCCGAACGCGCCGAGATACTCGTGCACGACCGTCCCTACGACGGCTGAAGGGTTCACGCGCAGAAGGGAATTCCCCATGACAACCAGCCTGCCCGCATTCCCCGCCCCGAACGAGGATCTGCTGGACACCTGCCTCCGGCTCCGGGAGATCGCGCCGGTGGTCGAGGTGGAGTTTCCCGGCGGCGTGCCCGCCTACCTGGCGCTGACGCACGACGCGGTGCGCGAGATCCTCGCCGGGGACAACAAGACGTTCGCCCGGGATCCCAAACACTGGCCGGCCCTGTACGACGGTTCCATTCCGGAGGACTGGCCCCTGCGCGCCATCGTGCAGGGTGATCACCTGTCCACCAAGGACGGTGACGACCATCGGCGGCTTCGCGGTCTGATCAGCAAGGCCTTCACCCCTGGCCGAGTGCAGGCGCTGGAGCCGCGGGTCCAAGAGATCATCGACCGGTTGCTGGACGAGGTGGTGGCCGCCGGTGACGGCGTCGACCTGGTGCCCACCTTCACCGAAGCGCTGCCGATGGCGGTGATCTGCGAACTGTTCGGCGTGCCCGAGCACGAGCGGGATCGACTGCGGCGCTGGACCGCGACTCTGCTGGCGCACACCACTCCGCCCGAAGAGGCGTTCGCGACGCAGAACGCGCTCATGCTGTACCTGTACGAATTGGCCGATCGCAAGCAGCAGCAGCCGGGCGACGACCTGACCACGGGCCTGGTGCAAGCCCGCGACGAGGGCGACAAGCTGACCGCGGAGGAACTGGTCGCCGTCCTGTGGATCATGCTGGTCGCGGGCCACGAAACCACCGTGCACATGCTCGGATACGCCATCCTGGCGCTGTCGCGGCACCCAGATCAGCTCGTGCTGGCCAAGGCCGAGAATCGCTGGGCCGACGTGGTCGAAGAGACGGTGCGATACCGGCATTCGGTGATGATGACCAGCTGGCGGTTCACGTTGACCGACGTCACGGTGGCCGGCGTGGCCATTCCCAAGGGCAAGGCGGTCGGCGTCGCCTACCAGGCCTGTGGGATCGATCCCGCCGAATACGGCGAAACCGCGAACGAATTCGACATCACCCGCGAGCAGCGGGGCGGACATCTCGGGTTCGGCCACGGGCCGCGTTACTGCATCGGCGCGGGCCTGGCCCGTCTGGAAGGCAGGCTCGCGCTCGCCTCGCTCTACCGGAGGCTGCCGGACCTCGAGCTCGCCATCGATCCCGCCGACATCCCGTACTCGCCGTCCTTCTTCACCATCGGTCCGCTGTCGGTGCCGGTCAAATTGGGTGGCGGAGCGCGGTAGCGCTCACCCGAGGACGAAAGGGAGCCGCGCGGCCAGCTCGTCCAGTTCGGTCTTCTCCGTCTCGGTCGGCGCCCGTCGACCGCTGCCGATCAGCAGCGCGTCGGTGTCGGAGAACGAGAGGGGGAACGCGGCCCCGGCGATCTTCTCCAGCATCTCGCGTGACCGGCCGAGACCCTCCGCGGGCGGCTCGGTCGCGCCAGGGAGCTGCGCGATCAGGTCGAGGTGGTGCAAGGTGCTCTCCAAGACATACGCGCACAGGTAGTCGCCCGCGGTGAGGACCTCATCGCGGGTGCCGACCCGCTGGTCGGGGTCGGCGAGGCGGGCCGCGCGCCCGGCGGCCGCGCCGACATCCTCGAAGTGAATTTTCAGCAACCGCGGCTCCCGGTACGCCGCGGCCAGCCGCACGATCAGCGCGTCGAGCGGGTCGTCGCCGGTCGGCGCCGTATCGGCCACCTCCCAGTAGGTCACCGCGTCGCGCGTCGGTTCGGCTTCGGCAGGGGTCACGAGGGTGATCAGGATGTCCTGGGCGTCGAGGATCAGATGGCACACCAGGTCTCGCACGAGCCAGCCGGTGCAGCCGGACGGCTGCGCGAAATCCTCGTCCGAAAGGTCGGCGACCGCCGTGCGCAACGCTGTCCAGGAGCGTGAGAAGTCATCCACGGCCCGGAAGCTAGCAGTGTGCGGCGCGGCCCGCGACGGATTCGGCGCTGCGGGTTCGCCGAGTAGCCGCGACCGGTAGCGCACGGTGGCGGGGCGAAGCAGGCACACTTGCGGCCGGGTAGTCGAATCTTGCAACGTTTCCGCAGGTCATCGGCCTGTTGCGAACGAGGAACGCATCGGCGATTCCCGGGACAACCGATCACATGCCATGTCACGCTGCTGCGGTCCGCAAATTCGCAGCAAACTGGCACGGAAGGATCGATGACGTCTATGTCGCAAGGAGATCCGATCGTCGGGACCACGTCCGAACAGCTCTCGCGGATCGCCGCCGAGGGAGCTTGGGACGCTCGGGGGCAGGTGCGCCCGGAAGCAGTGCAGTTCGCATCGAACCTGGTGACCGCGGTCCGCAACCGCAGTGGCGAGGGGCTGGTGCCCGACGACGTGTCGGACCTGGTGAGCCGGGCGCTGAACGTTGCCGTGCCGTCGTTTCCACGCATCGAGGCGTCGGATGGGATCGGGCTCTCTGCGCACATGCTGCGGCAGACCACCACCCGGCCGTGCCCGCTGGTGGTCGTTCCCGCCGGATGGACGCCGTTCGGGTGGCCGTTGTTCGAGTACGCCTACCTCGTGCTGGCGTCCAAGGGTTATCACGTGCTGGCGTACACCCCACGCGGCATCGGCTTGTCGGCCCTGCCGGGGACGAACATACCGTGGTTCGGCACGTCCGAAGGCATGGTCGACGTGGCCGGTCCGCGGGACCGGGTGGACGGCTCCACGGTGCTGACATACGCGATCGATGAGCTGGCCCCCAGCCGCGTCGCCTTCATGGGCGAGTCGTACGGCTCGGGCATCAGCCAGATCGTGGCCGCGCACGACCCACGAGTGAACGTCGTCGTCGCCCTGAGTACCTGGGGCAACCTCGCCACGAGCATGTACGACAACGGCACCCGCCACCTCAGGGCGGTCGAAGCGCTGATCGGGTTGACCGGCGGAGCCAAAGAGGACAAGTTCGACGAAGAGGCGCTGGAAATCCTGGCGAAATTCGCCGAGGGCGACGACATGGACCCGGTGGTCGATTGGGGCACCGAACGCGCTCCGGAAAGTTACGTCGGTTCCCTCAAGGTTCCGACCTTCTTCTCGAACACCTGGCACGAGGGGCTTTTCCCCGTCAACCAGGTTCTGGAGACCTTCGAGAAAATCCCGGGCCGGAAACGGTTGAACATGTGGATCGGTGACCATGCCGCGCCGGAAGGCCCCGGCTTGATCGCTCCGCCCGCGGCCGGCGCCGGGCCGAACGTGCCGATGCTCGAGGCGTACGCCTGGCTCGATCACTACCTCAAGGACGAGCAGAACGGTGTCGAGGAGTGGCCGGAGATCAGCAATCAGGTCATGTTCACCTACGTGACCACGCCGGCCTCCGGGAACGATCAGAACGTGATCATCGAGCCGGCGCGCCGCGAGGAGAAGGCGTCGTGGGCCGACGTCACGACCGACGGCGAAGCACTGGCACTGACCGATGAGCGCGAGGGCGGGGACGGCGCGCTGAGCCCCGACGCCTCTTCCGGATGGGAACGCAGTTTCATCGTGGGCGAGCAGCCCGAGGTCGTCGCCATGGACAAGCTCATGGTGACCGGCCAGGAGGAGTGGGCGGGCAACCCGAAGATCTACCGGACCGCCGAGATCGACCGCACCCACGCCCTGGTCTGGTCGACGGGGCCGCTACTCGCGGCGCGCGATGGTGTAGCGCGGCAGATTCGCGGGATCCCCCGGCTGCAGGTGACCGTGGACAGCACCGACGAATCGGCGACCCTGGTGGCCTACCTGCTCGATGCCGACGAGGACGGCTCGGCGACGATCGTCACGCACGAGCCGAAGACCATCGAGTCGGACCTGCCCGCGACCGTCTCGTGGGAGTTGCAGGCGGCCGCCTACGACGTGCCGGACGGTCACCGGTTGATGCTGGTCATCGACGGCTTTGATCCCTTGTATTCCAGCGCCAACAGTGTCGGCGCACGGATCACCATCAGTTCCCCGGATGGCGCTCCCTCCTGCCTGGAGTTGCCGCTCGGCTGACCGCTGCGCGTGGCCCGGGGCAGCCATCGGTTCCGGGCCACGTCCGAGGTGACGGCCGGGGCGTTCCGTGCCATCGGCGGTCGAGCGATCGAGCGCAGCACCGCCGGGAGCCGGAGTCGGACGCGACGGGCATCGGCCGCAGCGGCCCGGACGCGTCGCCGCGCCCGGCTCGGTAGTCTGCAGAGGTGTCCGCCGCGCCTGCCGACGCCGACGCACCGATCGTTCCGGTGCGAGACGGAGTGTTCTTCACGCTTCCGGCGGCATTGCCGCGCGGTCGGCACAATCTGGGGCGCGAGCAGGTGATGGCGGCCCAGCGGGAACGGCTGCTGGCCGCGGTCACCGAATTGCTCGCCGCTCGCGGTTATGCCGGATTCGGGCCCACCGACGTCGCCAAGCGGGCCGGCGTCTCGCTGGCGGCCTTCTACGACGCGTTCGCCAACAAGGACGAATGTGTCTTCGCGGGATACGACCGCTTCATCCAGGTGCTGCTGACCCAGTTGACCGGTGCCGACATCAGGGGCCGAGACCGCCGGTCCATCGTCGCCGACGCGCTCGGCCGGTATCTTCGCTCCCTGCAGAACGACCTGGTCGTCGCTCGTGCCTACCAGGTGGAGATCGACGCGCTCGGGCCCGCGGTGCGGCGACGCAGACGGCGCTCGATCCGGCTGTTCGCCGAGTTCATTCGCGGTCTGGTGCAGGCCGCGACCGGCGATCGGCAACCATTGCTGTCCGTCACGGCTTATATGGGCGTGGTCTACGCCGTTCGCCAACTCACCGCCGACGCGCTCGACGAGTCGGACGCACCGGATCTGCCCGCGCTCAGCGCCGACCTGGAACCCTGGCTCACCGATCTCTTCCGCGAACGCTGAGGCGATCGCGTCGCCGGCTTGACACGGCAGTCGCCGTCCCTCAGCATTGGCGTAAAGAATTTTACTCCGATACCTGCCCGCATCCGCGTGGCACCGCAGCCGAATGTCCGATACCGCCGTCGTCGATCGCGACGGATGCCTGTCGTCGAAAATGACCATCGAATGGCCGTAACAATCGCACTTTTCACGCGTGACCTGCGCGTGCACGACAACCCAGCCCTACTGGCCGCGGTGCGCGAGGGTGCCGGGGTGGTTCCGCTCTTCGTCGTCGACGACCGGATCGTCGGCAGTGCCCACCCGGCCGGGAACCAGCTGCGCTTCCTCTCCGCCGCGCTGGCCGAACTGGATGCCGAACTGCGCTGCGCCGGAGGGCAACTGGTGATCCGGCACGGTGACTACGTCGACGCGGTGGATCGGGTGGCGGCACAGGTGCACGCCGACAGCGTCCACATCGCCGACGACGCCACCTGGTACGGCCGGTGCCGGGCACGAGCGCTGCGCGAACGGCTGGCGCGACGCAGCTGCCTGCTGCACACCCATTCCGCCACCCTCACCGCCGTCGATCCGTTCGATTGCGCCGCGCGCGGACCGAACGACCCGGTTCCGGACTTCGCCACCTACTTTCGCCGGTGGCTGGAGGTTCCCAAGCGGCGTCCGCTCGACACGCCCACCGAGTTGATCGTCCCGCGTGTCGACAGTGATCCCGTACCGAAGTTCGACGAACTCGGCGACGCCGCTGTCTCACCGCAACTGGCCGTCGGCGGCGAGATCACGGGTCGCGCACTGTGGCGGGGCTGCACCGCCGACCGGAAACAACCACGCGACCCCTCCAGCGGCGACCTCACCCGGGAGGGATGTTCCCGCCTGTCGCCCTACCTGCATTTCGGTTGCCTGTCCGCGGCCGAGATGGTGTATCGCACCGACATGGCGACGGCAGACGGACGCGCCTTCGTCCGTCTGCTCGCCCGGCGCGATTTCCGGCTCCAGTTCCTCGCCGCCCGCGCCGGCATCGCGCGGTCCGGTGACCGCCCACGTGATCGGCAGACGCACGATCCGGTCGCGGCCCGTGCCTGGTGCGACGGCCGTACCGGATACCCGATCGTCGACGCGGGCATGCGGCAATTGGCCGCGCAGGGATGGATGCCGGAACGCGCCCGGGTAATCGCCGCCAGTTTCCTCACCACGACCCTGCGGGTGGACTGGCGAGTCGGCGCCGACCATTTCCGGCGGTGGCTGCTCGATGCCGACGCAGCGAGCGACCGCTGCACCTGGCAGCAGGCGGGGCGTCTGTACCGGGGAGCCCTCGGCACGGCCGAACGCTACGACCCGCACGGTAACTATGTGCGGCGCTGGATACCGGAACTGGCATCGCTGCCGGGTTCGGAGATCCATCGCCCGTGGCGCCATAGCGTGCCGACCTCGGTCTATCCCGCTCCCATCACGGGCACCACCAGCAACTGACCGGCCGGTCCCGCGGTTTCGCGTGCTCGCTGCCGGGTACCGCCGCGACGGACGTAGTTCGTCAGCCCGACTCGAGAGCCCGAGGGGAGATCAACTATGGCAACCACGATCGACTCCACCACCGACGCTATCGATTTCCTCGTCCATCAGCACGGCCGGATCAAGCAACTGTTCATCGAGACCGCCGAGACCTCCGACCCCGTGGAGCGGGAGAGCAAGTTCTTCGAATTGCGGCGCCTGCTCGCCGTGCACGAGACCGCCGAAGAAGAGATCATCCACCCGCGCGCCCGGCGGGAGATCGGTGATGGCGCGTACATCGTCGACGCACGGCTGGAAGAGGAGAACAAGGCGAAAAAGCAGCTCGCCGAGATGGAATCGCTCGACATCAGCTCGATGGAATTCCAGGTGCGGCTGGCGAAGCTGCGTGAAGCGGTGCTGGCGCATGCCGACCACGAAGAACGTGAGGAATTCGCTCGGCTGCGCGAAGAACTCGACGACGAAGCCCTGCGGCGATTGCGTAAGACGGTCGAACTCGCCGAGACGATGGCGCCGACCCGCCCGCATCCCGGCGTGGAATCGGCCACCGCGAACGTGCTGGTCGGTCCGTTCGCCGCGATGATGGACCGAGCCAAAGACATGATCAGCAGGCCGAGGCACTGATCCCGACGTGAATGCCCGCGGCGCGCGGCCCCGAGGTGCCGCGCGCCGCGTCGTCGGACGCCCGACTGCCCGTCGGGCATGTCGCAGGTCAGTCCGGGATGTGCAGTTCGTGGGTGAACGGTTTGGTGCCTTGGACCGCGGGCTCGCCTTCCGGGTTGGTCTCGGCGCCGTGATTGACTCGCTCGTCGGAGTCGAGCCATTCGGTGACCGGATTATCGATGTAGCGCCACTCCGTGCCCGCGGGCCACGGTCCTTGTCCTTCGTTCCAGGGGCCGCGGGCGCTCGCGGCGCCGTTGGACATGTTGAACGCGACATTCTGGAACCGGTCGTCGCCGGGCAGTGCTCCCGGCGGGAAGTTGACCGGCAATTCGTTCAGCGCCGCGGTGAACTGCTGGAAGTGCGCGATCTCGCGGGTCATCAGGAACGAAAGCGTGTCCTGCACACCGGGATCGTCGGTGAATTGCTTGAGATACTCGTAGACGATCTTGGCGCGAGACTCCGCCGCGAGATTGCTGCGCAGGTCGACCGAGGGCTCCCCGTTGGCGTCGACGTAGGAACCCGACCACGGCACGCCCGCGGCGTTCGTGACCACGGGCCCGCCGCCGCTCAGCGCGAAGTACAACGGATTGACCGCGGCCTGATGGATCACCTGGTCACGTCCGCCGGACGTGGACACCATCGGCATCCAGTCGCACCGCTCGTTGGCTTGCTTCAGATCGTCGTTGAGCCCGTCGAGCAGCATGGTGATCATGGCGCCGACGATCTCGAGGTGACTGAGTTCCTCGGTGGCGATATCCATGAACAGGTCGTAGGTTTTCGGATGCTTACCGCGCAGCAGGAACGCCTGATTGAAATACTGCATGGCGGCCTTCAATTCGCCGTTGGCGCCGCCGAACTGCTCTTGCAGCAGAGTCGCGAAACGCGGATCGGGTCGGTCCACGCGAACTTCGAATTGCAAATCCTTGTTGTGTGTGAACATCGCTCTCCTTACCAGTACGGTCGGCTGTTCGAATTGGCTTCAGTGCCTAACCCAGCGCAGGACGAGCAAAGATGCGTTACGTGTTCGCTGGCGACGATACGGGCTCCGGTACCCGGTCGATCGCAACGACACGAGCGGCGGAAAGGGGATCACACTCCGTCGCTTTCGGTCATGGGCGGTGACGCCGCTAGCGGCCGCGTGGCCGCTGACTTTGATGAGACGGGCGTCCGATCCGCATCCGCCGGGAGGGCGCGAGCGGTGCGCTGTGACCGGTCCGCCCGGCACGCATCGCGGATACGAGTTCCGCGCAGATCTCGTGCGCGCCGAAGCGAGGCGCCCAGCCGAGTTCCCGTCGCGCCGCCGAGGAGTCGATCAAGCAGGCGCGGTCGGCGAGGGTCAGCCACGCCGGGTGCAGGGGCAGGAGGCCGGTGCGCCATCCCGTCCAGGCGGCGGCGTCGAGTGCCCGCCGGGGCGCGGGCAGGCGGAAACCCCCGAATGCCGCCGCGAGCGCGTCCGCGCCCAGGCACGGTTCGGCGGCGAGGTTGAACGCCCCCGCCGCCCGATGGTGCGCGATGCGCCGGATCGCCGAAGCCACGTCCGAGCTGTGCACCAGCTGCAGCCGGAAATCGCGCCACAGCGGCACGGGCAACAGACGTCGGCCGAGCAGCCACCGCGGCAGCCACGGCGGCAGAATCCAGTCCGCCAGTTCGGCGGCGGACTCGGCCTGAGCTATGCCACACGGGCGAATACGCGCTGTGCGGATTTCGGGGTGGCTCGCCTCGAAGCGGTCCAGCTTCGCCTCCAACTCCGCCTTGGACACGCTGTAGGCACTGCCGGGCACCCCCGACAGCCGCCATCCTTCCGATACCCGCCGCCAGCGTTCGGCCGGGGTGTAGGCGGCGCAGGAGGACGCGGCGATGAGCTGCGGCACTGCCGCCTCCGCCACGGCGCGCAGCACGTTGTCGGTGCCGATCGAGTTGGTCCGCCGCATCGGCGGATCACCACGACGCGGATGGATCGCCCATGCCAGGTGAACCAGGACATCGGCACCGGCGCAGGCGGCACGCAGGGTCTCGACCGAGGCGGCGAGCCCGATATCGCAGGACACCCACCGCGCCGACGAATACGGTTCGCGCGCCCGGTCGGGGATGCGGCGAGCGATTCCGACGATCTCGCAACCATCGGCCCGCAACGCTCGCAGCAACGCCGTCCCCACGTTGCCGCTGGCGCCGGTGACGACCACCTTCATACGCGGCGCCGCTCGAACCCGTTCCGGACCATCGCCGGGGCGTCTTGGTGGTCGGTGACCTCGAGCCAGGCCGCGCTGTCGGCGGGCAGGGCGTCGGATGTCCGAGGCTCGCTGGACAGCAAGACCCGCTCGTGCCGGGGCAGCGCGACCGGCGCGCTCGAAATGTTCACCACACAGACCAGGCCGGGGGAGCGATGGAGGACCAGCACCCCTGGAGCGCTGGGCAACCACGACCAGGCGCCTTCCCCGAGCGCGGGATGGTCGCGGCGCAGACGCAGCGCCCTGTGGTAGAGGTCCAGTATCGAATCCTGTTCCCGCATCTGGAGTTCGGCTGTCGATGACACCCAGCGCTGGGGCTGTGGCAGCCAGGGTGGCGTGCCGTCCGGACCGAACCCGAAGGGGGGCCGGAACCCGCTCCACGGCAGCGGGACGCGGCACCCGTCGCGGCCGCGCACCGTGTGGCCCGAGCGCTCCCAGGTCGGGTCCTCGAGCACCTGCACGGGAAGATCCTCGACCTCCTCCAAGCCGAGTTCCTCCCCCTGATAGAGGTACGCGCTGCCGGGGAGCGCGAGCATCAGGAGCAACGCCGCCCTGGCGCGCCGCCGCCCCCGCGCCACGTCGACAGGGCCGTGCGGTTCGTGGTGCGAACCGCCACCGCGGGTGGACGCCCGCCCGTAGCGGGTCACATGCCTGGTGATGTCGTGATTGGACAGCACCCAGGTCGGTGGGGCCCCGACCGCCTCCAGCGCTTCGGTCGTGCAATCGACCACCGCCCGCAGCGCAGCGGCATTCCAGGAGCACCGCAGGAAGTCGAAGTTGAACGCCGTGTGCAGTTCGTCCGGACGCACGTAGCAGGCGAGGCGCTCGGGTTTGGCCACCCACGCTTCGGCGACGAAGACGCGATCCGGCCCGTAGGAATCCGCGATCTCGCGCCAGCCGCGGTAGATTTCGTGCACTTCCGGCCGGTCCCAGTGCGGGTGTCCGGTGCGATCCGGCGGTTCCATCATGTCCTCGTGATCGGTCTCGATATCCGGCAGATCGGCATGTTTGACCAGCCCGTGGGCCACGTCGACGCGGAAGCCGTCCACGCCTCGATCCAGCCAGAAACGCAGGATCGACTCGAACTCGGCACGGACATCCGGATGCGCCCAATCCAGGTCCGGCTGGTGGACGTCGAACAGGTGCAGATACCACTGCCCGTCCGTCACCCGAGTCCACGCCGGGCCGCCGAACACGCTTCGCCAGTTGTTGGGCGGACCGCCGGATGGCGCGCCGTCCCGGAACAGGTAGCGGGCTCGCTCCGGCGAACCCGGCCCGGCCGCGAGCGCCTCCCCGAACCAGGGGTGCCGATCCGAGGTGTGATTGGGGACCAGGTCAACGATGACGCGCAGGCCGTGCGCGTGCGCTTCTTCGATCAACGCTTGCGCGTCCGCCAGCGTGCCGAAGCGCGGATCGATGTCGCGGTAGTCCGCGACGTCATAGCCTCCGTCCGCCATCGGCGACGGGTACCAGGGAGTTACCCATATCGCGTCCACCCCGAGGTCGCGGAGATAGGGCAGCCGAGACCGGATACCGGCGATATCGCCGACGCCGTCGCCGTTACCGTCGCAGAAGCTTCGGATGTAGATCTCGTAGATCACGGCGTCGCGCCACCAGGGGGCATCCGCAGCCATCGTCACGCCCTCCTCTCGGTTCGCTGCAGGTCGGGTACCCGGAATCGAAAGCCGTAACGTCGCGTGTTCCGCGGGCGGGCAGGGGTGGCCGCGACCGCGGGTGTGGTCGGTGCCCGGCCGGGTAGTCGCGGAGCATGGCTACTACAGCTCCACTTCCGGAAGATCGAGCAGGCGCTCCGCGGCGAGCCGTGGTGACCGGGGGAGACTCCGGGATCGGTGCGGCGATCGCGGTCGCGCTCGCCGCGGGCGGGACGGACGTCGGTCTGACCTTCCACAGCGACCGGCGCGGCGCGGAGGACACCGCGGCGCAAGTGCGCGAACAGGGGAGGACCGCCGCCGTGCGCCGCCTCGACCTGGCGAACCTGCCGTCCGCCGCGTCGGTCGTCGATGAACTCGCCGACGAACTCGGTGGCCTCGATGTGCTGGTGAACTGCGCAGGTACCGGGTCGGCTCAGAAGGTGATGGAGATGGACTTCGACACCTGGCGGCACGTCCTGTCGGTCGATCTCGACGGCGCGTTCCTGTGCGCCCAGCGCGCCGCCGAGCACATGATCGCCGCGGGCAGCGGTGGCCGGATCATCAACATCACCAGCGTGCACGAGCACGCGCCGCGCGTCGGCGCCGCGCCGTACTGCGCGGCCAAAGCGGGTCTGGGAGCGCTGACGAAAGTCCTGGCGCAGGAACTCGCCGAATACGACATCACCGTGAATTCGGTCGCGCCGGGCGAGATCTCGACACCGATGACCGGTCAGGAAGACGTCGACCCGCGTGAGCAGTCCCGCCCCGGCGTACCACTGGGGCGAACCGGTCACGCCAAAGAGGTCGCCGCAGTCGTGGCGTTTCTGGCCGGACCGGAGGCAAGCTATGTCACCGGCGCGTCCTACGTCGTGGACGGCGGCATGCTTTTGATGGGCCCACAGGCGAGCAGCCTGCTGACCGACGAGAAGTGGCGCACGCCATGACCGCTGATCCGGCTATTCCTCGCCGCTGCGGGGCAGCGCGCTGAGTTATGCAGGTCGTCGAGCGTGTACGGATGCGGATCGGCCACCGGTACCCGGCGTCTGATGGCGGGTCGGTAGCGCCGGGACCGCTACCGCTCGGCTACCGGGGACAGGCAGCTGGCGGGTGGATCGACGAACACGCAGATGGCCGGGCCGCGGGTGGGTCGGTAGTCGCCGGGGACTCCGCCCCCGGCGATCACCTGCGTGTAGGTGCCGACGGCGTCGGTGGGGCGGCGGGTGAGGCCGGGGTCGGTGCGCACGTCCACGGTGTAGAGCCCGAATCGTGGTGTGTAGCTGCCCCATTCGTAGTTGTCGGTGAGACTCCAGTAGTTGTATCCCATGATGTTCATGCCGTCGGCCGCGGCGCGCTGGATCCAGTAGACGGTGTCGCGGAGGTGATCGCTGCGGGTGTAACCGTCGGCGCGGGGGCGGCCGTTCTCGGTGGGCATCCCGTTCTCGACGATGTAGAGCGGTTTACCCGGCAACCGGCGCGAATAGTATTGCAGCGCATAGTAGATGCCCTCCGTGCGCAACGGCAGGTCCCAGATCTGCGGTCCGGGCAGGTCGGGCATGGCCGAACCGCTGGCCCGCGCGATGGACTCGATCAGCGACTGCGCCGGGTCGTAGGCGAAGTAGTAGTCGACGCCGACGTAGTCGAGGCGATCGGCGATGCGATCGATCAGCGGGCCGTTGACCTGCGCCTCCGAGCCGGCGACGTAGCCCACATTGCTGGTCACCTGCGCACCCGGCTGCCTCTGATGGATGTAGTCGTAGGCGGCGTTGTGTACCTGTGCGACCCGCTCCAGCATCTCGCCGGAGTCTGCGGCGCCCCTGCGGACCTCGTGCACGATGTAGGCCACGGGCTCGTTCACCGTCACCCACAACGGGTTGCGGGAGGCGTAGCGGTCGACGACGGCGCGCATGTTGGCCAGCCAGTCGTCGACCATGCGCGGGTTGCGCCAGCCACCTCGGTCGGCGGCCCAGCCGGGATACACCCAGTGATCGAGCGTGATCATGGGTCGCATCCCGGCCTGCTCGACGGCGCCGATGACGGAGTCGTAGAAGCGGAATGCGGCCTCGTCCCAGACTCCCGGCGCGGGTTGCAGTCGGGCCCACTCGATTCCGATCCGGAACACCCGCGCACCGAGGTCCGCGGCGAGTTGGACGTCCGACGCGTATCGGCCGTAGAAGTCGACCGAATCGCCCAGGCGGTCGTATCCGGGGGTGGCCCCGATGTACCGCGTCCAATTGCTGTCGGGCGCATGGCCTTCGGACTGGAAACCAGAAGTCGATACGCCCCAGAGGAAATTCCCGCCCAGTGCCGGTAGGCCGGCCACCGGCTGTACGGGCGGGGTGGCCGGCGATTGCGTGGCGAGCAGCAGCGTGGATGCCGCGCCGGCGAGCGCGGCCAGGACGTACCGACGGAACCGAGATCGCATTGGCCCAGAGTAACTGGGGCAGTCCACCGAGTGGCGGAATCCGCGTATCAGCGCGATTCGAAGACGCGGACGATCCCGGCCCCTGGTTTGCCGTCGCTACTGCATGGCGAAGCGCAAAAGTGCCTGCATGTCACCTTGTTTGATCTTGCCTTGGCGGTTGAGGACTTCGAGCTGCCATTGGTCGCCGTTGCGGAAGGCGCGGGCCACCGCATTGGCGTTGTCGGTGCCGAGCAGTGAGGGCCAGATGTCGGCGACCTGCTGGCTGTTGCCGCCGGTGGCGTCGTAGACCTTGAAAGAGATGTTGTTGGCCTTGTCGAAGGAACTGCCCTTCTTGAAGGCGGCGGCGACGAAGATGATGGCGTCGATCGCGGTGGGGACGTCGGCGAAGGTGACGTGGATGGTCTCGTCGTCGCCGGAGGCGGCGCCGGTCTGCTCGTCGCCGGTGTGCGCGACCGAGCCGTTGCCCAGTGGGTCGAGCGAATCGAGTCCCGCGAAGCGCACCGGTTCGCTGCCCTGCATGAGAACGGCGACCAGATCCAGGTCGACACCGCGTTTGCGGCGCGCCCAGCCGAGTGCGCCGCCGCTCGTGCCGGAGGACGGATCCCAGCTCACCCCCACACTCAACTTCGTGATCCCCGCGAGGTCCGCGGCACCGTCTTCTTTTCTGAGCGTAATCACGCCATCAGGATACTGATGCGGCGCCGCCGCGCCCGCGATGACGAAAACCCCGGCTGCTCACGGCTGTCCGGATTGGTCGCGGCACGCTATCGCAGGACCCGGCCACCTGCCGCCGGAACGATCACCGCTCGACGCGGCGTGCCCACCAGGCCTTGACCAGGCCGGTCGCGCCGACCTGCGCGCGCCTCCGGTTCGGCACGGTGGCGCGGCGGTCGAACACCGCGAAATCGCTGTCCTCGATGCGGTCGAGGATCTCCGCGTACAGCGTGGTGGCCGTGGTGACGCACGGGCGGGAACGAGGGTGCAGCAGAGCGATTCCGGCGCGCGCGAAACGGTAGATATCGCGGGTGATCGCGTGCTGCGCTGCCAAGGCTTCGCGGACACGCGGCTCGGTGCGCCGGCGTGTCAGGCACCAGCGCAGGAGATCTCGGTCGACGCCGAACGCGGCCAGTTCGTCGGTGGGCAGGTAGACCCGGCCACGCATCAGGTCTTCGGCGACGTCGCGCAGGAAGTTGGTCAGTTGGAACGCCTTACCGAGCGCGGCGGCATGGGGTGCGGCCTCGTCGGCGCAGGTGGCGCCCAAGACCGGGAGCAACTGCAAACCGATGACTTCGGCCGAACCGTAGATATAGGTGTCGAGTGCGGCGCGGTCGGGATAGTCGGTCACCGTCAGATCCATCCGCATCGAGGCGAGGAAGGCGTCGAACAGGGCCGCTGGAATGCGATAGCGATCGGCGGTGTCGAGAATCGCGGGAAGCACGGCGTCGGCGTCGGCGTCACGATCGCGGAAGTGCACGGCGAGTGCGTCCAGTTGCCGGGCCCTTTCGGCGGGTTCGCGACGCACGTCGATCTCATCGAGGATGTCGTCGGCTCGGCGCGCGAATCCGTACAGGGCGTGCACTGCCGGCCGTTGATCGGGCGCGAGCAATCGGGTCGCCAGGAAAAAGGTCTTTCCGTGGCGTGCGTTGAGCTGTCGACAGTACCGGTAGGACCGGTGCAAAGCCGGGCCGCTGATTCCGGTTTCGGGGGCGGTGCGGGTCATCTCGGCTCCGATCACTGTCATCGATCAATTCGGCTGGTGCTGAGCGCGGCTCGCACGGGTAGGGTGCGCCGGCGCCCTTGCGGCTCGAGGCCGGTGACGCGATCCGCGGCGAGCCGCCCGGAGATCAGCACCGGCGGAATCCCCACTCCCGGGACGGTCGAGCCCCCGGCCAAGACGACGTTGTCGATACCGCGGATCATGTTGGCCGGCCGGAACGGACCGGTTTGGGCGAACGTGTGCGCGAGCGCGAACGGGCTTCCCGCGCGCATGCCGCGCCGCGCCCAGTCGGCGGGTGTGTCGATGCGCAGGATCTCGATATCGCCGAGTCGCGCGCCGAGTCGTTGCTGAGCGATCGTCAGGATCTGGTCCGCGTAGCCGGTGCCCGCTCGCTGCCAATCGATGCGGCGGCGTTCGAGGTTCGGCACCGGCGCGAGGACCGACAGCAGGTCCCGTCCTGGGGGAGCCGTAGCGGGATCGGTAGCGGTGGGGCGGGTGACCAGCAGCGAAGGATCGCGCATCACCTGTCCGCGCTCGATGATGTCGTCGAACGATTCCTCCCAGGCGGCCCCGAACAGCAGGCTGTGATGCGCGATTCCGGCCGCGGGCGCGCACGCGAGGTGGGCGATCAACGCCGACGGCGCGGAGGTCAGCGGAACCGGGCGCCGCGGCGCCCGCGCGACGAGGCGGTACGCCTCGTGCAGTTCGGTCGTCAACACCACTGCGTCGCACGGGATTCGGTCGCCGTCCTGGGTGCGCACGCCGGTGATCCGTGAGCCCGCGCGGTCCAGGGCGGTGACCGAGGTGTCGTAGCGGAAGCGAACACCGGCATTTGCCGCCGCGCTCGCCAGCGCATCCGGAAGCGCACGCATGCCGCCGCGCGGGAAGAACACCCCGCCGACGGTGTCCATGTAGGCGATCACCGCGTAGGCCGCCAACGCCCGGCTGGGCGCGACGCCCGCGTACAGCGATTGAAAGGTGAAGACACGGCGCAGCTCCGGGTCGCGGATGTAACGCCGGACAGCGGCATCCCACCGCCCGAAACCGCCCGCGGCGAGCAGCCGGGCCAGCGCGGGAGTCGCCATCGACAGCGGCGAATCGAAATTCGCCGAGATGAACCGGTCCATCTCCGCGCGATACAAACGCGTCAGCCAGTGCCGCAGACGGCGATAACCGTCGGCCTCGCGGGCGCCGGCGAACCGGCGGATCTCTTCCTGCATCCGCTCGGCGTCGGTGTGCACCTCCAGCGTCCGGCCCTCGGCGAAATGCGCCCGGTACGCCGGTTCCACGGGTATCAGCCGCACGTGGTCGGCGGCCCGCGCTCCGGCGGCGGCGAAGACGCTCTCGACGACGTCCGGCATGGTGAGGACCGTCGGGCCGGTGTCGAACCGGTAGCCCCCGACCTCCGCGTGCCCGGCTCGTCCGCCCGGTACTGAGTCGCGTTCCACCACGATCACTTCGCGCGCTCGGCCTGCCAGGTGCAGGGCTGCGGACAACCCTGCCAAGCCGGCCCCGACGATCACGATTCGGTCGGTGGCGCCTTCGACGGTGCGCATCGGTTCAACCTCCAGTCAGGCGACGCGTTCGGTGCAGGCGGCTGCCATGTGCGCGAGGGCGGCCCGCATCGGTGTGGGAAAGTCCGCGGCGTCCAGCGCGCCGTGTGCGCTGTCGACCAGCTCGGCGATCATCGTCTCGATCCTGGCCGGGGCGCCGGATTCGGCGATCAGCGTTCGGGCGCGGGCGATCTCGGCGGCGCCGAGCCGGGGCCGATGCAGCAGATCCGACAGTTCGGCCCGCGCCGCCGAGGTCGCCAGTTCGCGCGCAAGGACCACAACGCTGGTCGCCGTCCGTTCGGCGAGGTCGCTGTCGGCGGGTTTGCCGGTCACGGCCTGCGACCCGAAGATGCCCAGAACGTCGTCGCGCAACTGGAACGCCTCGCCGATCGCGGCGCCGTACCGGCCCAGGGCGTCCACTACGGTCGCGCCGCAGCCGGCCATCGCGGCGCCCATCTCCAACGGGCGTCGCACGGTGTAGTTGCCGGATTTGGCTCGTGCGATCGCCAGGACGGAGTCCAGCGCCGGCTCCAGGCGCGCGTCATTGAGCAGATCCGCGAACTGGCCGGTCGCCAGCTCCACCCGCATGCCGTCGTAGCGCGGCCATACCCGCGCGAGCGCGGACTCGGAGAGCCCGCTTTCCCGGAGCATCTGCTCGGCCCACACCAGGCACATATCCCCGAGCAGTGTCGCGGCGGATTCGCCGTATCGGACGGAGGAGCCGGGCGCACCGGTGCCGCGGTGCGCCGCGGCGAACCGGACGTGCGCCGACGGGCCGCCGCGACGCGTCGCGGACTGGTCCATGACATCGTCCTGCAACAGCGCGAACGCGTGCAGCAGTTCCAGACCGGCCGCCGCGCGCAGGGCTGCCGGGTTATCCGGCGCCCCGCACAGCCAGCCGAGGTACATGAACGTCGACCGTACGCACTTGCCGCCCAAGGCGTATTGGCGCAGAACGTCCTGCGCGCCCAGGCGAGTGAGGGCGGCAGGGCACGCCCGCACGAGAAAAGCACTGATCTCGTCGAGTACCTCCCGGCGCACCGCGTCCCGCCACAGCGAGAAAGAGGGCGCGGCGCCGAACACCGGAAACCCCGTGACCGAATCGGTCGCAGCCTCGGACGACACGACGCTCATTCCCGATCCCCTTCGTACGCCTCGGGCGCCTACTTGTACTTCAGCGATGCTACTCATAATGATGCACTATCGAGGCGAGAAGCAGCCCTGCCAGGTCTGAAAGTCGCCCGCGAAGCCGAAACCGCCGCTACATGTCGGGGTCGAGACGCCGGTGACCGAGACCGTCGCGCCGGGGCCTGCGATTCCGATCGACAACCCCGGGCGTACGCCGGTCGTGGTGACCGTCGCGCCGGGGCCGAGCGCGATCGCGGCGGGGCCGGACAGCGCCGCCGAGTTCGAGGTGGCGACGCCGCCGTTCTGTGCTATAGCCAGGGAGAGGCTGGTCGGCGCGGCATCCGCGCTGGCCTTTCCATCGAAGCCGTATGCGGCCGCGGCGCCGCCCGCGCCACTGGTCGCCGAGCACGAGGCGCCACTGTCGGAGTTCTGGGTCGCCGTGAGGCCCGGAGCGGGGCACCCCGCCGGGGCGGCGGTAGCGGCGGGTGCGGCGAACAGCAGGCCCAGTGATGCCGCGCCCACACCGGCCGTCAACCCGATCGAGCGCGTGAGGGTAAGTCGGTTCATGGTGTTCTCCTTCGGGAGCATTGGCTTACAGGGCTTCACACTACGCTCCTAATGATGCAAAATCGATGCATCGGACGATTGTTTCGAAAGGAACGGAGGACGTGCTGATGCGGAGGCCGCCGGATAGCCGCTCGGCCCGCGGCGTCATGGGCGCGTGGCCTGACAGCTCACCCGGCACTCCGAACCGTGACCAGCCCACGCGGTGCGGCGATGGTTGACGAACAATCCACTCGCTACACGGTGGGCGCGGTGGCGGCCAGGCTCGGCATTCCGATCGCCACCCTGCGCAGCTGGAACCAGCGCTACGCGATCGGCCCGCCGAGCCACCGGCCGGGCGCACACCGTCGCTATTCCGAATCCGATATCGCGGCCCTGCGGCGCATGATCGAACTCGTCGGAGCCGGCGTCACACCGGCCAGTGCGGCACGACAAGCACGTGCCGAAGCTCCGGAAGGACCGGCGGGTCGCAGCGCCCTCTTGGCGGCGGCCGAACAGCTCGAACCCGATCTCGCGCTTACCGAGGTCATGGCCGGTTTGGACCACGACGGTGTCGTCGCGACCTGGAATCGGCTGTGCCGTCCGGCATTAGCGACGATCGTCACCGGGCAGGCCGGCGGGCGAGGTCTGATCGAGGTCGAGCATCTGCTGTCCTGGGCGGTGATCGCCGGCCTGCACCGCATGTTCCCGCCGGTGCGGCGCCCGCGCTCTCAACCGCCGATTCTGCTCTCGTGTACCGCGGGCGAGTACCACGTGCTGCCCCTGGAGGTGCTGCGGGCCGCGCTGGCCGAGCGGGGTGTCGTGGCGTTGTTGCTGGGCGCGGCGGTGCCCGACTCGGCGCTGACCGACGCCCTGTCGCACCACGACCGCCCGTGCGTGCTCACGCTCTGGTCACAGGTGTCCGCCACCGCCACACCGGAAACGATCTGTGCCGTGCGCCGGACCGCGGCACGGGTGCTGGTCGCCGGACCGGGCTGGTCCGCGGTCCGGCTGCCGCCCGAGGTGTCCTACGTCCGCACGCTGGAGGACGCCGTCGCGACTCTGTGCGAGTTCGGGCGCGCCGCCGGGTGAATGCGTTCGCCACCGGCCCCGGCGCGTCTGGAACTGTTCACGTCGCAGCGCCGACGCCGCCGCATCGGAGTTGGCCTGCGTCATCCGCTCCCGGGAAGCGGTCGCGTGCGTCAGCGCTGGGGTCCGCCGCGGGGGACGGCCGAGACCGCGCACCGGATTTGGTTACCGGCAGCAACCGCCTTCATCGAACGCGGCCTTTCGGCAGTTCACCGCGGTGGACGCAGAAGGTATTCCCCGGCGAGCTGGACGGCTTCGCGTTTGCTGTACCCGGGGTGGTCGGCGACGATGAAGTGGCGGCCGATTGCGAGGGCGAACGTCAGGGTGCTTCGTGCTTCGATCTCGTCGGGGTCGGTGACGAAAGCTCCGAACATCGTGCGCAGGAAGTCCATTCGCTCGTTGTCGATACGCCGCAGGCGCGCCGCGACGGACTCGTCGTGGCGCGCCCAAGCCCGCACCGCGATATCGATGCGGTGCAGGTCCTCCGCGAAGGTCAGTTGTCCCGCGCGGCGGATCCGCTCGGCGGCATCGCCGCCCTCTGCCTCGGTCTGGGCGATGACCGCTGTCGTGCACCGGCGTTCCCACTCGTCGAGCATCGCCGTGAGCAACGCGGGACGGCCGTCGAAGTACCCGTAGAACCCGCCTTTCGTGACGCCGAGTTCGGCGGCGAGCGTCTCGACGCGGACGGCTTCGGGACCTCCGCGGGCAAGGGCCTCGAGGCCCGCCTCGACCCAGCGGGCTCGTGTGGTGCGGGGCACGGCGGGAATCCGGACACCTCCATTGATCGCGCTGATCTTATACGTTACCGTACAAATCATCTATACGGCACCGTACAAAAGATGCCGAGCAGCCACCGGAAGGTCACGATGAACACCAACAAACGGTTGCTCCGTTGGGCCGCCGTGATCATGCTCGTGCTGGGTACCGGGCACATGTTCTTGCTGGCGCTCACTGCCTGGGCGGACATCACCGGCTGGATCGATCGGGGGATATGGGCGGCCGTCCCGCTCACGCTCGCGGACGGAGATGCGGTACAGACGACGGAGTCGCTACAGAACAAGGTCACATTCTGGGCCGGTCCGGGCTGCTTCGCCGTCCCTCTGATCCTGTTGGGTCTGCTGATCCGGCATCTCGCCGGGCGCGGGGTGCCCGTGCCCGCCGGGATCGGCTGGGGCCTCGTGGCATGGTGTGCGCTAGGGGGCGTCCTTCTGGTGCCGTCCCCGTTCTTCGTCGGGATGATCGCCGGGGTACTCGTCATCGTGGCGGCGCGCAAGAATGATCGACCGACCGTGTCAGCGTCGAGTACAGAGGTGCGAAGCTGACCTGTGTGTCGCCGCACGGCCTGACGGCGCACGCCGACGGCCGACCTGCCTGCCGCACTGCGATAGGGCTGATCATCCCGGTCGACGACCAGCCCCTTCCCTGGCTACCTGGAGGGCACGATCGGAGTGGCCCCGGCCGGTCCCGGCGCAGGAGGAACCAGCGCGCCGGCCGGTGTATTCGTACTCGGTGCCGACCGGCCAGGTGGCGGCGCCAGTATTTGCAGTGGGAGTGCCGGTGCCTGCGCCGCGGGTCCTCGGCTGCCGGGGGCGGGCTTGTCGTCGCCGCACGAGGGAGCGCTGTTTGCTTCGCCGCAGGTGGCTCCTGAACCGGCCGGAACGATCGGCTCGGCGGAGGCGCCGGCCGCGGCGATGATCAACGAGACCGACACGCCGACCGGAGCCATCCAATGGCGCATGGGGATCACAGCCATATCGGGTCACCGTAGACGGCGACCGAATTGTCGGCTGTGGCCGTGGAAATCGACACGATCGCGAACGAGCGCAGGCTCACCGCGCCCGCGCACGCATCGATCTTGATCTGGATCTGGTCGACCGAAATCGAACCATGCGCTCCCGCAAGCGGTTTGGTGCCGAGCGTGATGCTGTTGATGGTGCCGGGCTTGATCGTGGTCGACATGTTCGGCAGGGCAAGCGCGCTGCCGCCGACCGCGAGACCGGGGGAGGGGGCCACGGTCACCATGGCGTTCGGGCCGATGGCCGCGGACAGGCCGACGGTGAGGCCGTTGGACACGTCGGCCTGGCATCCGATCTGATATCCCAGCTGCAACGTCCCGGAGTTCACCGCTTCCCGGCCGTCGCCGCCGATATCGGCGGCCGCCGACAAGGTGACGAACCCTTCCCTGCTGAACGGCGTCGCGGCGAGATTGGGTACGCGCTGCACGTCTTCCGCGGTTTTGCTGATCCGCAACTCCCAGCCGTCCTCGGTCCCCACGACGCGAGATTTGTCTGCCATTTGATCAGCGGTCGCGGGTGCGGCGGTCATGCCGAGCGCCGCGGTCGCAGCGATGCCGAGCATCGCTATCGTCGAGCCGTTCAATGAAATCCTTAGTGCTGGTAACAGTTCCACGTGATAGTACTGACCCGTCCCGGGCCGTGGCACGCCAAACACCCAGTACTGGGTAGCAGGGGATTCGCTGGAGTGGATCGCCGGTCAGCGGTGGATATATCCCCTGGTGAGCGGGGCGTCGTCGAGGCGAGGGGCGATCGATTCACCGCCGAGCGCCTGCCGCAGAATCGCCTGTTCGTCCTGGATGACGTGCATGACGGCGTTGATCAAGGCGAGGTGGGTGAACGCCTGCGGGTAATTGCCCCAGTGGCGGCCGGTCCGGGGGTCGATCTCCTCGGCGTACAAACCCAGCGGGCTCGCGTAGCCGAGGAGTTTCTCGCACAGTTGTCTGGCCCGTTGCTTCTCGCCGATCTCCGACAGCGCCGAGACCAGCCAGAACGAGCAGATCGTGAAAGCGCCCTCCTCGCCCGCGCATCCGTCGTCGGTCTCACCGACGCGGTATCGCAGGACCAGGCCGTCTTCGGTCAGTTCGTCGGCGACGGCCAGCACGGTGTTGCGTACCCGTTCGTCATCGGGCGGCAGGAAACGAACCAGCGGGATGAGCAGGGTCGACGCGTCCAGCGCCGTGCTGCCGTAATACTGGGTGAACACCCGGCGGGAGTCGACGGCATGTGCGCAGATGTCGGCATGGATCTCGTCGGCGGCCTTTTGCCAGCGCTGCGCCCGGTCCGAATCCTGGTGGATGCGGGCCAGCCGGGCGCCGCGATCGGCGGCGACCCAGCACATGACCTTGCTGGAGGTGAAGTGCTGGGGTTGCCCGCGAACCTCCCAGATGCCATGGTCGGGCTCGCGCCAGTAGGTGAGGGCGCTCTTGACCGCACGGCCGAGCAGCGGCCAGGCCCGGGCGTCGATTTGATCTTGGTGACGGGCGTAGAGGTAGACCGCGTCCAGCGCCGCGCCCCACACGTCGTGCTGGCGTTGCCGGTATGCCTCGTTGCCGATGCGCACCGGCGTGGCGTTGTCGTAGCCACGCAGGTGGGGCAGGGTCTGTTCGGTGAGATCGGTTTCGCCGCCGATGCCGTAGACGATCTGCATGTCCTGGGCGTCCTCGGTCAGGTCGAGGATGTAGGAGAAGAAATCGTTCGCCTCCCAGCTGAAGCCCAGTGTGTACAGGCCCCACAGGGCGAAGGCGGAGTCGCGGATCCAGGAATAGCGGTAGTCCCAGTTGCGCCCTCCACCAGGGGTTTCGGGCAGTGAGGTGGTGGCAGCGGCAGCGACGGCGCCGGTCGGGGCGAAGGTCAATCCCTTGAGGGTCAGCGCGCTGCGGGTGAGTTCCGCGGTCCACGGGTGATCCGGGAAGCGCCCGCCTGCGAGCCAGTGCCGCCAATGGTGGATCGTCCGCAGCAGCCGCTCTTCGGCCTCCTCGGCATCGCAGGGGGCGTCGCGACTACCCCAGGCCAGAGCGCAGAACCGGGTGTCGCCCGTCTTCAGTAGGGTGCGGGCGACCGCGTGCGTGCCTTCCAATCCCAAGCGCATGTCGGTGCTCAACGTCAGTTGCAGATCGGTCCCCTCGGCGCTGGCCTGGGCGAGGTGATAACTGCCGAGATAGTCCCATCGGGCGCGATACCTGCCGTAGTCGAAGGCCGGTTGGCAATCGAGCCCGAACTGGATCTGGCCGGTCTCGCAGTGCACCGTGCGCAGCAGGATGTGCTCGGCGTCGTAATCGGTGGGGGTGCGCCGATGCGCACTCCGGCCCGGTGTCTGGTGGCGCCACGGCCCCACCAGCAGCACGTCGCGCACTGTCGCCCACCCATCGCCGCTGCGCCAGCTCGTCTCCATGACCATCGTGCCCGGGATGTAGCGACGGTCGGTGGGCACCACGAAATCGGCGGGAGCGAAGCGGAACGAGCCCGCGGATCGATCGAGGATCGCCGCGAACACGCTCGGAGAGTCCATGCGGGGCAGACACATCCACTCGATGGCTCCACTGGGGGAGATCAGGGCGGTGACCTCGCAATCGGAGATGAACCCGTAGTCGTCGATGCGCGGGAACGCCGTGAGCCGCGGTGTGCGTTCGATCTCGTCCATGCGTTTCTCCATCGTCGTCTCGGCGCTTACCGTCCGGCCGGAGTCATGTGACGCTCACACCAGCCCACCATCTCGCGGGTCGGCTCGGCAAGCCCTCGGCAACTAACGAGGGTCTTCGGCAGGGGGCGCGTCCGGGCTGACCAGCCGCCGGGCGGCCAGGACCGTGGCGGCGCGGCGTGCGGTGCGGTTGTGATGGTCGGTGCGGGTGGCGTGCATGGCCGCGGTACGGGCCAGATCGGTCAGCATGACGATCAGGGTGATGGGCTGGAATTCCGCCGTGATCAGCCCTTGGTCTTGCCCGCGCCGGATCTCGGTGAGCTTTCCCGCGATGATCCGGCGGATGGCGTCTTCGGCGGCGGGGATGTGGGTCTGTTCGATCTCGGCCCACGCCTGCAGGCGGGCGTTGTCGGGGTGGGTGACGTAGTGGTCGAAGAGCCGGCCGACGTAACCGGGCAGGTCCGCGGCGTCGAGGGCGGTTTCGTCGGTGGTCTGGGTGACCCATTCCTCGGTGACCGCGGCGTACAACTCGTCCTTGCCCGCGAAGTACGCGTAGAGCCGGTCCTTGCTCGCCTTGGCCGCCTCGGCGATGCGATTGATGCGCGCGCCCGCGATGCCGTACTGGGCGAACTCCGCTTTGGCCGCGACGAGGATCCGCTCCCGGGTGGCCTGACCTGCTGCGCGCATGGGCGAATCCTATCTTGCCGAACCCTTTGGTTCGGATATAGAGTTTCCGAACCAAAAGGTTCTGGAAACCGCACCTGGGAACGAGGATGGTTATGGGCTCTACAAGGACCGACTGGCGAGATCTCGCCGCGCGGGAGACCGGGGTGACCGCGGCCGAGTTGGATGCGCTGTGGGCCGATCTACCCGCCGCGCGCGCCGAGGACATCCTGGGCGAATGGAAGGGGGCGGCGTTTCCGACCGAGCATCCGCTGCGCAAAGCGCTCTCGGTCAGTCGCTGGTACGGCAAGACATTCCACAGCGTGCTGGACGCGAAGCCGTTGATCTGCCGCGCCGAGGACGGGTCGCTGTTCTCCAACGTCGAACTCGGCGGCGGCGGGGAGGCGACGCTGTGGAATATCGAGTTCCGCGGCGAGGTGACCGCCACCATGGTCTACGACAGCCGCCCGGTCCTCGACCACTTCAAATGGCTCGACGAGAACACGCTGATGGGCATCATGAACGGCAGGCCCGATGTGGTGCTGGCCCACGGCGAGTACTTCTACTTCCTGCTCGAGCGGGTCTGAGCGATGGTGACCACCACCGCGGTGCTCTCGCGCGACCCGGCCGCGCCGTTCACCGTCGAAGCCGTCGAGATCGATGAACCGCGCGACGACGAGATCCTGGTCCGGGTCCAGGCCACCGGGATCTGCCACACCGACCTGATCACCCGTGCGGCGGGCGCGGCCGACCGTCCGGTGCTGCTCGGGCACGAAGGCGCCGGAGTGGTGGAGGCCGTCGGCGCGTCGGTGACCGGTGTGCGGCCCGGTGACCGCGTCGTGTTGACGTTCCGGCACTGCGGAACGTGCCGGAACTGCCGGGCCGGACGGCCGGCGTATTGCGTGCGGGCGGCGAAGCTGAACCAGTTCGGCGCCCGGGCGGACCGCTCTTCCCGGGTCACCATCGAGGGAACCGCGGTGCTGGACGGGTTCTTCGGTCAATCGAGCTTCGCCGCGTACGCGTTGACCACCGCCGACAACACGGTGGTCGTCGACACACAGGTCGATCCGGCGATCCTGGCTCCACTGGGCTGCGGGTTCCTGACCGGCGCCGGAGCGGTGCTCAATGTACTGCGACCGGGCCGGGACGCCCGCGTCGCGGTCTACGGCGCGGGTGCGGTCGGGATGGCGGGCGTGCTGGCGGCCTTGGCGAGCGAGGTCGCCGAACTGGTCGTGGTGGAGCCGTCGCAGTGGCGGCGGGCGCTGGCGCTGGAACTCGGTGCCACCGCGGCCCTGGATCCGGCGGCCGACGACATCGTGCCCGAGATGCGGAAGCTGACCCACGGCGGGGCGACCCACGCACTCGACACCACGGGATCGTCGCGTGTGCTCGCCACGGCGGCCGCCGGGGCCGCGCTGGGCGGCACCGTGGTCGCGGTCGGCCTGGGTACCGGCGTCCCGGAGATCGACTTGCGGGATATCGTGCTGGGTGGCAAAGGGATTCGCGGTTGCCTCGAAGGCGACGCGGTGCCCGCGACCTTCATTCCGCACCTGCTGGACCTGCACGCTGCCGGACGCTTCCCCATCGACCGTCTCGTGACGACGTACCCGCATACCGACATCAATGCCGCGCTCGCGGAGCAGCGCGACGGCAAGGTCGTCAAACCCGTTCTGACCTGGTGACCGGACCGACACGCCATGACCTCGCTGGTTGGGGCGAGGCAAAAGGGGGATAACCCGCGAAAGGGCCGGATGCGAGCACGGGCATGCGGCCCCGCGACCGCAGGAAGGGGCCGGGATGGTGTCGAGCACGCTCGCCGCGCTGTACCAGGCGTCCGCGCCGGAGCCGCCCGGTCTGCTGCCCGCGCGCCAGCAGATGGCCTTCTCGCTGGGCTGGCATATCGTGCTGGCCTGTTTCGGGGTGGCGTTTCCCGCCATGATCTACGTCGTGCATCGCCGGGGAATCGTCCGTGCCGACCCCGTCGCCTCGGGATTGGCCAAGCGGTGGGCGACGGTGTCGGCGATCCTGTTCGCCATCGGCGCGGTCTCCGGAACGGTCCTCAGCTTCGAGATGGGCTTGTTGTGGCCGGGGCTGATGGGTCGCTACGGCGACGTGCTCGGCTTGCCGTTCGCCTTCGAAGGGCTCTCGTTCTTCATCGAAGCGATCTTCCTGGGCATCTACCTCTACGGATGGGGCCGCATGCCGCCGCGCAGGCACCTCGCGATGCTCATCCCGATGGGCGTCGCTGGGGTGGTCGGCACATTTTGCGTGGTCAGCGTCAACGCGTGGATGAACAATCCGACCGGCTTCCGGCTCGTCGACGGCGAGGTGACCGACGTCGATCCGTGGCGCGCGATGTTCAACGACGGCGTCTATCTGCAGTTCGCGCACATGTGGGTCGGGGCCTTCATGGTGGTCGGATTCCTCGTGTCGGGTGTCTACGCGGCAGGTCTGCTGCGGGGCCACCGCGACCAGCACCATCGGCTGGGGTTCACGGTCCCGTTCGTCTTCGCGACCGTCGCCGCGGTCGCGCAACCTCTCATCGGGCACGTGTTGGGGATGCGGGTGCACGATACGCAACCGGCGAAGCTGGCCGCGTTCGAACTGGCCGCCACCACCGAGGGCCCCGCCCCGTTGCGATTGGGCGGCGTGCTCGTCGACGGTGAGGTCAGGGGAGCGCTCGAGATCCCTCGGCTGGGTTCGATCATCGCTCGCAACTCCCTGACCGCACCCGTCCCCGGCCTGGACTCGGTCCCCGTCGAGGATCGGCCACCGGTCAACATCACCCACCTCGGCTTCCAGACCATGGTCGCCATCGGCACCCTGCTCGCGCTCATGGTGATCGTGTTCTGGTTGCTGCGCTGGCGGCGCCGCGACCTGCTGGCCCGGCGCTGGTTCCTCTGGGCGGCGGTGGTCGCGGGGCCTCTGGCGGTTCTCGCGCTCGAATGCGGGTGGATCGCCACCGAAGTGGGCCGCCAGCCGTGGACGGTGTGGCAAGTGCTGCGTACCACCGACGCCGCCAGCATGAGCACCGATCTGTGGTGGAGCTACGTCAGCGTGTTGCTGGTATATATCGGGATGACGGTGGGCGCGATCATCGTCCTGCGCTCCATGGCCCGCCGCTGGCGCACCGGCACCGCGACCATCACCGCTCCGTACGGGCCGGGAGCATCGCCGGTCGACCAGGCGCAGCGCACTCGCAGCGTCGGAAAGTCCTGACCGATGGATCTCTCCGACGTGGTCGCGACGGCGATGTTCATCGGGGTGGTGCTCTACGCACTGTTCGGTGGCGCGGACTTCGGCTCCGGATTCTGGGACCTGACCGCGGGCGGCCCCCGGCGCGGAAGCCGCCTGCGGGTGCTCATCGACCACAGCATCGGACCGGTGTGGGAGGCCAACCACGTCTGGCTGATCTACATCCTGGTGTTCCTCTGGACCGCCTACCCCGCGGCGTTCGCCGCCATCATGACCACCTTGTTCATCCCGATGTGCCTGGCGCTGCTCGGAATCGTGCTGCGCGGGGCGAACTTCGCCTTCCGCAAGTACTCCGCGACCCTGGGCCAGGCGCGCCTGTTCGGCGCCTTGTTCGCCGGTGCGTCACTGATCACGCCGTTCTTCTTCGGCACCGCCGTCGGAGCGATCGCCTCCGGCCGGGTGCCCGCCGAGGGTTACGGCGACCCGGTGCGTTCGTGGCTGAATCCGACCTCGATCCTGGGCGGCACCCTGGCCGTCGGAACGTCCGCCTTCCTGGCCGGAGTCTTCCTGACCGCCGACGCCGCACGTTCGGATGATGGCGCCCTCGCCGGCTATCTACGTTCCCGCACGCTGATCGTCGGCGGGGCGACCGGGGCGGTCGCGATCGCGGCGATCCTCCCGATCCGGCATGACGCACCGACCCTCGGTGCCGAGCTGCTCGGACGCGCCCTGCCGCTGATCGCACTCTCGGCCGCCGCGGGCGTGGCCACCCTGGTGCTGCTGTACCGGCGTCGCTTCGGGTGGGCACGGGTGCCCGCGGCGGCCGCGGTCGCCGCGATCGTCATCGGATGGGCGGTCGCGCAGACGCCGTGGATCCTCGTCGACCAGATGCTCATCGCGGATGCCGCGGGCGCCAGGGCCACCCTGCTCGCACTGCTCGCCGTCGTCGCCCTCGCCGCCGTCACGGTGCTACCCGCGCTGGCCTACTTGTTCTGGCTCACCCAGACCGACGCGTGGGTACGCGAGCAGCCCGGGTCCCCGGAAGAGGCGTAGGACACCGCCGGCTTCCGCGCACCTCGCGACGGATCCGCGAAGTGATACCGAAAGAACGGTTTGTTTGTGGTCGAGGGTGGTATCCGCTGCACGTATCGGTTCGACAGCGCGGTCGTGCCGGTACGCGATCGGGGCATCCCCGCAGCTCGACGACCGGCCGGTTCGACGTTTGTCACGAATACTTCGCGCCGCACGAGACGAGATGCCCTCTTCCGGAGGATGAACGGCGCGAAGGATTGCATCGTGATCGAGGACATGAACATGCCCAGCACCGACGACGACGACCGAGACCGGATCATCTGGCCCGAGTCCAGCGCTTCGAACGCGTGGTGGGCGGATGTCATGGGCCACCGATTCCCCCGAACCCAGACGACGACCTCGAGTTGACCTCGCCCGGCCCCGTTCCGATCGCGGCTGCGCCGCTCAGCCGCGACCCGGGCGTCGCCTCGGTACGGGGCCGGTGTGCGCCGCGCCGCGTTCCGCGGCGGTAGCTTTGGTCGTCGGGCCGTCGTCGCGGCGTGGACGACCGTCGGTGCCGAGGGCGGTCACATGAACCGCCCACCGGTGACCTCGAGCACGGTCCCGGTCATATACGACGACAGATCCGAAGCCAGGAACAGTGCGACGGAGGCGATCTCGCTCACCTCACCCGCCCGCCCGAGCGGAATCTCGGCCATCTTCTGATCCCACACCTTCTGCGGCATCGCCTCGGTCATCGCGGTGCGGATTAAGCCGGGCTGGATCGCGTTGACGCGCACGCCCAGGTGCGCGAGTTCCTTCGCGGCGGCCTTGGACAGGCCGACGATGCCCGCCTTGGCGGCGGAATAGTTGGTCTGGCCCGCCAGCCCGATCTTGCCCGACAGCGACGACATGTTGACGATGGTTCCGCTGCCACGCTCGCGCATGATCGCGCCGGCCAGCCGGGTGCCGTTCCAGGTGCCTTTGAGGTGCACCGAGATCACCTGGTCGAACTGGTCCTCGGTCATCGTGCGCATGGTGGCGTCGCGGGTGATCCCGGCATTGTTGACCATCACGTCGACCGGGGAGAACGACTCCGCGGCCGCGTCGAGCAGAGCCTGCACCTCCTCGGCGACGGTGACATCGCAACGTACACCGCGCGCGACGGCCGCGCCGCCGAGACGTTCGGCCGCCTGCGCGGCGGCGGTCCCGTCGATGTCACCGACGACGACGCGGGCGCCCTCGGCGACGAATCGCTCGGCGATCGCGTAACCGATTCCCTGTGCGGCGCCGGTGATCACGGCGGTCTTGTCTTGTAGCAGTGGGCCGGTCATGAATCTTCCTCACGGTGGTCGGTCTCGGGGACATTGCCGATATGCGCCGGATGCGCTGGGCGCGTCCGATTATCGGCTTGTCGACCATGATCGACGACCGCCGCGGTGTCGGCGCGGTCGATCGCCGAACTGAGGGATCCCGCCTCGAAAGCGGCGACGACGCCACCCATCACCTTCGCCGTGCCCGCCCATGCCGCGGCGCCGGCGCGAGGACCATCACCCGTGCATAACCGAAGCAATGGTGTGGCCACCGGGGGAGCAGGGGGGCGTATTACGTGCCGGAGTTTTCGGGCTCCGGTGAACGGTGCAGGTTGCGCAGTTCGTCGATGATCTCGATCGCCGTCAAGGAAGAGGTCGCGGCGCCGTCGCGGATCCGGGCGGCGAGGCCTGCCGGGCAGCCGGGGCCCGGCCTGGACGTGGTGGCGCATGCCGTGCAGCCCTCGACGGCACCGGCGAGATGGGCTTCGACATTGCGCGCGTCGAGCGCGGCGATCAAATCGAGTCCGCTCAAGAAGTTGATCGGCATGTCGATGAGTTCCTCTTGCTGAATGTCCGATCGGGCGTGCGAATCGCACGTGTTCTGTTCCGGCCGTCTTCATGCCGCACAGCCCGACTCGACCGAGGCGGGACGGGCTGCAGCGGTGTCCGGCGGGTGAATCCATTGCACGGCCGACGGCATTGTCGGCCTGCCGACGTCGTTGTCGGGGCGGATGTCCGGTGACGTCGTTGTCGTTCGGACGAGGAGCTGCACGCGTATATATAGGCTCCGCATCGGTAATGTAACAGATGGATATACCTATTGGGAACCCTCCAGCAAACTATGCCTCAGCGGCGTAAAGGCACGGCTAGGCGAGGCGGTGCGTGGGCGTGACGGTGCGGATCCGAAGCAGGATGTCGAACCAGTCGCCCACTCCGGCGCCGGCGATGTGATGCTCCGCGTCTCGGTCCGGGCGGTAGGTGCCGATGATCAGGCGCACTCGGGTCGGTTGGTGCAGCCATCGCCGGACCGGGCCGGGCGGCGCTGTGCGCAGGTCGAGTAGATAACCGGCGTGGTCGGGATCATCCAGCGCGCTGTCGGCGAACTCGGCCGACGGAGCCGGAACCGTCAGATTCGCGCGCAACTCGCCGGTGTGAAACGCGATCGCCAGGGACAGATAGCCGGCGCCGAAGCGCTTGCGCAACAGGAATCCGGTGGTCGGGAACTCCTGGGACATCGCCGCGATCGTCAGCCGCGGGGCGACCGCGGTGTTCGAGATCCCCTCCCAGTACGCGATCCGCTGTCCGGTGCGCTCGTGCCAGGCGGCGATTCGGTCGGCGGCGTCCGCGGCCTCGGCGGCGAAGTCGCGGCGCCCGGACGCGGTGCTGAATTGGTGGTATCGCACGATGAGCCGCGCCGCGTCGAGCGCCGCGGGTCCGTCGGCGGCCTCTGGTAGCGATTCGACCAGCGCCAACGCGTCCCGGGCGTGGTCGACGAACGGTCGGCCGGGATGGGTGCCCCCGGCTCGCTGGAGATGCTCACCCACTCGGTGCGCGGAGATTATCGGGTCGTAATGCGCGCGCAGGTCGTCGAGCCGCTCCGGTGCCACGGCGGCGACGAAGTCGCAGACCTGCGCGTAGTGCGCAGGCTTGGCCGCTTCGGGCGTCAATCCGAACAGCCGCACCGGATCGTCCGGATGCGCGCGGTTGAACTCGCGTAACCACCGCAGTACGGCGAGGGTCTCGGTATTCCGCCAGGGAACCCACGCGTCACCGAGTAGTTCCCGGGGATCGCCCTGGCCGGTGCGGGTGTAGGCGTCGAGAGCCGCGACCACCGTCTCGTCGTCCAGCAGGGCCAGCGCCCGGAAGCCCTTCCGCTCCACCAGCGTCCGCAGGACTCGGTGCGCGGTGACGGATACTTCGTGCCCGGCCCGGGTGGTCATGCCGATGCCGGCGACGACGACGTCTTCCATCGAGTCGGCGAGCGCGGGCAGGGCCCCGGGTGACCTGTCGTCATGAGGAATGTCGAACGGTCGGACCGCGTTACGAAGCCACTCGGCGACCTCGACTGCCTCGGATTTCCCCTGCGTCATCATGCACTCCCGACGGTTGAACAGCTGCCTGTGCCGCCCGGGGTAACCCGAAGCGCAAAGCGCCTTTGACATCAAAGATAATTATGTTTGAGGACAAATTAAATTGGCGCGCTGCCGATGTCAATCCCATAGGAGCGTGGCCTCCAGGGCAACGTCCGTCCGGGGAAAGTCGTTCAGGAGGTGGGCGTGCCCAACAGCCGGGCCCGCCGGGTGAGGGTGAGTCCGATTCCCTCGGCGGCCGCGCGGACCGCTGCCGCGTGGTTCTCCGGATGGAACCGGTGGGACGGCCCCGCCACACTGATCGCGGCCACGACCCGGTCGGCCTCGCGGACCGGGGCGGCGACGCACACCAGGCCGGGCGCCGATTCCTCGAATTCGAAGGCCACGCCGTCGGCCGCGATCCGATCGAGCTGGTTGCGCAGCGTGCCGGGCAGGATCATCGTCCGCGGGGTGTGGCGCAGAAGCGGTCCCGCCAGTACCTGGTCGCGCAGTGCCGCGTCGGCGTTGGCCAGCAGAACCTTGCCGATGGCCGTGCAATGCGCGGGCATGCGGCCTCCGATCCGGGACGGGGCGCTGGCCTGACGACGCCCGCCGATCTTGGTCAGGTACACGACATCCGTGCCGTCCAGAACGCCCAGATGCACGGTCTCGTGAATACGCGCGTTCAACTCCTCCAGGAACGGAATCGCCACCTCGAGCAGGCTCCGCTCCACCGACGCGCGCATCCCGAGCTCGAACAGATGCCCGCCGAGCCGGTACCCGGCCTCGGTCCGGTCCAGCAACCGCACCGCCACCATGTCCGCCAGCACCCGGTGCAAGGTGCCCTTCGGCATCCGGGTCCGCCGCGCGAGTTCGGCCAGGCTCAACGCGGTGTCATCGATCGAGAACGCCTCGAGCACCGCCATGGTCTTGCCCAGAACGGTCGAACCGTCTACCGCACGACCGGCAGCCGCAGATGACACCGTCGACCTCCAACCCCTCGGGCCCGATCCACTCTACTCGGATGGCGTTCGGCTCAGCGGAACGCATCGCTGGCGGGCCGCTCCCGCCTGCGGCGACAGTGGGATCACCGTTCCGTCCTTCCTCACGAATTCCGGGATCCCGATGCCAACACCTCCAGGCCTCGACCGACCTTCGGCGGACACCGCCACGATTGCCGCCGCCGACCTGCTCGGCGCGGCGGCCCGCTCCGGCACCCCGTGCGCGCCGGTGCGCGATCTGATCGGTTCCGACGATGTGGCCGCGGCATACGCGGTGCAGGAACTGCTGACCGCCGAGCGCGTCGCGGCGGGTGGCGAGATCGTCGGGCGCAAGATCGGCTTGACCTCACCGGCGGTGCAGCGCCAGCTCGGCGTCGATCAACCGGATTTCGGAGTGTTGTTCGACGAGATGTACTACCCGCAGGACACACCGGTGCCGCTGAGCCGGTTGCTGCAACCGAAGGTCGAAGCCGAGGTCGCGTTCGTGCTCGCCGCGGACTTGGTGGACGGCCCGCTCGATGACGAGCAGGTTCGCGACGCGGTCGGCTACGCCGTGGCCGCGCTCGAGATCGTCGACAGCCGCATCGCGGGCTGGGACATCACGTTCGGCGACACCGTCGCCGACAACGCCTCCAGCGGCCTGTTCGTCCTCGGCGCCGAACATCGCACGCTCGATTCCTTCGACCCGGTCTCGGCGCGGATGCGCATGTCGATCGACGGCGTCGAAGCGTCGACGGGAACCGGCGCCGCCTGCCTCGGCGATCCGCTGCACGCCCTGGCCTGGCTGGCGCGGACCACTCGGGAGTTCGGCCGTCCGCTGCGCGCCGGGCAGATCGTTCTCTCCGGAGCGCTCGGACCGATGGCCCCGATTCAGGGCCCCGCCACCGTCACCGCCGACATCACCGGACTCGGCTCGGTGACCGCGACCTTCATCCAGGAGTGAGACCATGAACGACAACCCCGCCGAGCTCGTAGTCGCGGTGATCGGGTCGGGCAATATCGGCACCGATCTGATGATCAAAGTGATCCGGCACTCGACGGTGCTGGAGATGGGCGCGATGGTCGGCATCGACCCCGAATCCGACGGCCTCGCCCGCGCGCGCAGGTTCGGCGTCCCGACCACCTCCGATGGCGTTCAGGGACTGCTCGAGCTGCCGAACTTCGACGAGATCGACGTGGTCTTCGACGCGACCTCCGCCAAGGCCCACGCCGCGCACGCCGCGGTGCTCGAACCGCTCGGCAAACGCCTGATCGACCTGACCCCCGCGGCCCTCGGCCCGTTCGTCATACCGGCGGTGAATCTGGACGAACATCGGCACGCCCTCAACGTCAACATGGTCACCTGCGGTGGGCAGGCCACCATCCCGATCGTCGCCGCTGTCTCCCGCGTGACGCCGGTCGCCTACGCCGAGATCGTCGCGTCCATCGCGTCGAAATCGGCGGGGCCGGGTACCCGCGCCAACATCGACGAGTTCACCGAGACCACCGCGCACGCGATCGAAGCGGTCGGCGGCGCCCAGCGCGGCAAGGCGATCATCATCCTCAATCCGGCGGACCCGCCGCTGATCATGCGCGATACGGTGCTGTGCCTGATCACCGCGCCCGACTCCGGCACGCACGAGGCGATTCGCGAGTCGGTGGAGCAGATGGTCGCCCATGCGGCCACCTATGTGCCCGGTTACCGCCTCAAGCAGAAAGTTCAGATCACCGCCGTCCCGCAGGATCAACCGGTGCACACCCTGCTCGGCCCGGACGCGGCGGCCACGCCCACCCATCAGGTGACGGTCTTCCTCGAAGTCGAAGGAGCCGCCCACTACCTCCCGGCCTACGCGGGCAACCTCGACATCATGACCTCGGCGGCCGTGCGCTACGCCGAATCCATCGCCGACACGATCGCCGCCGCACCGGCAGGACAGGAAGCGCTCCGATGACCACCCAGCTGTTCATCCAAGACGTCACCCTTCGCGACGGCATGCACGCGGTGCGCCATCGCATCACTCCCGACGACGTCGGCCGGATCGTGGCGGCGCTCGACGCGGCCGGGGTCGACGGCATCGAAGTCGCCCACGGCGACGGCCTCGCCGGAGGCAGCCTGAACTACGGCCCGGGCAGCAACACCGACTGGGAGTGGATCGAGGCCGCCGCCGACAACCTCACGCACGCCCGGCTGACCACGCTGTTGTTGCCCGGTATCGGCACCATCGAAGAACTGAAGCACGCCTACCGGCTCGGCGTCCGGTCGGTGCGCGTGGCCACCCATTGCACCGAAGCCGATGTGTCCGCTCAGCACATCGCCACCGCACGGGAACTCGGCATGGACGTCTCCGGATTCCTGATGATGTCGCACATGGCCGAACCGGCTCGCCTGGCCGAACAAGCGAAATTGATGGAATCGTATGGGGCGCATTGTGTCTACGTCACCGATTCCGGCGGCCGGTTGACCATGAACGGCGTCCGCGACCGGGTCCGCGCCTACCGTCAGGCGCTCGATCCGGGCACCGAGATCGGTATCCACGCGCACGAGAACCTCTCGCTGTCGGTGGCCAATTCCGTGGTGGCGGTCGAAGAAGGCGTCACCCGGGTCGACGCCTCGCTCGCCGGCCACGGTGCGGGAGCGGGCAACTGCCCGATCGAACCTTTCGTCGCCGTCGCCGATCTGCACGGCTGGAAGCACAACTGCGATCTGTTCGCTCTGCAAGACGCCGCCGACGACTTGGTGCGGCCGCTGCAGGATCGCCCGGTGCGCGTGGACCGCGAAACCCTCACGCTCGGCTACGCCGGGGTCTACTCGTCCTTCTTGCGGCATGCCGAAACCGCGTCGCGGCGCTACGGCATCGACGTGCGCACCATCCTGCTCGAGGTGGGACGCCGCGGGCTGGTCGGCGGGCAAGAGGACCTCATCGTCGACATCGCGCTCGACTTGTCGGCCGGCGCCGGCGGGTAATCGCCGGGATATCGGCCGGGGCGGTGGAGGAGCCTCTCCGGTGCTTCCTTTGCGCGCGTGCGAGACTCGCTGCGATGCTCACCTACTTTCAAGCGACTGTCATCGGTGCGGTGCAGGGGGTCACCGAACTCTTCCCGGTTTCCAGCCTGGGGCACTCCGTGCTGGTCGCGGCATGGCTCGGAGGCGATTGGGAGAAGCTGACCGGCGAAGGCGAGTCCGGCACGGGCACACCGTATCTGGCGTTCGTGGTGGCGCTGCACGTGGCGACGGCGGTCGCGCTGCTCGGCTACTACTGGCGGGACTGGTGTGCCATCGTCGCGGGTTTCCTCACCACGCTGCGAACCGGGCGCCTCGACACCATCCCGCAGCGGCTGGCGTGGTTGATCGTCATCGCCACCGTTCCCGTCGGCGTGCTCGGCTTTCTGCTGGAACATCCCTTGCACGCCTTGTTCGGGGCGCCGATCTACGCCGCCGTCTTCTTGGCGCTCAACGGTGTCGTGCTGATCATCGGTGAGGGGCTGCGCCGACGGAACGAACCGTCCCTGGCCGAATACGGTCGGCGGTTCGCCCTGCGGCGGGCCCACAGCGGCACTCTCACCGCCGAGGCGGAACCTCGCCGCCAATCCGACCGGCCATTGGCCGCTCTCGGGCCGAGGGACGCCCTCGGTATCGGCTTCGTCCAAGTCGGCGCGCTGCTGACCGGTTTCAGCCGGGCGGGCCTGACCATGGTCGGCGGTCTGTGGCGTGGTCTCGCACACGAGCACGCGGCGAAATTCGCCTTCCTGCTGGCCACTCCGGCGATCCTGGGCGCGGGACTGCTCGAGATACCGGAGCTGGTCGGCCCGGAGACCGACGGCATCCGGGGGCCGGTGCTGGTCGGCGCCCTCGTGTCCGGGGTGTCGTCGTGGCTGGCAGTGCGGTTCCTGGAGCGGTACTTCCAGACCCGCACGCTGCTGCCGTTCGCCGTGTACTGCCTCGCCGCCGGGGCCGTCTCGGTCGTCCACTTCGGCTGAGGTCTCCCTCCGCCGGGCGATCGAGTGACCGAGGTGCGATCAACTGGCCTCCCATTCGTCGGCCTGCGCTTCACCATCGGTGTCCAGGTAGACCGTCGCGCCGACGGTCCCGCCCGCGATCAGTTCGATCAGGGCGGCGGAGGATCCCGGTTCGCCGCTGGGCAAGATCTGGGATTCGTAGGTGAGTTCGGCGTGGTCGCGCAATTGTGCGGCGGCCGTGGCCAAGTCGTCGTAGCTGAGGGTTCGATCCCCGAGGAAGGCGGTGTCGCTTCCGCGCAATGTGCGGGTGCGGTGGGCGTAGGTGACCGGCCGGGGTGATTCGGCGGCGATCTCCGCGACGACGGTCGGGTCGTCGAGGGCGAGCCAATCGACCGTGTCGCTGAACCGGTTGTCGCCGACCGTGAGGCCGATCTTGATCTCGAACTCATCGGGCAGCTGTGCGTCGAGTGCGTCGACCGGGACCACGGCGGCGCCGGTTTTCAGCACCGCCCAGGTGGCGATGACCGCTTCGATGCCGCGATCCAGTCGCACCGCCACGCCGGCGCCGGGGCCGCAGCCGCGCGCGATGAGCACGCGCGCCAACCGCGACGATCGGGTTTCGAGGTCGTGGTAGGACACGTCGATACCGTCGACGACGACGGCGGGGGCGTCCGGGTCGTCTTCCACCGCGGCCACGAGTGCCTGGGCCAGTGTGGCGCCCGCCGTCGTCGCCGCTGCCTGCGGTGCGGGGGCATCCGTTCTGGTTGTGATCCGTTCCCGTTCGGTTTGGTCGAGGATGTCGATGTCGCCGATGGGGGTGTGGGGGTTGGTGGCGATGGTGGTGAGGATGCGGTGGAGGCGGTGGCCGAGGGTTTGGATGGTGGTTTCGTCGAAGAGGTCGGTGGCGTAGGTGAGGATGGTGTCGAGTTCGGCGGGGGTGCCGTCGTGGTGGTGGTGGGGGTGGATGTTGATTTGGAGGTCGAATTTGGCTGCGACGGTGCCGGTGTCCAGGGCGGTGATGGTGAGGCCGGGTAGTTGCAGGGTGGGTTGTTCGTTGTTCTGGAATGACAGGACGACCCCGAACAGGGGGGTGTGGGTGGTGGCGCGGCCGGGGGCGACGACTTCGACGACGCGTTCGAAGGGGATGTCGGCGTTGGCGAA
>NZ_JBEXYF010000024.1:0-111988 GCF_040630775.1 Nocardia sp. NPDC005745
CCGCTGGCGACTTCGTCGCGGACGCGGCGGCCACTCGGACGCGAGCCGGGCCGCGAACGGAACATGCTCGGTCTCGCTTCGCTCGAAACCGGGAGTCGAGGTGCGCTGGGCGCGTCGGTGTCGAAGCTCACTCTCGCGTCATACGGTCGATAGACGGGGCTGCCGACTCGAGCTGACAGCCGCTTGCATCCCTGTCACCTGCGCGGCAGCGGCTCCGACGCGCGCCGGGTCATGCTCGATCTTGCTTCGCCCGAACAGCTGTGGTTGAGCCCGTGCGGTTCACAGTCGCCCCTCGCCCGACTTGCCTGGACCGCTGCGCGATGCCGGAGGGAAGCACGACATTGCGTCAGCGGTGATGGGTGTTGCGGCCGAGCATCGCCGTCAGTTCGGAGTGCAGTCGCTGCGCGTCGCGGTCGATCACGTTCGAGGAACCCGCGCGAGCCGTTCCGCGGGCGACGAGTGTGGCGAAAGCCACGATGACTGCCAGGGAGACGAGGAAAGTAACCATGGCAGTAATTTTTCGTTCAGTTATTTACGGCCGAAAGTGGCGGTGCTGACATTGTTCGTAAAAATACGGCCACTAGACTGACGGCATGCTGTCGAAGGTCGCCGTGGTGCTGTCCGAGCGCATGGCCATGTTCGAATTCGGGGTCATCTGCGAGGTTTTCGGCCTGGACCGCACGGCCGACGGGCTGCCGGGCTTCGATTTCCGGGTGTGCGGGGCCGAGCCGGGCGTCCCGCTGCACTCGACGAGCCCCGGGATCACGGTCACACCGGAATACGGGCTCGCGGAGCTGGCGGTGGCCGATCTGGTGGCCATCCCCGCCGCCGCGACCGACCAGGGATTCGATCCACGGGTCGTCACGGCCGTCCGCGAGGCGGCGGCAGCCGGGGCGACCGTGCTCACCGTGTGTTCCGGCGCCTTCCTGGCCGGCGCGGCCGGGCTGCTCGACGGCCGCAAGTGCACCACGCACTGGCGTCATGTGGAGCAACTCGCCGCCGCGTACCCGGCGGCGACCGTCGATCCGGACGTGCTGTTCGTCGACGAAGGCGATCTGATCACCAGCGCGGGCACCGCCGCGGGCATCGACGCCTGCCTGCACCTGGTGCGGCGCGAACTCGGCAGCGGCGTGGCCAACGCGATCGCGCGGCGCATGGTGGTCCCGCCGCAGCGCGACGGCGGGCAGCGGCAGTTCATCGAACGCCCCGTCGCCGCCTGCACCTCCGACAGCCTCATCCCCACTCTGGAGTGGATGAACGAGCACCTCGACCTGCCACACACGGTGGAAGACCTCGCCACGCGCGCCAACATGTCCACCCGCACCTTCGCGCGCCGATTCGTCGCCGAGACCGGAACCACGCCGGTGAAATGGCTCACCAACCAGCGCGTGCTACTGGCCAAGCATCTGCTCGAGGACACCGACCTCGGGCTGGAGCACATCGCCGCCCGCTCCGGCTTCGGCTCCGGCGCTCTCCTGCGCCACCACTTCCAACGCCTCGTCGGCATCGCCCCCACCGAATACCGCCGCCGCTTCGGCCGCAGCCCGGAAGCCTCGCTCTGAACTGCCTCGGCGGCCCCTGAGCACGGATCCGCAGACATACGTGGCGGTCCCCTCTTCGATTGATACCGTGCAACCGTGTCACAAACCCCCTCGTCGGCAGCGCCACGCAGCACCCTTGTTCTCGGTGGCGCGCGGTCAGGGAAGTCGGCGTTCGCCGAGGACATCGCGGTCCGGGCGGGCGGTCCGGTGCGTTATCTCGCCACCGCGGTGCCCGACCCCGCCGACCACGACTTCGCCGAACGCATCGCCACGCACCGCGGCCGACGCCCCGCAGGCTGGTCGACCGTCGAAAGCGCCGATCCGGCAATAATTCTCGCTCAACCCGCACCGCCACCCGCCCTCACCCTGATCGACGACATCGGCACCTGGCTGACCGCCCGCATCGACGCACGCGACGCGTGGGACGCCCCGCGCGGCACGGTCTGCCCCGACACCGACGCACTGGTGGCAGCGGTCGCCGCCTACACCGGCGATCTGGTGATCGTCAGCCCGGAGGTCGGCATGGGCGTCATCCCCGCCACGCGCTCCGGCCGCCTCTTCCGCGACGAGATCGGCATCCTCAATCAGCGCCTCGCCCAGGTCTGCGACGAAGCCTTCCTCGTCGTCGCGGGGCTCCCGCTGCGCCTCAAATAGCGCCGCGCGCTGCCCTGCCGCCCCCGCGCGGGTGCGCGAGGCCCGCTCTACGGAATGCGACCCGCTGCGCAGGTGGGCCGTAGACCCCTACTGCCGCCTGTGCGACGAGTGGTGCAGCTGACAGGTTGCTCGCAGGCGGCGCGTACGCGGCCGCTCATCCGGAGGACGGTATATGCCGTGAACCGGGGATGCGCTCGGAGGCGCAACGAGTGGGTGAGCGCGGGCGGGCCACTGCCGCGAGACAGGTCACGGGCGGACGGCGCGAAGGGGGCAATGGCAAGATTGGGCGGCGTAGTCGGCGTAACCGCCATGACCGAAAGGCTCGATAGTGACGCACGGATTCGGACCGGTAGCGCCTCCGGACACACAGTTTCGTGCGGCTGCCGAGCAGCGGCAGGCGCAGCTGACCAAACCCGCCGGGGCGCTGGGCCGATTGGAGCAACTCGGCAACTGGGTGGCGGCGTGCCAGGGCACATGCCCGCCGAAGCAGTTCGAGCGCGCCAGAGTCGTGGTCTTCGCCGGGGATCACGGCATCGCACGGCACGGCGTGTCGGCGTACCCGAGCGAGGTCACCGCGCAGATGGTCGCGAACTTCCTCGGTGGCGGCGCCGCGGTGAACGCGCTCGCGGCCGTTGCGGGCGCGACGGTCCGGGTCGCGGACATCTCCGTGGACGCCGACACCGACCCGCAGGTGTCCAAGCACAAGGTGCGTCGTTCCAGCGGCGCGATCGATCGCGAGGACGCACTCACCGCGGAAGAGGTCCGCGCGGCGCTCGAGGCGGGCCGCGCCATCGCCGACGAGGAGATCGATGCGGGCGCCGATCTGTTGATCGCGGGCGACATGGGCATCGGCAACACCACCCCGGCCACCGTGCTCGTCGCGAGTCTCACCAACACCGAGCCGGTCGCCGCCGTCGGCCGCGGCACCGGCGTGGACGACGCCGGATGGATCCGCAAGGTCGCCGCGATCCGGGACGCGATGCGCCGCGCCCGTCCGGTGGTGAAGGATCCGGTCGAACTCCTTCGCGTAGCGGGGGGCGCCGACTTCGCCGCGATGGCCGCTTTCCTCGCCCAAGCCGCCACCCGGCGCACGCCCGTGGTCCTCGACGGCGTCGTCGTCACGGCGGCGGCGATGGTCGCCGAGGATCTCGCCGCGGGCGCGAGCGCCTGGTGGCTGGCCGGTCACCGCTCCACCGAACCGGCCCACGATCTCGCGCTGCGTCATCTGCGCCTGGACCCTCTGCTCGATCTGACCATGCGCCTCGGCGAAGGCTCAGGAGCCCTGACCGCCCTACCGATCCTCCGCTCGGCGGTGGCCACCCTCGCGGAGATGTCCACTTTCGGCGAAGCGGGCGTCAGCACCGCCGACCTGGAACCGGCGAGCCCCGCGCCGAACCTGCGCAAGTGACGCCCTCCCGCGCGACAGGCCGACGGCGGATCGCCCGCGTTCCCGAGCAGGCGCGGGCGGATCTCCATCATCACGGCCATCCACCTGCGGGTTGTAATCATCAGCCGTCAACGGTGCGCAGGTGCAACTCGACGCCGCAGCCGGTCATCTCCCACATCGTCGACCCGCGCGAAGCACCGGTCGCCGCCCGAGGTCCGGCATGAACGGTGTCCGGTTGGCGATTTCCTGGCTCACCGTGCTGCCGGTCCGTGGACCGGATGCCGTGGATCGACCGGCGGCGGGGCGCGCGATCGCGTTGGCGCCACTGGTCGGGGGGCTGCTCGGCGCCGGGGCGGCGGGTCTGCTCGGGGCACTGTCCCGAGCCGGAGCGAGCACCGCGCTTGCCGGGCTACTGGTGGTGGGCGCGCTGGCGTTGATCACCAGAGGCATGCACCTCGACGGGCTGGCCGACACCTTGGACGGGCTCGGCAGCTACGGGCCGCCGGAGCGGGCCAGGGAGATCATGAAGAGCGGCGGGGCCGGCCCGTTCGGTGTGGCGGGACTCGTCTTCACCGTCGGGGTCCAAGCGTTCTCGTTCGCGGCCCTCGCCGATTCGGGCAGATGGCTCGCGGTCGCCCTCGCCGTGGCGACCGGCCGTGTCGCGGTAATCCTCGCCTGCCGAGGCATCCCCGCCGCGCCCGGCACCGGATTCGGCATTCTGGTGGCCGACACGCAGTCGGCCCTCGCCGTGGCCGCCTGGTCCGCGATCGCTATCGGCCTCGCTGCGCTCGCCGTCCCGGGCTGTGCGTGGCTCGGCCCCCTCGCGGTGGTGCTCGGTCTGGCCGCCTCGGCGGTTCTGGTCCGGCACTGCGCCCGTCGCTTCGGCGGACTCTCCGGTGACGTCCTCGGCGCCGCGGTCGAGACCACCGTCGCGCTCACGGCGGCCGTGCTGTCGCTCGCCGTCCACACCGGCTGACCCACCCGCGGCGGCAGGCCCGCGAGAGTCTGGGTCACTGGAATTTTTCCGGCCGTGCCGCGCGGATCGTCTGGGTCGGGCAATAAGGTGGGCGGTATGTCTTCTGAGCGCCTGTATTTTCGCCAGCTGTTGTCGGGACGCGACTACGCCGTGGGCGATCCGATCGCGACGCAGATGCGCAACTTCGCGTATTTGATCGGCGATCGGGAAACGGGCGAGTGCGTGGTGATCGATCCGGCCTACGCGGCGGGTGATCTGGTGGATATCGCCGAGGGAGACGGCCTGCGCCTGAGTGGCGTGCTCGCCACCCATCATCACCCTGATCACGTGGGCGGCACGATGCTCGGCTTCACCCTGCGCGGAGTGCGTGAGCTCCTCGAAAAGACAAGCGTCCCAGTGCATGTCAACGCCAAAGAGCTGCCGTGGGTGGCCAACGTCACCGGGATCGCCGAGAGCGAGCTGACCGGCCACGAGCACGGTGACAAGGTCGGCGTCGGTGCCTTCGAGATCGAGTTACTACACACACCCGGCCACACACCGGGCAGCCAATGCTTCCTGTTCGACAATCGCCTGATCGCCGGCGACACCTTGTTCGTCGACGGCTGCGGCCGCACCGATTTCCCGGGCGGCGATTCGGACGAAATGTTCCGCAGCCTGCGCTACCTGGCCGGCCTCGCCGGCGACCCGGTCGTCTACCCGGGACACTGGTATTCGCAGGAACCCAACGCCGCACTGTCCACTGTCCGGGACAAGAATTACGTCATGCGTCCGCAGACGCTGGAGCAGTGGCACATGCTGATGCCGGGCTGAGTCACATCGGCCGCATCCACCCGTGCTTGTCGGCGAAGGTGCCGCGCTGGATGCCGGTGAGGGTGTCGCGCAGGGCCATGGTGACCACGCCAGGCTCTCCGCCGCCGATGGTGAATTCGCCGTCACCGGAACGGACCCAGCCGACCGGGGTGATCACCGCGGCGGTGCCGCACGCGAAAACCTCGGTGATCTCACCGGATTCGGCGCCCTTGCGCCATTCCTCGACCGAGATCTTGCGCTCCTCGACCGGGAAGCCGGAATCGGCGGCGAGGGTGAGCAGCGAGTCACGGGTGATGCCCGGCAACAAGGAGCCGGACAGTTCCGGCGTGACCAGCCGCGCCTCGGAGCCGGAACCGAAGACGAAGAACAGGTTGTTGGTGCCCATCTCCTCGACATAGCGGCGCTCACACGCGTCCAGCCACACCACCTGGTCGCATCCCTTGGCCGACGCCTCGGCCTGCGCGAGCAGCGACGCCGCGTAGTTGCCCGCGACCTTCGCCTCGCCGGTGCCGCCCGGCGCGGCACGCACGTATTCGGTGGACAGCCAGACCCGCACCGGCTTCACGCCACGGGGGAAGTACGCCCCCGCCGGGGAGCCGAGCAGCAGGTACTTGTACGCCGCGGCGGGCTTCACCCCGAGCCCGGCCTCGGTGGCGAACATGAACGGCCGCAGGTACAGCGAGTCCTCGCCGCCCGCCGCGGGCACCCAGTCCCGGTCCACCTCCAGCAGTTGCCGGACCGACTCGATGAACAGCTCGTCCGGCAGCTCGGCCATCGCCATCCGGCGAGCCGACCGGCGGAAACGCGCGGCGTTGGCATCGATGCGGAAACACGAGACGCTGCCGTCGCTCTGCCGGTAGGCCTTGAGTCCCTCGAAGATGGCCTGGCCGTAGTGGAACACCATGGTCGCGGGATCCAGCGCCAGCGGTCCGTACGGCTCCACCCGCGCGTTCGTCCACGTGCCGCCCGCGTAATCGATCGAGACCATGTGATCGGTGAAGTGGCGCCCGAACCCCGGCTGCGCCAGTACCTCTTGTCGCCGCTGCGCTGCGAGTGGCGCGGGATGCGGAACACGGGTGAACTGTGCGGCAGCGGTCATGCCGACGATCCTATCCGGCCCGATCCGCGCCATTTCGCCATGGTCCGCGCCCTCCCGCGCCGCGCCGATCTCAGCCGATGCCCGCGTCCGGGCGCAGGGCGGTCACTTGGTGTTGGTCCGGACGAACGGCGGCCGGACGGTCTCGCAGCGCAGGCGGCGGCCGCGCACGTCGACCTCGACCTCGGTGCCTGGTTCGACGTCGGCCGAGGTGTCCAGCAGGGCCAGCGCGATGCCGGCCTTGAGGGTCGGCGAGAAGGTGCCGGACGTGGTTTCGCCGACCGGTTCGCCGTCGCGCAGAACGGTTTGCCCTTGCCGGAGCACACCGCGGTCGAGCGCCCGCAGGCCGAGCAGGATTCGGCGCGGACCGTCCGACTTCTCCTGTTCCAGAGCGGCCTTCCCCCAGAACTCCGGTTTCGTCCAGCCGACCGCCCAGCCGCAGCGCGCCTGCACCGGCGAGATGTCCGGCGAGAGTTCGTGCCCGTGCAAGGGGTAGCCCATCTCGGTGCGCAGGGTGTCGCGGGCGCCGAGCCCGGCCACCTGGCCCTCGGCCGCGCGCACCCGCTCGGTCAAGGCGCGGAACAGCGGCTCGGCGTCGTCCCAGCGTGGCAGCAACTCGTAGCCGTGCTCGCCGGTGTAGCCGGTGCGGCAGACGCGGACGGGGCGGCCGTCCCAGTCGGCGTCGGCGTAGGCCATGTACTCGAGGTCGGTGGGCAGACCGAGCGCGCTCAGCACCTCGGTGGAACGCGGCCCCTGCACGGCGAACACGGCGAAGTCGCGGTGCTCGTCGGTGACCGTGACGCCTTCGGGCGCCACCTTGCGCAGTTCGGCGACCACCGCCGCGGTGTTGGCGGCGTTCGGCACCAGGAAGATCTCGTCGTCGCCGACGTAGTAGGCGATCAGGTCGTCGATCACTCCCCCGTCCGGGGCGCAGCACAGCGTGTACTGCGCCTTACCCGCCCGGATCCGGCCGAGATCGTTGGTCAGCGCCGAGTTCACGAACGCCGCGGCGCCCGGACCGCGCACCGTCGCCTTGCCGAGATGACTGACGTCGAACAGCCCCACCGTCGTGCGAACCGCCTGGTGCTCGGTCACCGTGCCCGCGTACGACACCGGCATCTCCCAGCCCCCGAACGGCGCGAAGGTGGCGCCCAGCTCGACGTGCACGGCGTGGATGGGTCCTTGCAGGAAGCTCGTCTCGGTCACCGGCCGAGCTTATCCGGGACCGATGCCCAGGTCCTCGCACCGCTCACGCCCCGAGACCGAACCACATCGGGATCAGGGTCGGGCCGTTCTCCGGCAGCGTGTGCGTCGTTCCGGTGGGGGCGAACCCGCACCGGCCGTAGAGCCGAGCGGATCGTTCGGTGCTCGCTTCGAGAAACACCGGGACGACCGATTCGTTCAGCCGGTCGGCGAGGATCGCCGCACCGGCTCCTTTGCCGCGATGCTCGGGCCTGGTCACGATCACTTGCAGGTACCGATGCGGGAACTCGCGGGGATGTTCGCGGGCGAGCAGGTCGGTGACGATCGAGGCGCGTCGCAGCGCCCGCACACCGGGCGCCTGTTCGACCATGGCCCGCGCCTCGGCGGCTTCCGCGGCGAATCGCTCGATCGAGGTGACCTGCTGCCAGATCGAGATAGACCAGATCTCCCCGCCCGCGCCCGCGACCCAGATCTCGTCGTCCCGCAAGGCGCGATCGACCAACCCCGGCACGAACGCGGTGCGGAACCCGGTGTCGGGTTGATCTTCGAGGATCCACGCCGTCACCACCTCGTCCGCGCTGGCCGCGACGAACGCCTCGATCAGCGGGTCACGGTCGCGCCCGGTCGCTCGGCGAGCAGTGATCTCCATTGCGCTCCCTTGTCATGTGAACACTGTGTTTGTTTGCAAATCTATGCAGGTCAGCGAGTCTTCACTACTATTTCGTCACACCTGTTCGTGTGTCGAAACGGAACCTCGCATGACGTGCGCGATCTGCCGGAACGAACTCGCCCAGCCCTCCCGGGGCCGACGGCGCAAGTACTGCTCGCGCTCCTGCCAGGCCCGCGCCTACCGTGCCCGCCGCACGGCGATTCCGGTGCGGCACACGGGCCGCCCGACCAGGCTCACCGCGGTCGGCATCGCCCGGGCAGCGGTGGAACTGGCCGACCGGGACGGGATCCACGGGCTCACCATGCGTCGCCTGGCCAGTGCGCTCGGTGTCGCGACCGCCACCCTCTACCGCCACTTCCCCGACCGGGAAGCGCTCCTGGCGAGCATGGCGGAACTGGTCCTCGACGAGATTCCGCCACCGGGCACCTTGTGCACCGGCTGGCGGCCCCGGCTTCGGCACGAAGCGCACGAGGAGTGGCGCCTCTACCGCAGGCATCCGTGGATGCTGCCGCTGCTGGCGCGTACCCGCCCTCCACTCGGCCCCGCGCTGCTGGACGTGCTGGAGCGGAATTTCGCCGCGCTCGATCGGCCCGGCGTGTCCCGGCAGACGGGATTCGCGATCTATCTCGCACTTTCGGGCCTGGTCCAGGGGCTGGCGTTGCTGTGGAGTTCCGAGCGCGCCGACGGCTTCGGCGCTCCACGCGACGCCGCCGAGGCGACCGCGCTGCGCCATGAATTCGCCGAGTTGCTCGACCCACGGACCCGTCCCGTCCTGCACCGCTTCCTGACGGACCTGGACTCCGGCTTCGAGATGGACTTCGACGACCTGCTGCACGCCGCGGTGGAACTCCTGCTCGACGGCGTCGCGGTGCGATATCCGGAACGGACCGAATAGCCTGTGCCCATGACCGCTGTTGCAGATCGCTCGCTCGGACCGGAACTGGCACGCACCGAGACCATCGGCGCGGACACCGATGTGCTCGTCATCGGGTTGACCTCCTCGGAGGACGGCCCCGCCATCGTGCCCGAGGACCTGTTCGGCGACGTGCTCACCGCCGACGTGCGCGCGGAACTGCTCGATCAGCTGGGCGCGGTCGGCGCGAAGGGCAAGGCCGAGGAACTGACCCGGATACCGGCGCCGCCCGGACTGGACGGGGTGACCAGCGTGCTCGCCGTCGGCCTCGGCTCAGCCGACAAGCTCGACGCCGAGCAGATCCGCCGCTCGGCCGGTGTGGCCGCCCGCTCGCTGTCCGGCACCGAACTGGTGGCGACCACGCTTTCGGGACTGGACATCGGTGCCGCCGCGGAAGGCTTCTACCTGGGCGCCTACTCGTTCACGCCGTTCCGTTCGGACAAGTCCGCGCCCAAGCCGGACGAGCACCCCGTGGCCCGCGTCGAGTTGCTGGTGCCCGAGCCCGGATTCGGCGAAGAGGCCCTGTTCCGCGCGCAACTCACCGCCGAGGCCGTCGCCACGGCACGGGATTTCGTGAACACCCCGCCCAGCCACCTGTTCCCGGCCGAGTTCGCCGCGCGGGCGGAGGAACTCGCCGAGGCAGCGGGCCTCACCGTGGAGGTGCTCGACGAGAAGGCGCTGGAAGCCGGTGGTTACGGCGGCGTCCTCGGGGTGGGCAAGGGTTCCTCGCGCCCGCCGCGCCTGATCCGGATCACCTACGCGGGCGGCCCGAAGAAGGTGGCGCTGGTCGGTAAGGGCATCACGTTCGACACCGGCGGCATCTCCATCAAGCCCGCGCAGAACATGGAGAACATGACCTCCGACATGGCCGGCGCCGCCGCCGTGATCGCCGCGACGCTGCTGGCCGCGCGATTGAGCCTGCCGATCACGGTAACGGCCACGGTGCCGATGGCGGAGAACATGCCATCGGCCACAGCGCAGCGCCCCGGCGACGTGCTCACCCAGTACGGCGGCACCACCGTCGAAGTGCTCAACACCGACGCCGAGGGCCGGTTGATCCTGGCCGACGCGATCGTGCGCGCGAGCGAGGACGAGCCGGAGTACCTGATCGACGTGGCCACCCTGACCGGCGCGCAGATGGTCGCGCTCGGCACCCGCACGCCCGGCGTGATGGGCACCGACGAGTTCCGCGACCGGGTGGCCCGCATCTCCCGCGAGGTCGGGGAGAACGGCTGGGCGATGCCGCTTCCCGCCGAATTGCGCGGTGACCTGAACTCCAAGATCGCCGACCTGGCCAATGTCGCGCCGCACCGCTGGGGCGGCATGCTCTCGGCCGGACTGTTCCTCAAGGAGTTCGTCCCGGAGGACGTGCAGTGGGCCCACCTCGACGTGGCCGGTCCGGCCTACAACACCGGCGGCCCGTTCGGCTACATCGGCAAGGGCGGCACCGGCGTGCCGGTGCGCACCCTGATCGCCGTGTTGCAGGACATCGCCGCGGAGTGAGTGCCGAGCGCGTCGTCCGGCGACTCCCGGACGACGCGCTCGCTTCCACCCAGGACCGGGAACGTCACGCGTCCGCCGGGCCGGACGCGCACGACGAAATTCCAGTGTGCGTCCCGACCCGGTCTCGGCCCACCCCTACGCGCGGTGCGAGAGCCGGATCGCCGTCGTCGCGGCACCGCGCAAGCCCGTCCGAAACCGGACGGATCAGACAATCCGACGGCTCACAGGTCGTACAGATCCCGCTCCAGCTCGCGTTGCCGCTCCACCCGCTTGCGGGCGTCGTAGTCGCGCATCCGCTGCGGATATCCGGTCTTGCGGACGTCGTAGACGGGGATGTGCAAATCCTTGGCAAGCCGCTGTGCCCCGCGCTCGCCGACGATCCGCCGCGTCCATTCACCATCCGCGGCAATAAGGACAACTGTGACATCTGTCACCGTGGTCTTCGGTTCGATGTAGCCCTCGACGCCCACGTGCGTGCGCACCCAGTCGGCCAGGTAGCGAGCATCCCGCCCGTCCACCGAACGCCCACGTAGAGTGCCGCCACCCCGGGTCGCGCCGCCGCGGAAACGATCCAGCAAACCCAACGACGCCGACCTCCTTTCCTGCACCGGAGAATGTTCACCGCCGGTCTTCCCATACTGCCAGCTCCGCGCAGTACGCCGCCCTGTGCTACATGGCTTGCGCGCGAGTGCAAGGATGGACCGCGGTACAAGAACCACACGGATCTCCGGCGCCACCACAATGATCGGTGGCTTACGGACTCCCGGCGCGACCCGCGGCGGGCGTCCGCAGCGAGATCAACTGTTGTAGAACCCCGTCGAGCAGTCAGAGGAGTCAACGGACATGGCCTTCTCCGTCCAGATGCCCGCTCTTGGTGAGAGCGTCACCGAGGGAACGGTGACCAGGTGGCTGAAGCAGGAAGGAGACACGGTCGAGGTCGACGAGCCGTTGCTCGAAGTCTCCACCGACAAGGTCGACACCGAAATCCCGTCCCCCGCGGCGGGTGTGCTGTCGAAGATCGTCGCGAACGAAGACGACGTGGTCGAGGTCGGCGGCGAACTCGGCGTCATCAGCGAGGCCGGTGAGGCGGAATCGTCCGCTCCCGCGCCCGCTCCGGAAGCCGCCGCGCCCGCGCAGGAGACTGCCGTCCCCGCGGAGGAGGCGCCCGCGGCTGAGCCCGAGGCCGCTCCGGCCGAGGAGTCCGCGCCCGCCGCCCAGGCCGCACCCGCGTCGTCCGGCGACGGCACGCCGGTGAAGATGCCGGAACTCGGCGAGTCGGTCACCGAGGGCACCGTCACCCGCTGGCTGAAGTCGGTCGGCGACGAGGTCGCCGTCGACGAGCCGCTGCTCGAGGTCTCCACCGACAAGGTCGACACCGAGATCCCCTCGCCCGTCGCGGGCACCCTGCTGGAGATCACCGCCCAGGAAGACGACGTCGTCGCGGTCGGTGGACAGCTCGGCGTCATCGGCAGCGGTTCCCCCGCGGCCGCCGCCCCGGCTCCCGCGCCCGCCCCGGCTCCCGAACCCGCGCCTGCTCCCAAGCCCGCACCGGCCCCGAAGCCGGAACCGGCCCCGGCCGCCGCCGCGCCTGCTCCGGCAGCTGCCCCCGCGCCTGCTCCCAAGCCCGCACCGGCTCCCGCACCCGCCGCCGCTCCGGCCGCCGAATCCTCCAACGGCGCAACCCCTTACGTCACTCCGCTGGTCCGCAAGCTGGCCGAGGAGAACAAGGTCGACCTCGCCGCGATCACCGGTTCCGGTGTCGGAGGCCGCATTCGCAAGCAGGACGTGCTCGCCGCCGCCGAGGCCAAGAAGGCCCCTGCTCCGGCGGCCGCTCCTGCCGCGTCCGCTCCGGCCGCGGCGAAGGCGCCCGCGGTGGCGAGCCCGGAACTGGCCCACCTGCGCGGCACCGTGCAGAAGGCCAACCGCATCCGCCAGATCACCGCGACCAAGACCCGCGAGTCGCTGCAGACCACCGCGCAGCTGACCCAGGTGCACGAGGCGGACGTCACCAAGATCGCGACGCTGCGCAAGCAGGCCAAGGCGGCGTTCAAGGACCGCGAGGGCGTCAACCTGACGTTCCTGCCCTTCTTCGCCAAGGCCGTGGTCGAGGCGCTCGGCGTGCACCCGAACGTCAACGCCAGCTACGACGAGTCCAGCAAGGAGATCACCTACCACGCCTCGGTGCACCTGGGCATCGCCGTCGACACCGAGCAGGGCCTGCTGTCCCCGGTGATCCACAACGCCAGCGACCTGTCGCTGGCCGGGCTGGCGCGCGCCATCGCCGACATCGCCAACCGCGCCCGCACCGGTGGACTGAAGCCCGACGAGCTGGCCGGTGGCACCTTCACCATCACCAACATCGGCAGCCAGGGCGCGCTGTTCGACACCCCGATCCTGCTTCCGCCGCAGGCGGGCATGCTGGGTACGGGCGCGATCGTCAAGCGCCCGGTCGTGGTGACCGACGAGACCGGCAACGAGTCCATCGGCGTCCGCTCGATGTGCTACCTGCCGCTCACCTACGACCACCGCCTGATCGACGGCGCCGACGCCGGACGCTTCCTGACCACGATCCGCCACCGGCTCGAGGAAGCGGCGTTCGAGGCCGATCTCGGTCTGTGAGGAAGGTCCCGCGGCACCTATGAAGGTCGTGATCGCCGGCTCGTCCGGGTTGATCGGGACAGCGCTCGTCGCGGCACTGCGCCGCGACGGGCACGAGGTCGCCCGGTTGGTGCGCAGAAAAGTGGCGGGCGCGGACGAATTCGCCTGGAACCCGGCTCGTGCCCACTTGGACGAGCGGGCGCTTCGCGGCGCCGACGCCGTGGTCAACCTCTGTGGTGCGAGCGTCGGGCGGCGCCGCTGGACCGGGAGCTTCAAACAGGAGCTGCGCGACAGCCGCATCACACCGACCGACGTCTTGACCGGTGCTGTGGTCGCCGCGGGCGTGCCCACGCTGCTCAATGCCAGCGGCGTGCATTACTACGGCGGCGACACCGGCGACCGTGTGGTGGACGAGACCTCCCCCGCCGGTTCGGGTTTCCTGGCCGCCCTGTGCCGGGACTGGGAGAAGGCAACCGAACCCGCCGCCACGGCCGGTGTGCGCACGGTGCTATTGCGCAGCGCCGCGGTGTTGTCCCGGACCGGAGGCGTGCTCGGGGTGCTGCATCCGTTGTACGCGCTCGGTTTGGGCGGACGGCTGGGCAACGGCCGCCAGTACACGCCGTGGATTTCGATGGCCGACGAGATCGGCGCGATCGTCTTCGCGCTCACCCACGACACGGTCTCCGGCCCGATCAATCTGGTCGGCCCCGCACCGGTCACCAACGCCGAGTTCAGCCGCGCGCTCGGCCGGGCGCTGCACCGCCCCACTCCCCTCGTCGTCCCGGCATTCGCGCTGAATGCGCTGGTCGGCGAGATGGCGCAGGAGGCGATCCTGCGCGGGCCGAGGGCCATCCCCACCGCCCTCGAGGAAGCGGGTTACCAGTTCCACCATCCCACCATCGGCGCCGCGCTGACCGCCGCGGTGGGACGACCCGGAGATGCTCGATGACCGACCGACTCGACACCAGGTCCGCCACGGCCATCCGCGACGCGACCACCGATGACCTTCCGGCGATCCTCGACATCCACAACGCGAATATCGCCACCTCCACCGCGATCTGGGACACCGAGCGGGTCGGCCTGGACGAGCGCCTCGGCTGGTTCCAGGCCCGCACCGGGGCGGGGCTGCCCGTGCTGGTCGCCGAGATCGACGGCGCACTGGCGGGTTACGCGAGTTACGGCCCGTGGCGTACCAAATCCGGCTACCGCTACACGGTCGAGAACTCCGTGTACGTCGACGACCGCTTCCAGCGTCGCGGCATCGCCACCGCCCTGCTCACCGAGCTGATCGAACGTGCTCGTCGCGCGGGCACGGTGCACGCCATGATCGCCGCCGTCGAATCCCGCAATGCCGGTTCGATCCTCCTGCACGAACGCTTCGGCTTCCGCACCGTCGGCGTCCTGCCGGAGGTGGGCCACAAATTCGGCCGCTGGATGGATTTGACGCTCATGCAACTCACCCTTCCCATCGACGTCGACTAGAGAACGCCGCATGATCGCGGATCTCCGCATCCGTTTCGCTGTCGACGATGAGGTGCTCTCGCGGCTGCACACCGACGCGTTCGGCGGTGACCACGCGCCGAGCCCTTGGAAGGCACGCCTGGAACGGCACAGCAGATCGTGGGTCGGTGCGTTCGTCGGCGATCAGCTCGTCGGGTTCGTGCACGCGGTCTGGGACGGAGGTCGGCATGCGTTCCTCCTCGACACCATGGTCGCGCCCGACTTCCAGTATCAGCGCATCGGAACCAGCCTGGTCGCGGCTCTTATCAGCGACCTTCGCGAACTCGGTATCGAGTGGCTCCACGTCGACTACGAACCACACCTCGACAGCTTCTATCGCGACACCTGCGGATTCCGAACCACCGACGCCGGCCTACTACGACTGAACTGACACCGAACGCCACGACCAACCACGACCGATCCAGCTTGACCAACACCATAGGGACACCCCCGAAGCTGATCTCGCCCAGCCGCTGGTCCGGAGGCACCGCAATGCCGGGCGCGCCGCCAGAATCCGCGCGGTCTCGGAAACGGTTGCTCGTTTGTCTTACTGGACGGGTCATCCGGATGCGATGCGCATTTCAGCACGTGACGCCAGGCAAGCCCGAGAGACACCGCCCGGGGCGAGCACTCGTGGACATCGACTCGAAGCGGCGGCGCCTACAGCAATCCGGCAATCGAGGTCATCGAGGGCCTGCGTTCTTCCGACGGAACCCGCACGCTCGCGCCGTACCGCACATCCGGGAGCCGGACCCGGACGCAGGGCCGGGCCAGCGGCTTGTGTCCGCGCAACCTTTCAGCTCTACTTCTGGCTATCACCCCGGCTGTGGGGGTTCCCACATCGAGGTGCTGGAATCGGCTGCCCCGGTGGGCGTACCGTCATGCCTGTGACAGACACGCGCACCACCCTGTCCGCCCGATTCGATACGACCCCGATCGTGGTCGAGGATCTCGGACTCATCGACTACCACGCCGCCTGGGAGCTGCAGCGCAGCATCGCCGAGCAGCGCGCCGAGGGCAACGGATCCGATCATCTGCTGCTGCTCGAGCACCCGTCGGTGTACACCGCGGGCCGCCGCACCGAGGCCGACGATCTGCCCATCGACGGCAGCCCGGTGGTGCAGGTCGACCGCGGCGGCAAGATCACCTGGCATGGTCCCGGCCAACTGGTCGGCTACCCCATCGTGCGGCTTGCCGAGCCGGTCGACGTCGTCGACTACGTGCGCCGCCTCGAGGAGGCGTTGATCACCGTCTGCACCGGGCTCGGCCTCGTCTGCGGCCGCGTCGAGGGCCGTTCCGGCGTCTGGCTGCCCGCCACCGAGCTGTACGCCGAACGCAAGATCGCCGCGATCGGTGTGCGTGTGCAGCGCGGCGTGGCTCTGCACGGCCTCTCGCTCAACTGCAACGCCGCCATGGACGGTTTCCAGGCCATCGTTCCGTGCGGCATCCGCGACGCGGGCGTCACCACGCTGACCCGCGAACTCGGTCGCGAAGTGACCGTCGCCGAGATCAAGCCGCTGGTGGCCGACGCCCTCATCCGCGCGCTGGACGGCGACCTGCCGGTCGCCGAGCACAATATTCCGCGTGTCACTCCTGGCGACACCACCCCGCGGTCCCCGAGCCCGACGGCGTAAGGTCGATCGAGTGACCTCAGTCGACACCCCGACACCACACAACGCTGCCGCAGCCGAACCTGCTGCGGCACTCCCGGTGCCCTCCGCGGCGGCGCAGGCCACCTCCGGGCCGGACGCTCGTGCCGCGAACGGCCGCAAGCTCTTGCGCATCGAAGCCCGCAACGCGGAAACCCCCATCGAGCGCAAACCGAAGTGGATCCGCACCCGCGCGACCATGGGCCCCGAGTACTCCGAACTCAAAGGCTTGGTGAAGCGCGAAGGCTTGCACACCGTGTGCGAGGAAGCTGGCTGCCCCAACATCTTCGAGTGCTGGGAAGACCGCGAGGCCACCTTCCTGATCGGCGGCGAACAGTGCACCCGCCGCTGCGATTTCTGCCAGATCGACACCGGCAAGCCGGCCGCCCTCGACCGGGACGAGCCCCGCCGCGTCGCCGAAAGCGTCCAGGCCATGGGCCTGCGCTACTCCACCATCACCGGCGTCGCCCGCGACGATCTGGACGACGGCGGCGCCTGGCTCTACGCCGAAACCGTCCGCGCCATCAAGCGTTCGAACCCGCACACGGGCGTGGAACTGCTGATCCCCGACTTCAACGCCGACCCCGACCAGCTCGCCGAGGTCTTCTCGGCCCGCCCGGAAGTGCTGGCGCACAACCTCGAAACGGTCCCCCGCATCTTCAAGCGCATCCGCCCGGCTTTCCGCTACGAGCGCTCCCTCGCGGTGCTGACCGCCGCCCGCGAAGCAGGCCTGGTCACCAAGTCCAACCTCATCCTCGGCATGGGCGAAACGCCCGAGGAAGTCACCCAGGCCATGCACGACCTGCACGAGGCGGGCTGCGACATCCTCACCATCACCCAGTACCTGCGCCCGTCCCCCCGCCACCACCCGGTCGACCGCTGGGTGAAGCCAGAGGAGTTCGTCGAGCACTCCAAGACGGCGGAGGAAATCGGCTTCGCAGGCGTGATGGCCGGTCCGCTGGTCCGCTCCTCCTACCGAGCCGGTCGGCTGTACGCCCAGGCGATGGCCCACCACGGTCGCGAGATCGCCCCGGAAATGGCCCACCTCGCCGAGGAAGGCACCGCCTCCCAGGAAGCCGGCGCCGTGCTGGCCCGCTTCGGCAGCTGATTCCACTGGGAGGTCGAATTCGTGGTGGATTCGACCTCCGAGTGTGCCCTTGTACGATTACACCCCGCCTGCGAGTGTCATACCTAGTGCGGTCTCCTCGACGATCCCTTGCCCGATCAAACTATCGAGATCTGCGGTCAACGTCGCCCGGATGTCCGACCGGACGCGTGTCCAGCCGAAGACACCGGCGACCTCGGACAGTAGTTCTTCCCGCCGAACGCTCAAGCAGTCGGCGATGACATTCCGTATAGCGAGTTGTCGCTCGATTGCCGGAATCTGGCGGACCAAGCGGCCTCCGATGGAGGTCGCTGTGCGCACAAACCGCAGCTCACGGGCTGGTAGGTCGTATGCGGTGCCGAGCCGAACAACTGCCTTCTCCCTATCGAGCCAATGCAGGACTTCCCGGATCCGGACTTGGATGACCGAACCTGATCTACCTACCCCCCAAGCCGTTCGCACGCGAGTGAATAACAGATCTTCCTCGACCGGACCTTCGACTTCGACTACACGCAACACAATATCGGCAACCACCTCGAAGGCCTCCGGATCCTGCAGCGCGACGAGATCCAACCCTCGTCTGTCGGCGGACTTACGGCGAAGCTCGATGAGTTCATCGATTCCAACGTGCTGGTATGGGCGGGTCCAGGCAGTCGGCTCGTGCTCGACCGGTGCAACCCGAACTGCCGTCGACATCGAAGGTTCTTCGACCTCATCCGATCTTGTCCGCGAAGGCTCCGGCCGAACTTTCTTCGGTTCGGGTCGGCCCATGGAATATGGATCCATCGCGCATGCGGCTGCTACTTCTGACCGTAAACGTTCCATTGCATCAGCGCGGTTGCGGTACCAATCGGTACCCCAAATGCGGTGCAGCCGCCAGCCCAGATCACGCAGTACCGACTCGCGCAACCGGTCGCGGTCGCGTGCTGCTCGCGACGAGTGGTACATCGCACCGTCGCATTCGATTCCAAGTGCATAAATGCCCTGCGCTTCAGGGTGCTTGATGGCCATGTCGATCCGGTAGCCGGCCACCCCGACTTGCGGTTGCACATCGTAACCCCAGTCGCGGAGGACATCGATCACTTGCTCCTCGAACGGGCTTTCCGGTCCGGCATCCGCGTCGGCCGCCGCCGTGGCAAGGATGCGCGGACCACTCTCGGCGTAGAGCAAATAGCGCTTCAGGTGCTGCACACTCTTGTTGGTGCTGTCCGGCAGTTCCCCGCCGCGGAACGACGCAACCAGCTCGACTCGCCGCCGCGCCCGTGTCACCGCGACGTTCAGTCGCCGCCAGCCTTCGCCCCGGTTGATGGGGCCGAACTCGGAACGCAACTTCCCCTGCTGGTCGCGGCCGTAGCCGATCGACAAAATTATGACATCGCGCTCATCACCTTGGACGTTTTCCAGGTTCTTCACGAAAAAGCCGTCGAGGCGATCATCGGTGAAGAACTCACCTAGATCCGGCCGGGCCGCTCGGGCCTTTTCGACCGCCGCCTCGATAGCGTCGGCCTGTGATTTCGACAGGGCCACGACGCCAAGTGTCAGACTGGGCCGCGTGGCGTAGTGGTGGATGACGCGTTCCGCTACCAAAGCCGCCTCGCCCGAATTATCGCGGCGGCCACTGCGGTCGTATACGCCGCTCGATTTGAAGAACTCGACGCCGATGTCCGGGCCGTCCTGCGACGCTCCGGGGAAGGTGACCATCGTGTTGCGATAGAACTCGTGGTTGCTGAACGCGATCAGGTTCTCATGTCGGCTGCGGTAGTGCCAGCGCAGGGGCAGGCTGCGCAGAACACCACTTGCCTTGCAGGCGTCCAGGACGGACTGAAATGCGTCGCTGTCGTCCTCGTCCCATTCATCGTCCTCGGTATCTCCGGAAGCGCCGAAGAACGACGTCGGGGGCAACTGTTTCTGATCGCCTGCCACGATCAACGCGTCTGCACGATAGATCGAATTGATCGCGTCCTCGGGACGGACTTGCGATGCTTCGTCGAAAATAACCACGTCGAAACGGAAGTCGGGCGGAAGAAACTGACTAACCGTCAAGGGACTCATCATGAAACATGGCTTGATCCGTTGGACTACGTCGCGTGTCTCCCTCAAGAGCCGGCGGACCGGCATGTGGCGCCGCTGCTTCTCTGCCTCGCTGGTGATTACCGCCGCTGAACCGACATTGGTACGGCGTGGCCGTCTCGCATCGCACGAATTGATCACTGCAGCAGGAGCGCCCCGGATCAACTCGCGGTCGGCGGCGCGGAACTGTTCCACCAGCCGATTGCGGTCCTCGGCGCGAATGGACGCGAGCCGAACGTCGGTCGCCAGCAGATCTTCGACCCAGGCCGTCAGGATCGCACGTTCGACCGTAGCGGCTACATCTGCAGCGGCGATGCCCTGGCGGGCGAGTTGTGACGGCAATGCTCCCAGGCCATGTTCGATGAACTCGGCCAGCGCTGCGCGGTAACGCGACCAGACTTCCGGGCCACGTTGATCAGCCGACAGCCGAGACACGACCGCCCTCGCCGACGACAGACTGCGCGAGAGAGCCGTGCCGATCTCGCCGGACCGCTCGGTTTCGAACAGTCCTGCCAGCTCTTTGCGAAGGCCACGCCACTCGGCCCGAATCTGGTCGAACGAACTGTCCACAGGCGCGGTCAGCATCGTCCGCGCTGCCGCCGAAGACAGTGGTAACGCGCGTGAAGCGTTTATCGTGCGGCGCGATCTCGAGCCGTGCTCCGAGTGGCGAAGCTGGACTCCACCAGCCGCCCGGCGCACACGCTGAGCCCAGTTCACCGCATCGAGCACAGCACTGTGGTCGGTCTCTACTCCGCAGTACATCTCCCCGAGTAGCACCGGCCATCGCTCGTCACCCGCTTCGAACTCGTCCGCGGCAGTATGCGCTTTGGTAACCGCCGCCACCGCGGCCCTGGCTCGCAGGAGGGACATCTCGCCGCCGTTGTCATCGACTCGCGACACGGATCGGATTAAGTCCGCTGCATCATCGGCGGGATCGATGTGCGCACAAAGCCAATGTATCGAGGCCTCGAATGAGGCAGCCTGCAGTGCAGCTGCTCTGTCTGCAATCTCCGGCTGCTTCGTCCACACCTCCCAGGAATCGAGTCCGTCCGCGATGCGTTCGGCTCGGCGCACTAGGCCTGGCCGGCTCGGCCGGGAATCGGATATCGCTTTACACAGCCGTGCACGACGGGTTGGATCCACAAGACTTGCGGAAGCGACTCGGTCGACAATCTTCACCGCTTCCAACGCACAGCCCAAGAGATCGGAATCGACCTGCCGATCTGTGCAATATCGACCGAGCAGCTCGTAGTCCTCAGTGGTAGCTGTCCGCCCCTGCCCGGTAGACATCTCTTCGATGCTGCGGCGCAGCAGGTCATCAACGGGGTCGAGTTTCGTAGAACCGCCGGATATGGGAGCGGCGAGAGCGGACGGATTCGTGTCGAGACCCTTGTACCAAGAGCCGAGCAGCTGCCGATCCTTCCGTTCCCGCCTGAGGAAATCGGCTGTCTTTTGTTGGGCCGAGTGTGCATGTGTGACAGCGGCGCGGGCTGCGGCGAGCGAATAATTCGCAGCTGTTTCGCCGCCTTCACCGCAAGTGGCTGTAACAACGTCCACGAGCGCGGCTGCGCGCTGCAATGGGTCCAGATGTGCCGACAACCAACGTGCTATCTCGCCGGGCCGTCTTTTGGAAAGTTCCGTTGCGTAGGCGGACAGCGGCAAACGGTTTGCGTCCACCCGCCATCTGGCCAAGTCGCGCCCGAGCTCGACACCCCGTTCGGTCAACTCGGGGTCTGACTCGCGTCCGTCCGCAAGATGAGCCAACAGCAGCCGTCGTCGTTGCGGGTCTTCGAGCGTCGTCGTAGCGAGGCGATGTACCTCCTCGGCACAGGAGCACGCGGCTTGCAGTCGCTCGACCTCAGGAAGATCGGTTCCTGCATAACGCCCCAGGAGATCAACGTATCCACGAGCAAGACCGCGCAAGTGCTGATACGCAGTGCACCAGGCACTGGCCAGTGGAAGCAGCTCGTAGAGCTGGCTGTGCCAGGCTCCTGCCACTGTCATCGATGCGATCAGCTTGCGATCGGCACGAATCGTCCGCGACATCAGGCCACCGAGGCCACGTGGCCCCTCGGTCAGGCGAGCAATGGCCTCTGCAATCCCTTGCTTCTCCACGATCTCTGGTCGGAACCATTCCTGAGCCTGCTGCCGGGCGGAGTCCAGTTGCGCGGCGGCAGTGACTATCTCGTCGCAAACTTGCCGAACCAGGGGCAGCACCTGTGGATCGAACCAAGCGTCCAAGGGGCGATCAATCGCTGTGCTCAGCTCTAGCAGTGCAACCAGACCCTCTGCCTGTTCCATCGTCGCGGGTTCCGGACAGCCCAACTGAACCGCGATAGTTGCGGCGCGGCGATCCGCCGACTCCAGGATGTCCGACAGGGAGGTGAACCAGTGATCGAGCTCGCCTATCTGGTGCTTGGTCAGCGGTGTGATCGCCAGTCCAACCGGCGCCAGCTCTCCGAGCGACACTTCGCCGTCCGGAGGATCTGCGCTGAGATCGGCAGGCAACCGGTCCCATGCCGGTCCGGCGTTGGATATAGCGCATCGCTGCGCTTCGCGCACCCTGTCACGTCTGGCGAAGAACTCCCGCAGCAGATCCGCCACGACCCGGACCGCCGCGCCGTCCGCTTCGACCGCACCCGACTGCGTCAGCCACTGTTCCAGCGGCCTATGTGAAACATCGGCCAATGCAATCACTCGGCAGACATCGCGCGCAGCGGCTAGTGTCCGCGGTCTATCGAGACCGAGTTCATCTGCGATCTCGATAGCTGCTCGATAGGTGGACTCCAGCTGATTTGCTGCAGCCTTGAAGTCCCGGCTGATCCGCCTCGCGGCAGACTCAGTCCAATTCCCAGGATCGAGTCCGGGCGGCGACAGCTCGGCCAGCGACTGTTCCGCATCGCTGATCTCCGCAGTAAGCCGTGTCGACATCTCGTACCAATGCTTGCCTGCGGCCTCTTCCGCCGCAGCCTGGGCGCGTCGCACCAACCGCAAGTCGGCAACGAAGGTGTCGACCGCGGCCTCCACCGCATCGGCGAATTCTGCGCTTGTCAGCCACCATTCGGGAACGGGGTGGCGTGAGTCGAGCAGTTCGATCAATTCGGCCAGGCGGTTGAGGTCTGCATCGGTATTGATCACATCCTCATCGGCTAGGTCTCGGTATCGGGTAACAGCTGCCTCGAGCCGTTCGAGCGCGGCATCGGCTTGACGCAACGTTCGCAACGAGGTCGCCGTGTCCGCGTGCAGACTCCGCCATGGGTAGTCGAGATCGGTAACGGCGGCCCATACCTCCGCAACTACACGGGCAGCATCACGAATCGCCGACAGATCCTGTCCGCTGAGCTGTTGCACTCGGAATGCATTGCGATCTCTCGACGAGTCGTCGGACGGAAGCAAATGGTCGGCGACCGGCGCTCCGGCCAATTTGCCGATCCGGCCGATAACGTCGTGCAGCGTCTCTCCGAGCGGCGCGCGCAGCTCGTTCATCGCCTCGGCGTACCCGCTCAGTGCCAGCCGGGTCGCGCGTGCATAGAGCAACTCCTTTGATGACAACGGCAGAGCAACCGGCTTCTGTGTCAGTGCCCTGCCCAGTTCCTGTGCGATCGCCTTTCGGCTCGTGTTGTGACTATGTAGGGCCAAGGCGTACGAATCCAGCCCGACCGATCGCAACCGATTGAGCACGACATCCAGCGCAGCCGCCTTCTCCGACACGAACAACACACTGCGGCCGGCGTGCAGCAATCCTCCGATGATATTGGTGATCGTCTGGCTCTTGCCGGTACCTGGCGGACCATCGAGAACAAAGGAGTGACCGGCCACCGCAGCGGCTACTGCCTGTCGTTGCGAGGCATCCGCGTCCAAGATCATCGGCGACGTCTCAGGCGGGATGATCTCGTCGATCCGCTCGACGTCGATCTCCTCGAAATCGAACCGATCGGAAGCCAGGGTTGCGCGCGGCCCGAGCGCAACGGCCCGCACGAGATCACTACGCAGGATATGGCGCTGGTTCTCGAGCAGGTCCTGATACATGGACTCCTTGTGTGAGGCGAACAGCGCCAGAACCACTCGCTCCGACAGTTTCCAGCCACGCTTATTCACGATCGCCGCAGCGGCCGCCGACTGCACGGTCCGGAAGTCCATCGGGTCTTGGTCGCTCACCGACGTCCAGTCGAGCTGCAACTGCTCCAGCTTCACCCTGAGGGCTGGGTTGTGTCGCGGCTCGTCCTCTTCGTTGATCCTCACTCGAAGAGGTCCAGTCGAGGTGCGCTCGATACGGACCGGCACCAGGACAAGCGGTGCGTCACTGCCGGTTTCCGCGCCCTCCTCACGCCAGTGCAGCATGCCGACACCCAATTGGAGTGTCCACAAACCATAGTCGTTGAATATCTGAGTCGACTTGCTTCGCAGGTTGCGAAGCGCTCGTTCCAGCGCAGGGCCGGTCGTCTTCTGCGTCACGATCTCGTGGACAGAACTGCTAGTAGCACCACGCGGACGCGAGGGATCGCTGTTGTCGGCGCCGGTCTCCGGCTCGAGATCCGGAAGTGGCGCGAAGCCCATACCGCGTTCGAGTCCACGGAGCAGGGCCTCGACCGATGGCGCCGAGATCTCGAGTGTCGCTGTCTTCGTATGCCGGAAGTTGAGCAGCCGATTCCTCCCGCTCAGATCGACCAGCGATTTCCGCCATCCGGCCAGGACTTGCTCGAACAGCTCGAGCTCCCGACCCCCACCCTGAGGTTGTGAAGTTGTCACACCGATCCTTGCTTCTCGGCCCGCCACAACAGATTTGCGAAGAAACCATTCTGACAGACAGCCGCGAGCGTGTCAGTGTTGTACCAGTGCACGCCTTCTGCCCGAAGGCATTTCGTTACCTCCGATCAGTCACGGACGCCGACAATGCTCCGACGCCTGATCGACCAATGTCCGCAAAGCGCTCCGCTAGACCGAACGTTGAAGTACATGGCCAGGCCCAGTTCGATGCGCAAGTCAACAGGCATCGAGGCGATCGCCGCCATCCAGATCCCTGCGGGCTCGAACACCGTCGCGCAGGAGGACTACCAACCCGCCCGCGACGCCTTCCTGAGCGCCGCGCAGCTCCTTGTAAGCCACTTAATCTAAAGCAATGCTTCTGCTATTATACTTTTTGCAGTATTAGATATAGTAAAGTTAGATTTGGTTGCGCTTTCGTCCAGAGGAGACGCCATGGGCTGGCCGCCGCACCGCACCGAGAGCCGCGCCTGGCACCCTCGCCACCGCCAGGGGTCGCGCGCCGACCGAACTCTCACCGAGATCGAAGTCTCGATACCACCCCGGATCGCCGATCTAACGTACTCGGTCGGGGGCACCGTCGCACGAGCGCACGAGGACGCCGTGATCGCGGTCGTTCGGCTCGAGGCGGGCTACGGTCAACATCTGGCGCCGTTGGCCGACTTCTTGCTCCGTAGCGAATCCGTGGCGTCATCGAAGATCGAGCACATCGACGCGGGCTGGCGAGCATTCGGCCGAGCCGTCGCCGGCGGAAAAGCGAGCGAGGAGGCGAAGTCACAGCTGGCTGCGGTACGAACGTTGGCCGCACTGGTCACCGCGGCCGGCGATGGTCCGATCACACTTGCCTCCTTGCTCGAGGCACACCGTCTGCTGATGGCTCCCGATTACTACACCGCGCAGGACTCGGGCAGGCTGCGGACGGTGCAGAACTGGATCGGAGGCAGCGACTACACACCGATCGACGCGCTGTTCGTTCCGCCCCCGCCGGAGCTCGTCACGGAACTGATGGACGATTTGCTCACTTTTGTCGGCCGTAGCGATCTGCCGATCCTTGCGCAGGCCGCTGTCGCGCACGCCCAGTTCGAATCCATCCATCCGTTCACCGATGGCAACGGCCGGATCGGACGTGCCCTCATCAGCGCGATCCTCCGCCGTCGCGGGCTGACTCAGCGGGTCACGGTTCCGTTGGCCTCAGCGATGCTCGCCGACACCGGCCGCTACTTCGCGCAACTGAACGGTTATCGCGAAGGGCACGTCGACGAGTTCGTCGAGTACGTCTCCACGGCGACGATTCATTCCTGTGAGGCCGCCCAAGAATCGGCCCGTGCGCTCGCCGATCTGCCAGCTCGGTGGCGCGCAATCGCCAGACCACGAGCGAATTCCGCCGACGAATCAGTACTGGCCGCCTTGCTCGACACACCGATATTCAACGCCGACACCGCGCAGAAGATGACCGGCACTACCGAAGCCAGCGTGTATCGGGCCCTCGGCAGGCTGACGGAGGCTGGAGTCCTCGAGGTGCTGTCGGAGAACAAGCGCAATCGCATCTGGGCGGCGTCCGACGTCCTGGCCGAACTCGACGCACTCTCCGCCGCCATCGGCAAACGAACCACGCGGATGTAGTCACCGCCACGATATCGACCTCCGGCCCGCCCATGCACCGCCCGATTCGGCCGCTGTCGGCGGCCGGGACAACCAGGAAGCATCGCCTGACAAGAGCGACCCGCAGCTTGCACAGTCAATGGAATTTTACAGTGTCACAACATCTTTCGATCGCTACAACGGATTCGCAGTTGTATAGTGCAGTCCGACACGGACCCGTCTTCGGGATCGAACGCACGCAGATGAAGATCGAGGGGGAACATGGCATTCGTCGACGACCGCTGGCTGATCCGAGTTCAGCGTGGCGGGGACGCTCTACGAGTGGAACAACTGACACGTGAGCTACGCGACGAACTCGATGCGGTCGAGGACATCGCCGCAGGGATTATCCAGGTCGGCCCGGATGCGGCCATCGAGGGCAGCAAAGGCGCTACCGGCAGTGACCTGGTCTTGTGGGCGTCGATCGCCACACCGGCCGCAGCTGCCGGGGCGCGCATCCTGATCACGTTGATCAAGGAATGGTGTGCGCGCGATCGGCATCGAAAAGTCGAACTCACTTACAACGGTAATTCGGCAACTATCGTCGGCCAGTCCGGCGATCAGCTCCGGCAGATCATCGAGCTGTTCGGCTCCGGCAGGGTCGACAGCGCGGGCGATTCCTCGGATCGGCCCACCGGCCACGAAGCAGACGCACCGTGACCGGCACCCTCCGACGCCGAGCACTTCTGATCGGCAACGAGCACTACACCGATCATCGATTCGCGCCGCTGCCATCCGTGCGCGCCGACATCTCGCTATTGGGACAGGTGCTGTTGAACCGGCAGATCGGCGCTTTCGCCGACGTACGCCCAGTCGCCGACTGTACCGCCGAACGGATGTGCAATGAGATCGGTGACTTTCTCGAAGGATGCGATGAGGACGAACTGGCACTGGTGTACATATCCGGCCATGGAACCCGGCTGGCGCAGTCGACCGGTGAATTCCAGTTCATCGCCACGGACAGCGACTTCGACAATGTCGCCGCAACCGCTGTGGGCGCAGGGTTCGTCAACACCCAGCTCGAGCAATGTGTGGCACCGCAGAAGCTGTTGATGATCGACTGCTGCCGTAGCGGCGGGTTTGCGCTCGGGCTGCGGACGGATGACCGAACTGCAAAGGGAATCAACGAGCCTCGTGAACGGCCACCGGTGGAAGGGCGCGGCGTCTTCGTTTTGTCGTCATCACGGGCGAGCGAAGACTCGTTCGCCGGCTCTCCCGATGCCGAGCTGATCACCCCCTCGGTCTTCACGGGGGAGATCGTCGAGGCACTACGCAACGGTGATGCGGCCAAGCCCGAAACGGGCGAAGTGACGGTCGACGACCTGTTCGACTACGTCAACCAGCGCATGCGAGTCCGGGCCGCACAGGTTCCGGTCAAGTCCGCCGTGCTCGTCGACGATCGCATCGTCATCGCATCACGCCCGCAAGGGCCACCAACTTTGACGGCGGTCTCCCGCCGCACGGATGGCGAACGCGATCCGAGTTCTCAACCCGATTCGGCCAAGTCGGCATCGCTGCCGACCTGGCCCCAACTGTTGGCGTACTACCGAAGCTGTCTGAGTACCGGCCAGAGCGCGATGCCGACGTTGTCGGTCGATGACCATGGCGTATCCCACGTGTGCTTGGCCGGGTCCGAAAGGTTTCTCTCCGGAACTTTGGATACCGACCACCGCATCGCAGTGCCGTCCGAGGCCGTAGATCTTGTCGATCAAGCGACCGCGGCAGACGACGAACTGTGGGCGGGCTATCCTGCGGTGGTTCTTCAGAACCAGCCGAAGGGCCGCAACCGTGTCCGGCGCAGGTTCGCCCCGCTGCTTGTTCGGCGGATCGAGGCCGTTTCCACCGAGCAAGGAATTCGGCTCGAGCCGACCGGGCCGGTGCTTGCGCATCCCGGCCTCGTGGAGGAACGCCTGGGTGAAGGCACGGCGGCCGCATTCAACGAGCAGTACCGGCCGGCCTGGCATACCGGTCAGCACGCCCTGATGGCGAACGACATCGGAAAGGTACTGACCCAGGAACTCGAGATCGAGTGCGTACAGAAACTCCGGCCCGATCAATTGGCTGACCATATCGATGCCGACATCCCGCAGGACGGGGCCAGGAACGCCGCGGTGCTGTTCCGTGTGCGCCGCAGCAGCAATCCCACATCGAAGTTGCTGGACGACTTCGACGATATCGAGAAGCAGGTCGGCAAGATCAAAGACACCGCGCTCGCAGCTCTGTCGCCCGATCTCAGCGATCGCACCCGGCACGAAACCGAGACAAGGCCGTTCCAACTGGCTACGCCTCTGTCGTGCAACGAAGCTCAAGAAGAGGTCCTCCGATCAGCAATGTCGCGGCGCTTGACCATAGCCACCGGACCGCCGGGCACCGGCAAGAGCCAGCTGGTTACGAACCTTGTTGCCACAGCCGTGACCAACAACCAGACCGTCCTGGTGGCGTCGACCAACAACCAGGCAGTCGATGAGGTCTGGGAGCGGTGCGAAAAGCTGTCATCGGGAAGCATCATCCGCACCGGCAATGTCGAATACCGGAAGGCCACAGACGAATCTCTGCGCGCTCTGCTGAAGGTTCCCGCACCCGGGAGCACTCCCACGACGATGGCCGCGGCGCTGCGTCATGCCGAGCAGATCCTCGGCACCCAGCGCGACCTGCTGCGGAATGTTGCCCAACTGGAACGCGAATTACTCGATCTCGGCCGAGCACGCGAAGCTCAGGCCACGCGGTTGCGTGTATCGGTTGCCGACCTGGTTTCGCAGCTCGAGGGAACTCGCGCTGACTCGATCGCCCGCCAGGCGAAGCGCGTAAGTAGGGCACGCTTGTTTCCTACGGCACGGCAGTCCCGGTTGCTTCGCCGATGGCGAATCCCCGAATCGACCGAACCGGCTGCCGAGCGCTGCGCGGCCCTCGCCGAGTTCGCCACCGCGGAACACGGTTGGCGAGCCCTGCGTGAGCGAATCGACCACATCCCTAACGACACGGAACTCCTCAACGGCCTGCGAGCGGCCGAGTACGCCATACGCGAAGCATCAACGGCTTCCCTCGACAACACAGTGCGCTCGAATGCCATGCTTGGACATCGCGCGATCGCCGACCTCGTCGACGCCAACGCGGACGGACGGACTTGGCGAGCTATCAAGACGGCTCTTCCAGTGGTCCGAGCATGGGCGGTGAGCACACTCTCGGCCAGGTACTTCACCCCGGCACCTGCCTTGTTCGACCTGGTGGTCATAGATGAAGCCAGCCAATGCTCGATACCACAAATATTGCCGCTGCTTTTCCGGGCTCGTCGGGCGTTGATCATCGGCGACCCGATGCAGTTGCCACACATCGCCGAACTGGACGCCGACGAGGAAGCCCGAGCAGCTCGAAGCTCCGGTGTGAGTTCGGCATGGCTGGAGAGCTACCGGATGTCTTACCGCAGGCACTCCGGCTTCCGCGCCGGTGAGCGCGCGGCGGGCGGTCATCTTCTGCTCGACGAGCATTTCCGGTGCCACCCGAGTATCGCCGAGCTGGTCAATGGATTGTTCTACGAGGGTCGGCTCACCGTGATGACCGATGTCCGCGGGCGCCCCACCATCACCGACCGCGCTCCGATCCATTGGACTCATGTCGCAGGAGCTGCGGAGCAACCGCTCTCCGGCAAGTCCTGGATCAATCGTGCCGAAGTGAACACCGTAGTCAATGCAGTGAGATTCCTGCTCGAACCAGGGAGGATGCCCGACGACACCACGGTCGGCGTCGTGACTCCCTTCAAAGCGCAGGCCGAAGTAATCCGACAGCAACTCGGCCGGAACTTCGATCACGTCAGAGTCGGTACCGTGCACACCTTCCAGGGTGGCGAGTGCGACATCATGATCTACTCGCTGGTCGCCGCACCTGGAATGCCCTCCGGCTCGATCAATTGGATCGACAATCAACTCAACCTGTGGAACGTGGCCATCACTCGCGCGCGCTCCCACCTCGTCATGGTCGGTAACCGTGAGCTGTGGTCGAGGCGTCGAATCGGAGCCGCTCTAGTGAACTCCGGCGGCAGTGGGACCGAATCATCCGACGACTCGGTATCCGATGAGCTCTACGACCGGCTTTACGATTTCGCCGGCCGCCGCCCAGGATCGAAGGTCGAACTTCGAGAGATCGTTTGCGGACACCGCACCGACGCAGTCGTACGCCGGGACGACGATTCCAGGACGGCGATGGTGTTGGATCCCGGGGCGAGTGACGGACAGGATCACGCCCGTCATCTGCGCTTGATGCTTGCTCGCCGGGAACTCCGGGAGGATACGGCGGATCACACCACCTCGATCCGACTGCCCGCGTGGCGCCTCTATGACACCGCGGAGGAGCAGTTCTCCGTGCAGGGTTGGTGATTCTCGGAGCGCGGGCTCGAGCGCGACCCGCCACCATCGCTCATCGCGGACCATCTCGGCATCCAGTTGTATTGTGACCAACTATTGCTTCGCATCAAGTCGATCTAGTGGGGAGAGAAGATCCGACATGTACTCGGCAGAAATCAATCGTAAGCGACCAGCGCTACTCCTTCTGGCGATAGATCAGTCGTTTTCGATGTCCGAACCGTGGGCACAAGCGGGACGCTCCAAGGCAGAAGAACTCGCGGCAGCGGTGAACAACGTGCTCGGCAACGCGGTGCTGCTCTGCAGCCGTGGCGGCGAGGAGATCTACAACTACTTCGAGGTGGGTGTCTTCGGCTACGGCAACGGGGTACGACCGGTGCTGTACGGCAGCGACAGCGAGAACCCGATCGTGCCGGTCGGTGTGGTGGCCGACAACCCGCTGCGAGTGGACACCGTGACCCGGCGGAGGCCCGATGGCGCGGGCGGTCTGGTGTCGGTGCAGGAACATATGCCGGTGTGGGTGGATCCGTCGGCCAACGGCGCGACTCCGATGGTGGCGGCATTCACGACGATCGAAGCGGTGGTTGCCTCCTGGTGTACTGCTCACCCGACGAGCTTCCCCCCGATCGTGATCAATGTGACCGATGGCGCGAGCACTGATGGTGACCCGACTGACGTCGGAAACCGGATTCGGAAGCTGGGCACGGACGACGGTGCAGCGCTGGTGTTCAATCTGCACTTGTCGGGCGTGTCGACCCTACCGGTACATTTTCCGAGTTCCGCCGCGGTCCTACCGGATGCCAACGCCGCGATGCTGTACGAACTGTCCAGCGAACTACCCCCATCGATGCTGGACGCAGCGGCCGGTCTCGGATATTCGGTGCAGGCAGGATCACGTGGATTCCTGTACAACGCCGACGCAACTGCGGTGATCGAGTTCATCGACATCGGGACGCGTTCGGTGACGCCGACCGGTCTCGCGGAACTCACCAGCGGCGACGGCCGAGCGCTCAGCGCGAGCCGGAGCTTGCCGCCAGGAGGCGAGTACGCCTGATGTCGGGAGTGCCGGCCACACTCGGATGGGTTGCCAAAGACGGCCGCGATCCCGGCGAGAACGACGACCGCGGAGGCGCCGGACAGTTCAGGTTCGCGGTAGCTGATGGAGCGGCGACCTCTGCTCGACCCGAAGTGTGGGCGGAAATCTTGGTGCATGCGTTTGTCGGCCGAGGGCTCGACCCGTTCGATCCCCACGTACTGCCTGAGCTACGTCGCCTGTGGCGCAGCGAAGTCCATCAACGCAAGCTGCCCTGGTACGCGAGAGCAAAGCTCGAAGAGGGCGGTGCGGCCGCGTTCGTCGGCCTCGAACTCGATACCGCAGACCATCGGTACCGGTCCGTAGCAGTGGGTGATTCGTGCCTTTTGCATTTGCGCGGTGCAGATCTGCTCGTTGCCGGACCGATCGATGACTGGGAGCAGTTCGATCGATTCCCCCGGCTGATCCACACGACCGACAACGATTCGTTCCGTGCCGCTTTGTGGCGGACCGAAGGCACTTACCAGTCGGGTGACGTCTTCATCCTGGCCTCCGACGCGCTGGCCAAGTACCTACTACGTTGCCACCTCCGGGAACACCGGATCGGTTTCGCAATGTGTCACGTGGAGTCCGACGAACGATTCGCCGACTGGGTGGTCGAAGCGCGCCTGCACGAGGAACTGGACAACGACGACACAACTGTTTGCGTGGTGAGACCATGAGATTCCCATCGCTGAGCGAGTACCGGCAAGCGGTTCAGAACCCCGTACATGCCTTCCGGAACGACGATGTGCTGAAGACCGGCACCGCACAGCTGAACCCGCAACGGATGCCGGTCGTCGCGTCCGGTGGCTTCGCAGCAACCTTTCAGATCAACAGTGGCGGGATCCGCTGGGCTGTTCGCTGCTTCCACAAGAACGAAGGTCGGGATCGCCGGCTGCTCGACCGCTACCAACGCATCGATCAGTTCATCACCGACAACCGGGACCTCGACTTTCTCGTTCCGGTCAAGTATCGCGCCGACGGGATCCTCGTCAACGGCGAGCACTATCCCACCGTGCGTATGCCATGGGTCGACGGCCGGCCTCTCGGAGTATGGCTCGAAGACTGGGCCGGGGCGCCCAAACCTGACCCTGACTTGCTGAACACTGTGCGCGCGAGCATTCGAGACGCGGCCGCCGCGTTGCGGGCCCGCGGCGCCGCACACGGTGATTTACAGCACGGCAATATCCTTGTCCGTCCCGACCATTCGGTGTGGCTGATCGACTACGACGGCATGTACCTCGATGACCTGGCCGGCTTCGGCCCCATCGAGCAGGGTCACCGGAATTACCAACACCCGGGCCGCAGTGGACAGTACGACCCTACGCTCGATATTTTTGCCGCCGAGAGTATCGAGTTGTCGCTCGCGGCACTGGCCCAGAAACCTACGCTGTGGGATGACTTCGGTGGTACCGGCGAGAACATCCTGTTCGAAGCCGCCGACTTCGCGAACCCGGACAACTCTCGAATCTTCTCCGAGTTGTCGCGCATGCCGAGCCTCGAGAACCGCACCCGCCGTTTCCGCCAGGCCTGTCTGACCGCCTATGCGCAGATCCCGGCTGCGCTGACAGGCGGGAGCACTACGCGGAACAACGATAGCCACAGCGTGCCGACGGCACTTGTCTTCGCGGCGCGCGAGGCCGAGGCGCTACGTGCCGAGGAAGGTCAGCCGGTCACCGTGTTCGGGACGATCGTGCGGACGAATGTCTTCGACACCATCTACGGTCGTCTGGCGGTGATCAACCTCGGCGACTACAAGAAGGGCGATTTCACCATCGTCGGATTCGGATCGGTCGCGGACGCGCTTTACAAGAAGTACGGAGGGACAACGAGTAAGGGCGGCAAGTACCTGCCCAGGATCAAGGGCAAGCGTGTCGCGGTCAGCGGTGCGATCATGCTGTATTCAAGCGCTCATTCCACGAACCCGACACCACAGATCGAGCTCGACCACGCTGGACTCCTTCGCTTCATAGACGAGACACAGTTCCGCTCTTTCGCCACCGCCGCCCGCCACCGCGACTCGACCCCGATCCCGTCTTCGCTCCCGGCCGATCGCTCCGCGTCGCCGACAGATCACGTGGCCAGACATTCTCCGCCGACGCCGCAACCTACACCGGCCGCAACAACGGCCATGCCGAAACCGAAGGCTCCTGCGGACCGTAGCGCCGACCTCGCAGTCGGCCTGCACAACCTCTATAAGGACAGACGCCTTCCACCCCGAACGACCCCGCCACCGACGATGCCCAAGGCTGCCGAAGCCGCACAACGACCGACGAACGCTACGCGCCCGGCCGACCGAACAGCTTCGGAGCCGACAAAGCCTACGCAGCCGAACGTGCCGCGGCAGTCCCCACCTCCTGTCCCGCCGCGATACCGACGCGAACAGCTTCCGCGACCAGCGACCTCGGCTACTCGATCGACGTCCGAAGCCACCGAGCGCACTGCTCACACGGAGTCGACCTCGCGTCCAGCCGACCGAGCCGGCGCGAAGCCGACAACATCACCGCCGCCTCAGCCACCGCCACCGGTGCCACCCCGATACCGACGCGAGGAACTTCCGCGACCGACGGTACCGGCACCACCACCGACCCACCCGCAATCCCCACGCCAGCGGCGCAACACCGCGATTGTGATAGCAGTGCTCGTGGGTGGTGGCGCCCTGTCAGCCGTCATGGCAGCGTCCGCCTTTCTCGCATCTCAATACCATGCGTCGGCGCCGACGCTGTTCCAATCACCGTCGATGAATCTGGCTTGTCGAATCACACCTGAGGGACCGGAAGCGGGCGTTCGCTGCGACGTGGAGAACTACACCTACGCCCCTCCCGATCCAGCGGGTTGCCTGGAGCCGCGCTACGGCAGCACAATCACCCTCACTCCTACGGGCGCCCAGTTCAGTTGCGTCTCGGACACACTTATCAACCGGCAGTTACCGGTTCTCGCCTACGGCGACAGCAAAACCGCCGGTTCCTACACCTGTACCAGCCACACCGACGGCATCGCCTGCCGCGACAAGCGGCCTCATGGCCGCCGATTCAGGATCGCCCGTGACACGTATGAGCTCGACTGAGGCAGGGTTGCTCCAGCCCCTGCGAGGGTTTCTGCATCGGTGCTGGTCGAGAGCTCTCTCCGGCGAGAGCTCGTCGCAGCTCCTTCGTAAAGGTGTGACGATTCGCCGACTCGCACCGATAACATGAAACGCTGGCAGGTTGTCGGCCGCTGGTGATGCAGCCGACGGATTCGGGTCGACCGAGAAATGGCGGGGATGCGCGCATGGACGAAGGCCGGTGGACGACCGTCACCGAGTCCAGCTTCGACCACGAGCGGCGCGGGCTCGAGGCGATCCGCGCGAAGCTGCCGAATACCGATCCCTGGTTCGCTTGGTCCAACTTCACCTTCACCGAGCGCTACGGCCATATCCGTGAGGTCGATCTCCTGGTGATCGCCCCCAACGGGGTGCACCTGATCGAACTGAAGGATTGGCGCGGCCGGTTGACGGTCGAGAACGGCAGCTGGGTGCGCACGTTCGACAACGGTCGGCGGAAGTCGCAGCGCAATCCGCTGCACCTGGTCAATCAGAAGGCGAAGGAACTCGCGAGCCTGCTGGCCGAGGCCGGGGTTCAGGTGTTCGTGGACAGCAGGCTCTGCCTCACGCATCCTGATCTGCGCTTCGAGGTGCCCGAGGGCGACCGCCTCCACACGCACACGATTCGTGAGCTTGCGGAGGTGTTGCAGCAACCGCCATCCGAGAATCGAAACCGGATCAGCCCAGCTAGAGCAGCTAAGATCGCCGCGGCGCTGGACCGAATCGGGATCGGGCGCAGCGAGGCGGATCGGATGGTCGGCGCCTACAAACTGATCGAATCGATCGGCACCGGTCCCACGTGGACCGACTACCGGGCCGAGCACACCGATCTGGGAACTCCCGCGCGGATCCGGATATACCTGAGCGAGCGCGGCGCCGACCAGGCGGCCCGCACGTCGGTGTACGAGGCGGCCAAGCGGGAGGCCGCGGTTCTGCACCGGTTCCGCCATCCTGGCGTGGTGCGGTTCGTCGACATCGACTCCGGTGGGCATCCGGCCGGCCCGGCGCTGATCTTCGACTACCGCCCGGACACGCTGCGCCTGGACGAGTACCTCGCCGAGTATGGGGCCAGCCTCGATATCCGCGACCGAATCGCGCTGGTGCGGCAGCTGGCCGAAACCATCCGGGCCGCGCACAAAGCCCGGGTCTATCACCGTGGCCTGGCGGCGCACGCGGTGCATGTGGTGCCGCGGGTGCGCGACAGCACGGGCCGGGAGTTGAGCGGCCCACAACGGTGGCAGAGCCCGTTGTTACAGATCTCGGATTGGCAGGTCGCCACCCAGCGCAGCTCCACCCGCGTGCGGGGTCTCACCCGCTTCGCCCCGACCGCCGTGTCGGCAGCGCATCTCGCCCCGGGGACGGACGTCTATCTGGCGCCGGAGTTGACCGCGGCGAAGGCCGATCCGATCACCATGGACGTGTACGGCTTGGGCACGCTGACGTATCTCCTGGTGGTCGGCCAACCACCTGCGGCCAGCCAAGCGGAGCTTCTCGCCCGGTTCGAGGCAGGTACGGGTCTGCGTCCGGGTGCGGTGGTGGACGGGTTGTCCGATGACATCGACGACCTGGTGGACGCCGCGACCGCCTACCAGCCGACGCGCAGGCTGGCGACGGTGGACGAGTTCCTCAAGCTGCTGGAGATCGTCGAAGACGACCTGACCGCGCCAACGGCGCATGATCCCGAGCCGACGGTGCCCGAGAAGGACGCCCTCGAAGCGGTCGCCGGCGACGTGCTGTCGGGCCGGTGGGAAGTGCGGCGCAGGTTGGGTACCGGATCGACGAGCCGTGCCTTCCTCGTTCGGGATCTTCGAGCCGAGGCGAAGTCACGCCAGTTCGCGGTGTTGAAGGTGGCGCTGTCGGACGATCGGGTCGAAAGCTTGACTCGCGAGGCCGAGGTGCTCGGCAGGCTGCGCAAGGACGCGCGCATCATCCAGGTTGTCGAGCCGGGCCTGATGACGATCGGCGATCGTACCGCGCTACTGATCGAATACGTCGGCGACGAAAGAGAATTGGACACTCCGGCCGACAGCGGCGGCACAGTGACGAAGCGTCGGCGGGCCGAAGATACCGTGGCCCGGCAGCTGCGCGACAGCGGGCGTCTGTCTGTGGATCAACTCGAAGCGTACGGCGAATATCTGTTCGGCGCGGTGGAGTTCCTCGAAGGCGAGGGAGTCTGGCACCGCGACCTGAAACCGGACAACATCGCGATTCGGGTGCGTCCCAACCGAACTCGGCAGCTCGTGTTGATCGACTTCTCGCTGGCCTGGTATCAGGGCCAGGAACCAGGGGCGGGCACGGACGGCTATTTGGATCCGTTCGTCGGCACCCTCGTCCGGTCGTCCTACGATGCGCACGCCGAGCGGTACGCCCTGGCTGCCACGCTGCACGAGATGGCCTCGGCCGAATTGCCGCGGTGGGGTGACGGGTCGATGTCGGCACGACAGACCGATGCCAAGGAATACCCGTACCCCGATATCGCCGCGGACGCGTTCGATCCCTCCGTTCGTGACGGGCTCGTCGCTTTCTTCCGTAAAGCACTGCATCGCAATACTGCCGAGCGGTTCGATGACCTCAAACCGATGCGCGATGCGTGGCGCCGGATCTTCCTCGATCTCGCTCGATCGGTGCCGTCCCGCCCGGCCACCGCCCGGCCGGTGGTCGCCACGCAGGCGGACGAGGACGCGACTCCGGGAATCGCCCCCGTGGAGGACGATGCGGCGGGGCAGGAGCGGGACCGGATCGCAGCACAGGTGACCCGCGAGACGCACCTGTCGACGGCCGGATTGACCTCGGCGGCAGAACAATTCCTGTACGGGTTGGATATCACGACCGTCGGTCAGCTCTTGGACTACAGTCGCCGCAGCCTCATCAACGCACCGGGCCTGGGCGCGCGCACCCGCACCGAGATCCAGGACCGTCAACGCGAGTGGGGCAAGCTGCTCGGCGCCGCCGCACCGCTCACGCGGGAGGACCGCAGGGCCGCGGACGCGGAACTGAACGAGGTCGGCTCCGATTCGGCAGATGATCTCGGCGAAGCGGCGATGCGCACACTCAGCCTCGATGCCGTCGTCACGGAATTGGTTCCCGAGCGCAACAACAATGGCTCCAACGCCAGGCAAGTCGACATCGTGACCAGGCTGCTCCAGGTGCCCGGTGTCGCCGACGTGCCCGACCTCGGGGCTTGGCCCAGCCAGAAGGCGGTGGCCGCTACGTTCGGCGTCACCCCGGCGGCGATTTCGCAAAATCTGAAGAGGCAACGCCAGCAGTGGAAGAAGAATCCGGCATTCCAGGCGGTGCGCGGCGAACTGCTGGAACTGCTGGAGGTCCTCGGGCGCGTTGCCTCCGCGACCGAACTGGCCGACGCGCTGGTGCTGCGGCGCGGCACCCGCTTGGACGGCCGGGAGCGACGCCGCGCTCTGGCGTTGGCCGCGGTGCGTGCCGTCGTCGAGGTGGAGCAGATGACGCCGGTGGAAGCGGAATTCCGGCATACCGCCAAACGCGAGTCCGAGGACGCCGCCATGGTGGTCCTGCTGGCTCTCGAGGCCGATGAGGGCTCGGGATCGGCCACCCCATCCGCACCGGCCCTGCTCGACTACGCGGTGCGGCTGGGCAAGGTCGCCGACCGCCTCGCCGACTTGGAGACTCTGCCGACCGCGCGAACTGTTCTCGACCGGATGGCGGCCATCGATCCCCCTGCGGGCGCCATCGACTGGGACGAGCGCCGAACTGTGCAGATCGCGGTGGGCGCCTCGCAGCACGCGGCGGCGACGCCACGGCTGGAGATCTATCCCCGGGATCTGCCGCTGGTGCGGGCAGCGCGCCTGACCCAGGCAGGATTGGTGAGCTGGACTCCCGGTGTCGCGCGCGATAGACAACCGGGCCTCTTGCAAAAAGAGGTGCACGAGCGGATACGGTCCCGGTTCCCGGAGCTGGCCGATACCCTGCCGACCGGTTCGCGGCTGGAAACCGCGCTGCGTGAGGCCGGCTTCGAGTTGAAGCTGGAACTACGCAGCTACGACAACGAGCTGCGTTTTCTGCCCGCACACTCCGGTGATGCCTCCAGCTTTCTCTCCGAGCGACTCGGGCGCCGTGCCACGGCGACGACGATCACCCGCTACGCGGAGGACCCGATGCTCGCTGCCGCGGCACTTGCCGAGGAACAGCTCGTCGACGCCTCGCGCCGGGACGGATACCGCGTGTTGACGGTGCGGGCGCCACTGAGCACGCTGGCTGCCGCAGAGCTGACGGACCGATTCTCTGCCGAGCCGGTATCGGTGACCGCCCTGTTCCTGGCGGCGTTGCGCGAACTGATACCAGCGAGCCGCAAACCTACCTGGGAGACGATCCTGCGAGCCGACGTCGCAGCACCCGGCACCCAGCACGCCCGCAAGTTCGGCGAATACGCGCGAACCGCATGGGGCCGGGTAGAACCTCAGATCTCGGAACTGCTCGACACCGCGGCGGCTCCGGTGTTGATGACCGACACTCTCGCCTACGCCCGCTATGACGCGATGGGTGTGCTGGAACGCTTGGCGGAGACCGCCCGCCACGGCGGCCACGGTCTCTGGCTGCTGTGCCCACAAGACGACCCTGCCCGCGGGCCGCGGCTAGGCACCGTCGCGGTGCCCTTTCAACCTGGCTTCAACGAATGGATTTCCCTACCGGACGATTGGGTGCGCAACGCACATCGCGCCTCACCGGCGAGTACCGCGGTGGGAGACCGGGTGTGAGCGGCGACGCCTGGCAGCCGATCCGACCAGGCGCAGCACGAACCGGCCGATGGTCCACCGCCCGAACTCCACTACACGGCTTCACAGAATCGCCCCGCAAATCTGACATGCCTCGCCCGCACCTACGCCAACGGGCCGACAACACAGGAGTAACCGCATGATCGACCGCACCGCACTGCTCACCGACCTGAAAAAGCAGGTCGGCGCGGTCGAACGCGATCTCGGTCGGCAACTGGACCGGCCGGAGACCGACCAAGCCCGCCGCGCGGCCACCCAATTGCGGGCCGAATACGACCGGGCTAGGAAGGTGGGCCGGACCGCCGCGACTTGGGCGGCGTGGCGCGACGAACGCATCACCCAGGTCGCCGCAGCATGGGTACTCGGCACCGTGTTCGTCCGATTCTGCGAGGACAACCGGCTCATCGACGAGCCCTACCTCACCGGCCCCACCGACGATCGGCGTGAACTCGCCCAAGCCCGCTACGACGACTACGTCGCCACTGTCGACGACCCCACCTACCGCGGCTGGCTCGAGCGCGCCTTCGCCGAACTCGGCACCGGGCAGGCCGGAAAGCTTCTATTCGACTCGGCGCACAACCCGCTGTATCAAGTGCCGCTCTCCCACGAGGGTGCGCAGCAACTCATCGACTTCTGGCGTGCGCGTGACGAATCCGGGAGGCTCGTTCACGATTTCACCGATCCGCTGTGCGAGGACGGCACGGCGGGCTGGGACACCCGCTTCCTCGGCGATCTGTACCAGGACCTGTCGGAGAACGCCCGCAAAACCTATGCGCTGCTGCAAACACCGGAATTCGTGGAGGAGTTCATCCTCGACCGCACCTTGACCCCCGCCCTGCGCGAATTCGGGCACCGGGACCTGAAACTCATCGATCCCACCTGCGGCTCCGGCCATTTTGTGCTCGGCGCGTTCCGGCGGCTCCTGCGGGTCTGGGCCGAACAGGAGTCCACCCGGGACCGGCACGAACGAGTCCGCGCCGCACTCGATTCCGTGCACGGGGTCGACGTCAACCCGTTCGCCATCGCCATCGCCCGCTTTCGACTGCTGGTAGCGGCCATGGCGGCAGCCGGCATCCACACTCTGGCCCAAGCCGCTAACTACGAGTGGCCGATCCACCTGGCCATCGGCGACTCGCTCATCAAAGCGCGGCAGCTGGAGCTGATGGAACTCACTATCGATGATGCCGAACCCGGCGATCCGGTCGCCGAGTTCTCCTATGCGACCGAGGATGTGCACGAGCATCCGCGGATCTTGGAGCCGGGGCGGTACCACGTGGTGGTGGGGAACCCGCCGTATATCACGGTGAAGGACAAGATCCTTAACGCGCTGTACCGGGAGTTGTACGACGCATGCTCCGGCAAATACGCACTCTCGGTTCCCTTTGCTCAACGATTCTTCGAACTGGCTAAGCGTGGCGACGCTGACGGGCGTGGATACGGTCGGGTCGGCCAGATAACCGCCAACTCGTTCATGAAGCGCGAATTCGGCACGAAGCTCATCGAGGAGTATTTCGCGCGCAACGTCGAACTCACGGAAGTGATCGATACTTCCGGTGCATATATCCCCGGTCACGGCACGCCCACCATCATTATTATCGGTACACGACGCGCCGGGCAGGACCGCGCCGCGACTGTCCGCACCGTGCGAAGTGTGCAGGGTGAACCAAAAGCTCCGGAACGTCCCGAGAAAGGGCTCGTATGGAGCGCCATCGTCGAACAGATCGACCAACCGGGCACTGTCAGCCCGTGGGTTTCGGTCAACGACCTGGAGCGCGACAGATATTTCCGCAAGCAACCGTGGATCCTGGTTGATGGTGGCTTAGAAATGGTGGAGCAGATCGGAGACGCGGGGGACATCCAACTGACTTCTGCCACCAAATCTATCGGGATTACCAGCTTTACGCTGGAGGACGATCTCTACCTATTACCACCTCGCAGCGCCGACCGCCGGGGTATCTCGCCCAAATACCGACGCCCGATGGTGACAGGCGACCAGATTCGCGACTGGGCGGGCGACGGTTTCGACGACGCGATTTTTCCGTACGATCAGAAGTTTCAATCAGTAGTTGTCGAAACCGTACCGTCACTTTTCCGATTCATGTGGCCAGCGCGCACAAACATCTCAAGAAGCATGATGTTCGGCGGTAAGACTAAGGTGGGATCTGGGCTACGGTGGACTGAATATGGGCGACTCACAACCAGCAAGCTAAGTACTCCGCTGTCAATCACATTCGCGTTCGTGGCGACGCACAACCATTTCGTGCTGGACCGGGGCGGGAAGGTTTTCAACCGCACCGCGCCGGTGATCAAGCTGCCGGAGGGTGCGAGCGAGGAGGAGCATCTTCGGCTGCTCGGGCTGCTCAACAGCTCCACCGCCTGCTTCTGGCTAAAGATGGCGAGCCACAGTAGGGGCAGCACGGTCGACTCCAAAGGTGCACGACAGTCACGTGTTCCCTTCGACGACTTCTTCGAGTTCACCGGTACAAAGCTGGAGGAGTTTCCTCTTCCGACACAGTTGCCTGGTGAACTGAGCACCGCGCTGGATAGCGCGGCGCGTCATCTTGCGCAAGTCAGCCCGTCCAGTGTGATATCGACTTCAACCCCCACTGCTTCTTCTCTACGAGAGGCTGAAGCTAGTTGGCGTTTGCTTCGAGGCAAAATGATCACGCTCCAGGAAGAACTAGATTGGCACGTCTACTCCCTCTATAGCCTCATCCCAGGCCTGAGCGCTCCTCCGGCCGAAGTCCCAGAGATAGCCTTGGGTGAGCGCGCTTTCGAGATAGTCCTGGCCCGCCGACTCGCCAAGGGCGAGGCAACCGATGAGTGGTTCACCCGTCACCACTCAATCCCCATCACCGAAATCCCTACGCATTGGCCCGATTCTTACAAACAGATCGTCCAGAAGCGCATCGACGTCATCGAGTCGAATCGCGCAATCGGCATGATCGAGCGACCGGAGTACAAGCGACGGTGGAAATCCGAGGGGTGGGACGTTCTGCAGGAGAAAGCTCTCCGCTCCTGGCTACTGGACCGCATGGAATCCCGCGGCCTCTGGTTCGACGATGACGACCGCCCAGTGATCCGTACCCTGTCCCGGTTGACCGACCTGCTGTCCGACGACGCAGACTTCACCTCGGTCGCCACCCTCTACGCCCCGCGCGTAGAGCTGTCCCGTGTCGTGTCCGATCTCATCACCAGTGAACACGTCCCGTTCCTGGCAGCGCTGCGCTACAAGCCGTCCGGGTTGAAGAAGCGCGCCGACTGGGAGCATGTCTGGGACCTCCAGCGCCAAGAGGATGCCGCACCGGACGAGGGTGCAAAACGCAAGATCCGCGACTCGATCCCGGTGCCACCGAAATACACCTCGGCGGATTTCCTGCGCACCTCCTACTGGCAGGCGCGCGGCAAACTGGATGTTCCGAAGGAACGTTTCATCTCCTACGGCAACATGAACACCGCCACCCCAGCCCTGTACGGCTGGGCGGGATGGGATCACCGAGAGCAAGCCCAGGCGTTGGCCACATACTTCACGGGCCAGAGCTTGGACACCAAGGACCTCACCCCGCTACTGGCGGGCCTGCTGGAGCTGCAACCGTGGCTCGACCAGTGGCACAACGAGTTCGACGAGAACTACAGCGGTTCCCCCGCCGCCTTCTTCGCCGGATACCGCAGGCAGCTTCAGGGTGAGCACGGTCTGACCGACGACGATCTGCGCGCCTGGCGCCCGCTCGCCGCCACCCGCGGCGGGCGCACCCGTACCACCCGTGGGGAGGATTGACATGGCACCCAAGCCGCTCCTGGCCGAACTGATCGACATCAAAGAGACGATCTCCACTTCGGACTTCGTGCAGGGCCTGGTCGAGGCGGTCTCCGAGGACGACGCCACACAGGCGGTGCGCGACTATGTGGTCACCGAACGACTGCTCGGCAACTTCGACCAAGCGCTGGGTTTGATCAAGGCGGCAATGGACGGTCACACGTCCAAACCGACCTACCTGCACGGCTCGTTCGGTTCTGGTAAATCGCACTTCATGGCGGTGCTCTATGCGCTGCTGTCCGGCAACCCGGCCGCCCGGGGCCGCACCGAGTTCGAGCCGGTCTTGGCCAAACATCAATGGCTGCAGACCGACGGGAAAAAATTCCTGCTGGTCCCGTACCACATGCTCGGCGCAAAGGCGATGGAACAGCGGGTGCTGGGCGGATACGTCGACCATGTGCGCGCCTTGCATCCCGATGCCCCGCTGCCGCCGGTGTACCGCACCGATGCCATGTTCGACAGCCTGTCGAACCTGCGCAAGACCATGGGCGACGAGGCGGTGCTCCGCGCCCTCAACTCGAGCTACTCCGACGCGGACGACGAGTGGGGCGACGCGGCGTTCTGGACCTCGGACCTGCTGGACACCGCCATCTCCGCAGCCGAAGCACACGAACCGGGCGCGAGGCTGAACCTGGTGGACCCGTCCACTCCGGCGGAGTTCCGCGCGAAACTCGTCAACGACGCCGCCGAAACGCTGCTCACCGGTTTCACCCGTGACGCCGCCGAGAACGAGCACGGGTTCATCTCGCTCGACGCGGGCCTGTCTGTGATCGCCGACCACGCGAAATCCCTCGGCTATGACGGGCTGATCCTGTTTCTCGACGAGCTGATCCTGTGGTTGCACCAGAAAATGCACGACCTGCCGTTCATCGCCAGGGAAACCGAGAAGATGACGAACTTCCGGGAAGGCGGCGACCAGCGGCGGGCGATCCCGATCGTGTCGTTCATCGCGCGCCAGCGCGATCCGCGCGAGCTGCTGGGCGGTGAAGCCTCCGGCGCCTACGAGGCCGCCATCCACGACAACCTCAACCTGGCGTCGGGCCGATTCGACTTGATCGAACTGGAGGACCGCAACCTGCCGGAGATCGCCCACGAGCGGCTGCTGAAACCGAAGGACGACGCGGCGCGGGCCCAGATCGAGGCGGCGTTCGCGGAGACCAAGCGCCTGCGCCCGCAGGTGTGGGACACACTGCTCGGCTCGGAGCAGGACAGCACCGGAGCCGACGAGGCATCGTTCAAACGTTCCTACCCGTTCTCCCCCGCGTTCCTTTCCACGCTCGTGCAGATCTCGTCGGATCTGCAGCGCGCCCGCACCGGCCTGAAACTGATGGGGCAACTGCTCGCCGACCGCCGCGCCAACCTGCGCCTGGGGCAACTGATCCCGCTCGGCGACCTGTATTCGGTGATCACCGCGGGCGGCGACCGGCCGTTCGTCGCGGACAAGAAGGTGATGTTCGAGGCGGCCGACCGGCTGTACAAAACTGGTTTGCGGCCATTTCTCTTGGCGCAATACGAAGTCACCGAGGACGATATCGAGCAATATCTGCACCGGCCGGACACGATCACGGACAAGAGCCTGGCCGGGCGGTGCAAGCAGTTCGTCGGTGACAACCAGCTCGTGGGCACCCTCCTGCTGTCCGCGCTCGCTCCGGGGGCTCCAGCCCTGCACGAGCTGACGGTCCGGCGGCTGGGTGCGCTCAACTATGGATCGGTGACGGCCCCGATCCCCGGTTTGGAAGACGGCACGATCGCCGCCAAGGTGCGGGAGTGGGCCGGCCGGTTCGCCGAGATCAAGGTCGGCGACGGTGCCGATCCCGCGGTGCGGCTGGAACTGTCGGGGGTGAACCTGGAGTCGGTACTGGCCAATGCCGACGTCAACAACAACCGCGCCAACCGGGCCGCTCTGGCACGGCGAATCTTGATCGAAGAATTCGGCATTCAGCCCGCCGACGGCCGGCTGGGGGCCGACGAGCTGCGGTTCGTGTGGCGCGGTTCGTCGCGCACGGTCGAGGTGGTATTCGGCAACGTCCGGGACGAGAACGAGCTGCCCAACCACGACTTGGAGCCCTCCGATCCCACTCGGTGGCGCATCGTCATCGACCTGCCATTCGACGAGGACGACCATTCCGCCCGCGAGGACGCGAACCGCATCCGGGAACTGCGGCAACGCCAGCAGGGCCACCCCACCCAGACGCTGGCCTGGCTGCCGGATCACTTGTCCAAACCGCGCTGGGACAGCTTCCAGCGGCTGGTGAAGATCGACAAAGCGCTGGCCGATCCGGGCCGCTTCGACACCCAGTACGCCGCACATCTCAACGCCGACCACCGGGCCATGGCCCGCAACCTGCTGACCGATCAGCGCGAAACACTGATGGCCCAGCTGAAGGCGGCGTTCAAACAGGCATACGGCCTCGCCGACAAGCAGGATGCGGACGTACAGAAGTCGTTCCAAGACCACCTGCAACCGTTGCCCGACATCGAGGGGCTCGCCCTGCCGCTCGGGCAGTCGATGGCCGACGCGATCCGCCGAGTCGCCGGCACCCTGCTTGCCCACCAATACCCGGCTCACCCGGACTTCGATCCCGACCACACCGGGATCGCGATCAAAGCCGCGGACGCGAAGACCGTGTTCACCCATGTGCGCAAGGCCGCAGAGGCGCGCGACGGCCGGGTGGATGCGTCCAAGGATCACAAGATCATGCGCCGGCTCGCGGTGCCGCTGGGTCTGGGCGAGCAGAGCGAGGCATACTTCGAGCTGTCCCGCTTCTGGGCCGATCATTTCAAACGCACTGCCAGGGTCGAGGGCATCACCGGCGACCTCCCGGTGACCACCCTCACCGAGTGGACGAATCTGCCGAAACCCAGTGGATTGGATACCTTTCTGGCGCACCTTGTCGTCGCCGCGTTCGCGGAGATGGACGACCGGGTGTGGGTGCGGGCCGGCGTGCCGCTCGATCCGGCGCCGGAACTGCATCAGATCAAGGCGGGTGACGCCCTGCGCACGCAACCGGCTCCCTCGGAACAGGATTGGGAGACCGCGCGCTCGCGTTTCGAGACCATCGCCGGGGAAAAGCCGCCGACACTGCGCCGCGGCCGGCTGGTGCAGCAATTCGCCCGTCAGATCATCGCTTTTGCGCGCGCCCACAAGGAGGCGGCGGCCGACCTGGTGCGGCAGCTGGAGCGGCACGCCGAATTCCTCGGCCTCGCCGACGACGGTGACACCGGTCGGCTGTCCATCGCCCGGCAGGCCGTCGCGCTGCTGACCGCGATGGACTCCGCCGGTTCCGGTTCTGCCTCGGCGAAGCAGACCATCGAGGAATTCGCGCGGTTCGATCTCGGCGAGTCGAGCCCAGAACGCTACGGGGCCGCCATCAAACAGGCACATCCGGTAGCGGACGCCCTCGCCCGCGCTCCATGGGATCACCTCGAGGTCGCCACCGACCTGGGCCCCGAAGGCGAAACCCTGCTGGAATCGCTGCGCAACGCCGCACGTACCGATCAGTTCACCACCGATCTGGTCGCCGTACTGGCCGATACCCCGCGCAAGGTCACCGCCTTGATCCGCGCCCGGCAGCCGAAAGCTCCCACCTTGCCCCCATCGCCGGAGCCCCGGTCAGGTGAGGTCCCGCTCGACACGGACACCAGTCATCCCCCGGTGGCAGATGTCCCGCCCACACGAGCCAATGGCGCACGACGTGCCGGTAGCCGCCGGACCACGGCGCGTGCGGCGGTCGCCGATCTCACCGAGGACCTGGCGGACATCGTCGACCGAAACCCCGGCGCCACCATCGAGATCACTTGGAAGGTGATCGAATGATCAGGACGCGGGTCATGCATCAGGTGGACGCATGACGTCCACTGCCAAGGCCAGTGCGCTCAAGCTGTCGAAATCTGCGGTAGCCCAATACCTTTCGGTCTACATGCGCAACAAGGCGGCTGATCGCGACAGTCGTATCGTCGTGCTGTTGCGCGGTGCGCCCGTATGGGAGGACGACGACGAACTGCCACTCGGATCGCAGCGAGCGCGGGTCGTCGCGGCACCGTCGGTGCTGGCGGTACACGAACAGGTACTCGCCCACCTGAGCAATGCCGGCGACCCCCGGGTGCTGGTGGTGCTGACCGATCGTGAGCACGACGAGCTGGACCCGGCGATCCTCGCGCGCACCTTCCGGCAGCGCATCAACCAGGTGGATCGTTGGGAAGTGGTGCGGCAAGCGTTCGGCGCCACCGAGATCGATGAATGGCTCAAGCGCGAAACCTGGGCTGCCGAGCCACTGCTCGATGCGGCCGGCGCGGACGGCTGGCCACGGGTGGCCGGTGGGATGCTCTCCCAAGACGAAGCCCTCGCGGCGCTGGTGGTGCGGCGACTGCGACTGTCCGGAGTCGAGCCGGGCGCCAGCCGACTGGACCCGGAAGTGCTCCTGCGCTGGTCCCACACCCCCGGCGGGCCGGAGCTGCTGCGCGCACTGCCGGAAGCGGAGCAAACCGGACTGCGGGACTTCCTCGGCCGCAGCGGGCAGGCCGGGTCCGCGGGCAAGGTGCTACTCGACCTCGCCCTCGCTGGGCACGGCGCCGACGCGCTCGCCTACGGACTGGTATGCGCGGCGCTGTGGCTGCACCCGAGCCCTGATCACAGCGTGTACCAGGCGCGGGGTCGCGCCGAACGCTGGCTCGGCGACCATCCGCCGGTGACCGGGGAGGAGCTCGACCGCCGGATGGCCGTGTTCGGCCGGACCTGTGCGGATTACGTCGCGAACCTGATAGATCGAGCCAACGATCCACGGGCCCGCGCCGAGAACACGCCGTGGTCGATGGCGGCTCGGCAGGCTCGCAAGGTGGCCTATCCGGCGTTGGATCGCGCCGAGATCCTGGCTCGTGATTTCGGCGCGACCAGTGCGATTCAGGCCAGCTCCATTCTGAAAGCAGGTCTGGAGGCCCGGTTCACCGCAGTTGGGCACGCACTGGGTCGCGGGGACTCGACAGCAGTCGAAAAGGCCCTCGACGAGTTGCGGGCACATCACCTGGCCGCCGACGATGAGTACACGGTCCGCATCAATCGCATCGAGATGGCGCAGCGTTTGACTCGATGGCTTGCGGGCGACCCAGACCCAATCGCGCATACTGTCGCCGACGCCGTGCAACGGCACATCGCCGAAACCGGCTGGGTGGATCGCGCACTGGACTTCGTCGAGGCGGGTGGGGACACCGATCCGGCGTTGAAGGTGCCATACAAGACCCTGACCGAACGAGTTCGGCGACGTCGGCGCGAGTTCGACTACGAATTCGCACTCACTTTGCGCGGCTGGACCGAGGCAGGCACCGCCCCCGGGTGGATGCTCACTGTCGAGTCCTTCCTCGACCGGGTGGTGGCGCCGATTGCCGGTCAGCGGCGCGTGCTGCTGATCGTGTTGGACGGAATGAGCGCCGCCATCGCCACCGCCATCGGCGACCAGTTGAGCACGGGCTGGAGCGAATACGATCCGGTACCGGACGAGCGGGAGGCTCGGCGCCGAGCCATGGCCGCGGCCCTGCCCAGCTGGACAACCGTATCGCGAACCTCGCTGTTCGCCGGCCGGCTCATCCAGGGCGATCAGAACGACGAACGCCGGCTGTTTCCACAGCACCGATTCTGGGGCGGCAGAACCGCGGCCGTATTCCACAAGAGCGACCTGCGGGCGGAGGCGGGACACCCGTTCGGCACTGATCTCACCGCCGCCTTGGAAGAGCCGAATACACATGTCGCGGTCGTGTTGAACACTATCGACGACCGGCTTGGTAAGGAACTGAAACTGGGTGATCCGCAGTGGCAGCTCTATGAGATCGGCGATCTCCGTGCCCTGCTGCGCGCGGCGGCCGACCACGATATGGCGGTGTTGCTCACCAGCGACCACGGCCACGTTGTCGATCGGCACGGTGTACGGGTCGACGACCACGGGACCGGCAAATCGGCTCGGCATCGGTTCCCCGGACCGCAACCCGATCACCTCGGTGAAACCGAGATCGCGCTGTCCGGCCCCCGGGTGGTAGCGCCGGAGCCCGGTGCGTCCATCATCGCTCTGTGGGACAACGATTCTCGCTACACCACACAGAAAGCCGGCTACCACGGCGGCGCCTCGCTCGCCGAAGTCACTATCCCGATACTGGCGTTCCTGCCGTTGGGTGCCGCACCGCCCAAGGGATGGCGTGAGCTGGGTCTGCAGGAACCACCCTGGTGGAACCCGGACGATTCGGCACCACCTGCCGCCACAGCATCGGTCGAATCGAAGGCCCGCAATAGACAGGCCGCTCGCGCGGCCAAGGAGCGCCTCGATGGCACCGCCCCTATGTTCGATCTCCCGGTCGATCCAAGCGCGCCGGCGCTACGCCCCTCTGGGGCATCCGACCGCGACGACCTGGCGGAACGACTGCTCGCCTCGGAGACATTCCAGGCCCAACGGCTGCTGTTGGCCCGTCCTCCACAAGAACAGAAGCTGGAGAAAGCGGTCCGTGCGCTGCTCGAGACACCCTTGTCCGCCACGGCACTGGCTCAGCGGATCGGCGAACGCCCGAATCGTGCCGATGGCTTCGCCGCCATCTTGCGCCAGCTGCTCAACTACGACGGCGTAGAAGCCTTGGAAACCCTCGCCGATGGCCGCACCTTGAAGCTGTCCATCCCGCGGCTCCGCGAGCAATTCGAGCTGACGTGATCTCCGGTTCGATGCCATGACGCGTGGTGGGACCGGCCTCGCACGTTTCGAATAGACACGAGCCGAGACAAGTAAGCACAGTACAGATGGGAGACTCGACGGGGTGAGCACAGTTCGACCGGCCCAGGTGAGCGCAGGCCGCCGCCGCGCGGTGATCGACGCATTGCGCCGCGGCGCCGTGCCCGAGAGCAGTCTCGACCTGCTGGCTACCGGGCTGGACCGTTTCGAAGCCGCGATCGACGCCGAACTGGATACCGTCGCCGCCGGTGGATCGGTTTTCAAGGCGGTGCGCGGCGAGTACGGCTCTGGTAAGACCTTCTTCGCTCGCTGGCTCGCCGAGCGCGCCAAGCGCCGTAACTTCGCGGTCGCCGAGGTGCAGATCTCGGAGACCGAGACCCCGTTGCACCGGTTGGAGACCGTGTACCGGCGGCTCACCGAGCGCCTCACCACCTCCAGCTTTCCGCCCAGCGCCCTGCGTTCGGTGATCGACGCCTGGTTCTACGCCTTGGAGGAGGACGCACTCGCCGACGGCGCCGACGAGGAGAACCTCTCGTCCGCGGTGGACGCGCTGATGGCGGCGCGGCTGGCAGAGGTGTCTCGGCATGCACCGTCCTTCGCGACCGCGCTACGCGGCTACCGAGCGGCGCTCGAGCAAGGTGATGAGGCCACCGCCGCAGCGGTGCTGGCCTGGCTCGGTGGCCAGCCGAATGTCGCGGCGGCAGCGCGCCGCGCCGCCGGGGTGCGCGGCGAACTCGATCACTTCGGCGCGTTGGGTTTCTTGCAGGGTCTGCTCACCGTGCTGCGCGACAGTGGGCACCACGGGTTGCTCGTCGTCCTCGACGAGGTGGAAACCCTGCAGCGCGTCCGTTCCGACGCCCGCGACAAAGCTCTCAACGCATTGCGTCAACTCATCGACGAGGTGTACTCGGGTCGCTTCCCCGGATTGTATTTGCTGATCACGGGGACCCCGGCGTTCTACGACGGGCAGCAAGGCGTGCAGCGGCTCGCCCCGCTCGCCCAGCGCCTTGCCACCGACTTCACCACCGAGCCGCGGTTCGACAATCCGCGGGCGGTGCAACTGCGTTTGCCCGGCTTCACGCTCGATTCGCTCACCTCCCTCGGCATCACCATCCGAGATCTCTACGCGGTCGGTGCCGACTCCGCGGAGCGGGTCGAGAGAGTGGCCGATGACGCCTACGTCACCGACCTGGCACGTGCTGTGGGCGGCGCGCTCGGCGGCAAAGTCGGCGTTGCCCCACGGCTGTTCCTGAAGAAGCTCGTCGGGGATGTGCTCGATCGGATCGACCAGTTCTCGGACTTCGACCCACGGCAGCACTACCGCCTGACCGTGAACTCCACCGAACTCACCGACACCGAACGCAACCTGGCGGCCGGAACGCCGGATGCGACGGCCGACGACATCGATCTCGATCTGTGAACGCACCACCCCCTGGCAGCGCGCACAGTTGGGCATCCGCCGCGATGTCGGAGAAATCAGGGCTGTCATCATGAGGCCGGCCATCGACCCACTGGATCGCCTCGATCCGGTAGTAGTGCACCACATTGTCAACACCCTCGGCTGGCCCGACCTCCGGCCACTGCAGAAGGCGGCAATCGGACCTCTACTCGACGGCGACGATGCGGTGCTGCTCGCCCCGACGGCCGGCGGCAAGACCGAGGCCGCATGCTTTCCACTGTTGTCGGCGATGGTTCAGCAGGAGTGGACAGGTGTCTCAGTACTGTACTTGTGCCCGCTCAAAGCGCTGTTGAACAACCTCGTCAGCCGCGTCGACGCCTACGCCCAATGGCTCGGCCTGCGTGCGGCACTGTGGCACGGCGATACGACCGAATCCCAGCGCAACCGTATCCGCAAGGAACCTCCGAACATTCTGCTCACCACTCCGGAATCGTTGGAAGCCATGCTGATCGGTGTGAAGACCGACCATGACGACCTGCTCGGAAACGTCCGTTCGGTCGTGGTCGACGAGGTTCACGCGTTCGCGGGCGACGACCGTGGGTGGCATCTTCTCGCGGTGCTGGAGCGTCTGCAACGGGTGACCGGTAATCCCATCCAGCGCGTCGGACTTTCGGCGACCGTCGGGAACCCTCGACAATTGCTGAGCTGGCTACAAGGCGCGGGCGCAGGTTCACGCTCCGGCACGGTCGTTGCACCGGACATGCCAACCGGTAACGGCCGCTCGGAAGTCAGCACCACTCCGCCACCAGGTAACGTCGAACTCGACTATGTCGGCTCACTCGACAATGCCGCCAAAGTGATCTCGGCCCTGCACCAGGGCGAGAAAAGGCTGGTATTTTGTGATTCCCGCCGCCAAGTCGAGCAGCTGGGCGCGGCTCTGCGCGGCAGAGGCGTCACGGTGTTCCTCTCACACGCATCCCTCTCGCAGGACGAACGCGCTCGTGCCGAACTGGCATTCGCTGAAGCCCGCGACTGCGTGATCGTCTCGACGTCGACTCTCGAACTCGGCATCGACGTAGGCGATCTCGATCGGGTGATCCAAATCGACGCACCACCCACCGTTGCTTCCTTCCTGCAACGCATCGGCAGAACCGGACGCCGGACCGGCAGCACCCGCAACTGCCTATTCCTGACCACCACCGAGGATGCGCTGGTGCAGGCGGCCGGTTTGCTGCTGCTGTGGGGCCGCGGCTGGGTGGAGCCGGTCGTCGCCCCACCCGAGCCCCGCCATCTTGTCGCTCAGCAATTGTTGGCCGTCACCTTGCAGCGCCACACTCTCGGTGACCGGCTGTGGCCTCAGGAGTGGAATGGCCTGAGGCCCTTCGATTCTTCCGCCGCACCGATTCTGCGACACCTCATCGAGGTCGGCTACCTCGATGACGACGGTGGTCTCCTGCACATCGGGCCCGAAGCCGAAAGGCGATTCGGGCGACGCCATTTCCTCGAACTGACGGCGGCATTCACCGCGCCGCCTCAGTTCACCGTGCTCTCCGGACGCCAGGAGATCGGGCATGCGGACACATCCGTTCTCACCGACGATCGCCCCGGTCCTCGGCTGCTGTTACTTGCCGGACGCAGTTGGCGCGTCACATACATCGATTGGAACCGTAAAAGAGTTTTCGTCGAACCCGCCGACAGTGGCGGCATCGCCAAATGGTCTGGTACCGGCCTTCGCGGGCTGTCCTTCGAACTCGCTCGCGCCATCCGCGCCGTATTGCTCGGTACAGACCCCCCGGTGGCGTTGACCAGGCGCGCCGCGTCGAATCTCACTGAACAGCGTCTGGCGAAACGAGCTGTACTGGGCACATCCAACGCAACGGTCATCGCCACAGACGACGGAAACGTCCGCTGGTGGACGTGGGCAGGCTATCGAGCCAACGCGACCCTTGCTGCGACACTGGCCGAAGTAGTCGACCCTGCCCAACGTCCATCCGATTTCTCGCTCCGGCTGCGCACGGAGGTCACCCGAGATGTCTGGCGCTCGGTACGTGCGTCATCCGACGCCGGGTCCCGTTTGAGGCTTCCTGCCGTCGACAAGCGTTCCGTCAAGGGACTGAAGTTCTCCGATGTCCTTCCTGAAAACCTCTCAGCGGCAACGGTTTCTGCTCGCCTGGCCGATCTCGACGGGGCCAGGGCCGTGCTCGGCGAAGGTGTACAGTTCACTGCCTCCGAATGACGAGGATCAGCTGTCCTCGCCATGGCATCAGTGCACCAGAACTCGAGGGGGTCCGATGGGGGCGCGGTCGTCGTTCCTTGCCCAACAAGCGACTGCGGCAAATCCTCATTGGTGGGCACAACCGGTCGCCACCATCCTTACCGCAGTTATTGCGCTCTTGGCAGCGTGGATAGCGTGGCGGAACGTGACCCGACAGATCGGCAATGACCGCCGAAAGGAGCGACGCGCCGAACAGCTGGGAGCGGCCGTCGAGGCGGTTGCCGCCTTGCGGGAAGCACTGTTCAACATCCGGCGGCGCAAAGCCGCCGGTCAACGCGACCGGCAACTGGGGACCGAGGGCTCCCGGGGCACGCGGAGCGAATGGGCCAAGTTGGCGACCGCACGGCATGCCCGCCTCGAAGTCGCACGAGCGAGGCTCCAGCTGTTCGACCTGGAGAAGGTCACGTCAGCCTTCGAGGAAGCCTACGAGGCGCTGAACCGCTATTCGCAGCGCGGCGGATTGAACACCGAGGCACTGGAGGAAGCCGAAGCAGCGATCCGTCAGGTGACCGAAGCTTTGGCGCAGGAGCTGAGATATCGACCTGAAAACGCTTTCGCCAACTGAAACGCCTGAACGCTGCGGCCCGCTTTCCTACCCGGCCGAACGGCTGTACGGCCAGGCAACGAGATCGCCCCACCGGATCGAGCCTCGGTTGATTGTCAGCGGCCCGAACAGTCGAAGAGCAACCTCCGCCCGAGAGCCGGGCGATTCGTCGAGGCCTTCGCCTCGAAACGGTGTCATCAAAGATGCGCCGTTCTCATGCCGTGATCGAGTCGAGACATAGACAGCGGCGTTATCACGGATTCCAGATTTGTGGCATATATCACGTTTACGGACAAAATGCCTGGATGACGGCGATGCGGAGCCCGCTGACCAGGGCTTCCAAGATCAGCAATTTCTTTCATTAATCGTTCGTTTGCCTAGCGTTCACCGGCTGTGATCAAGCTGAGATCAGGTCCGGAAGAGACCTGAGAAACCAGCTCCACAGCCTACGGCTTGTTTCTCCTCGGGTACGGCAGCGGCACCGGCGGGCACAGCCCCGAGTAGTTCACCGCGTCGTGCGGCCAGGAATTCGAATCCTGGCTTTCACAACGAAATCCGAAAACAGCACACGAGCCGAGACGGCGAAAACCCACATCTGGTGCCCGCCGTGGATCCGCGCTGCCTCCTCGAGCCGGATCGCCGCACGATCAAGGAACTGATTTCTCGATGACTGACGCACGCCGTTCCCCTTTCCGCCACCTGTCGCTACGTAAGGGTGCCGTCCTCGCGGCCACCATCGGCGTAATCGCCGTGGGCTTCTCCACCGGGGTCGCGGTGGCCGACGACAGCGCTCCGGCGCCTGTCAAGCCGGTCGCCGATGCCACGCCGATCGACGCCCCGGCCTTCGCGCTGCCCGGACTGCCCGCACTGCCTGCATTGCCCGGGCTGCCACCGCAAGGTTTCCTGCCCGCGCCGCCCCCCGTGTACGAGGACAACCTCGACGGCTGGATTCGCCAGTCCCTCGACGTCATGCGCGTACACGGCATCCCTGGGAGCTACGAGGGCATCCACCGCAACATCATGCGTGAATCGGGCGGTAATCCCAAGGCCATCAACCTGTCGGACTCCAACGCCGCCAAAGGCACCCCCTCCAAGGGGCTCCTCCAGGTGATCGACCCGACCTTCAACGCCTACCACGTCGACGGCACTCCCTTCGACATCTGGGACCCGGTCGCCAACATCACCGCCGCCTGCAACTACGCGGCCCATCGGTACGGCTCGATGGACAACGTCAACGGGGCCTACTGAGTCCTGAACTCGAATCCGGGCAAGCGCCTCCCGTCTTCTCGACGCGGAGGCGCTGCCGTTTCCCGGTGCGACTCCCGTACACCTCGGCCACTGCCCTGCGACACCGCCATCGGCCAGCAGCACGTTGATAATCGCGGTCCAGGACACCGACTCCGGGTCTCCATAGGGGCGTGAAATGCGTGCGGCGGTTGATCGACGCGGCGGCGGCGATCTCGCCGAACCCAGCACGGCGAACGAAAGCGAGCACATGGGGCTGCCTTCCGCAGGACACGGAAGGGAACGCAGGGCAAGAGCGGTCGCCCACTCTAGGGCCAGCAGGTCCGGACGGACGACGGCGCAGCTCGCCAAGACCCGCCTTCAATCCACATTGAAATGCGGCGAGTCTTGTTCGCGATTCCCCGAGCCGTCGATGCTGACGAACGAATGCGGATCAATCGGAGTCCCGGCGTTGCCGAAGCCTGCTCCCGGGCCTGGCATTCGGCGTGGCGTTCGCATCGGGGTGACTGCCTGGCACCTTCCGCTGTCTTCGGCGAGGGGCTTGTTGGTGCGGAGAAGAGTTTCGTGCTGTCGCCGCAGAGCCTCGACGGCGAAGCGAGCCACGCACCCGGTACCGCAGGAACCGGGTGCTCGCCGATCCGGATGGCGGAGCATCCATCTACTCCGCGCAGGCTAGACCTGCGCGGCGCGCCTGCCGAGGAATTCCCGCACCTCCGGAACCGCGGCATGGGTGCGAACCAGGTTGGCGATTCCATCGATTTGCTGGTGTAGGCGCGTGGATGCCACGGTACTGATGGTCCCGAAGTTGTCGGCGAGCAGGGAACACGCCTGGGGAACGTCGCCAGCATCGAGGAGATTGCGCGCAAGGTTGAGCTGCCACGCGGCACGCTCCCGCGGCCACGCTGACGAACTGTCGATTGCGGCTTGCAGGTGGGTGGCCGCCGCAGTGTGCTCCCCCAACCACATCTGAGCTTTGCCGGTGATGCCGTTCAGCTCAGCCTCGGACAGGTAGACCCAATCCGGGTCGTGCCCCCGAACGGACTCGTAAGCACGGTGTGCTCTGCTGATCGCAGCCGTCATTTCCGTCTTGTCGCCGCGTGATCCGTGTGCTTCAGCTTCACGGATCGCCATCAGCGCTCGTAGTTTCGGGCCGCCGTCACGAAGCGTTGCCCTCGAAGCAGCTTGGGCGTACTGCACGGCGAGCGCCTTCCCGGCCGTGTTCTCACCAGGAAGGCGCACCATGAGGCAGCTGGCGTTCCCCAGGGCATGGGCCGCCGCGATCCCGTCACCAGCGGCGTTGGCGGCCTGCGCCGCGTCCGCGTAATAACGACGAGCATCGTCGAAACGGCCCGCGTCGAAGTGGACCCACCCTGCGGCGGTCATCATCTCCGCGCCCGTGCTGGTGAGCGCGCGTCCGACCTCGTCGGTGTAGGTGCCGTGGTTGAGAAGCTGCTCGACATAGCGAACTTGATTGGCAGCAACCCGGCACAACCGGTCACCACCGACCACCAAGTCGAGTTCGTGAATCTGGTTCACGCTCTCGGCGATGGCGGCAACATCGCTCATACCGACCTTCACGTTCGAGACCGCCGCGGCTCCAGCCGGGGCGGCTGCCGACATCGTGGCGGCCCCCATGCTCCCCAATGCCCCTGCTTTGAAGAAGTTTCGACGGTCCACATCTGCCTCCTGGTCCGACTCCACTACCAGTATGGCAAGCGGAACCTGAAGCGCACGGGCTACGAGCCGAAGAACGCGAACATCATGGGAGGCGGGGCCGCCGCGCTCGAGGTGCGAGACGGCAGGCTGGGAGAAATTGATCAGTGCGCCCAACTCGGTCTGGGTCATGCCGACCGATTTACGGATTCGCCGGATCACTTCACCGGTCGTCATGTACATGGCCCAGCACCCCCCGATTATCGATTGTCGTTCCCCTGAGCATTCACCCCAGAAACGGGTGCCTGCGCAGGATATACGGCTCCTCGCATAGTCGGAACGGAAACCGAAATCCGCGCTCCCACTTGGCCGAATGCCGCGCTTACGTTCGCCGCAGGTGCCCGGTACCGGGCCGACGCCGGACTGTCTGCGGCGCACCGGTCGGCCAGAGTGGCGGACCGGTGGCGAGAGCCCCGGTACCGGGCGCCGGCCGATCCTCGAAACAGAGAGGTTTACCGTGTCCCCGCATTCCCTCGCCATGTACCAACTCATCGCCCTGTGTGACGCAGCCGCCCACCGTGCACCGATGTTGCCGTTCAGCATCACCCAAGCCCATGACGTGATGCAGATCCACGTCGCCTGCCGCGCGAAACATTGCGCACGCAAGGCGGCGGCACGACAGGTGCTGATCGACAGCGGACGAATGGTGCCGGACCCGAGCAGGCCGCAGTGAAGGAAGCCGCTCCCGGATCGCCGCACCGACGCCGCCACATCCAGATCGAAACCGGTCAGCTGCGCTTGGACTACCAGGCGAGCGCCGAACAGGCCGAAAGCGTCGCACGCGCACTGGCACAACGGTTCCCGGACATCACCGTGACCGTCGATGACAACCTGGACGACGACCTCCCGCACCTCCCCTGCGCGCGGCTGTGGGACTGAACGCTTCCCCGCCATTCATCTTCCGAATCCGAACGGAGAGTTCATCGGTGCAATCCGCCTACCCCCGGACAGAGCCGAGTCGTTCCCGACCAGTGCTGACGGAGCGGCCATGAATACAGATCCCGCCGCCGACCCGACACTCACCCGCTGCCAGCGCTACCGGCACGTCTACGGGCTCCCGTGTTACGTCCACGAGGAAACCCGACGAATCACTCTGCGCGCAGGAGATGTAGGCGCGGTGACGGTACCCGAACAACTCGGCAGAATGGTCCACAACGACCTCGCCGGGCAATACTTGCTCGGCCCAGTCATCGCACACGGCTCCGGCCGCTGGACGATCCTCGTCCGGCCCGACGAGACCCACCAGCTCGCCGACGACAGCGACATCTTCATCGCGCTACTGCGCGCCCGCGCGACGGTCGTCCCCGACGGCGGCGAGATATTGCTGCCCTCCCCCGCTGACGAACGGACCGGATACCGCTGGTGGGTCGTCGCACCACGCGACGCGTTCCGGCCACACATCAGCACCGTCGTGCAGTCGATCATCATCTGCGCGGACCGAGCACCACACCATCACCCGGGTTTTCGGGGACCTGACCGGCCGCGACACCACTCGTAGCAGCGATCACCGAGCTGCGCTCCCGGTCGATGGCTGATGCAAGGGTCCGAGGTTCCTGATCCGCACAACCGAATCCGATGGAACCGGAGGCCCCCTGAGTGCGTCATAGACTTCAGGGACGACTTTGACGGCCCGGATCGGGAGGCTTCGGTGGGACAACGGACGACGGCGACGGTTGCGGCGCTCGCTGGGGTGGTGCTGGTCGCTTCGGGGTGCGAATCGGGCACGAACGGGACTGCCACGCCCAGCACGACCGTCGACACGTCGGCGGCCACGGCCGCGCTGTGGGATCCGTGCACGCAGGTGTCGGATCAGTTACTTGAAAAGATCGGCGTAAGCCCGTCGACGAGAGAGTCCGGGGTCGGTGGCGTCGAAGAGCCCGGATGGAAGCACTGCAACTGGAGCAGTGCGGACTTTGCACTCGGCGTCTGGTCGACGATTCATTCAGTGGAGGACTTCAAAAAGAAAGAAGGCAATATAGAATTCACTGATATCTCAGTCGGCAACCGAAGCGGCGTTCAGTATCGTCGGACAAAGGACAAGTTCGACGAGGACTGCGATCTGGTCTTTCCTTCGAGCCATGGCGCGCTGAGTATTACGATTTATAACCATGCATCATCAAAGAATGTTGTTGCTCCATGCACCCGGGCGAGGACAGCCGCTGAGAGTCTGGTCCCGATATTCCCGCGCTGACCAAGGAGACCATCTATGGCAATGGAAGAGGAGGTATCGCGCTGGCGATACCTCGCTGACGAAGCGAAGGCTGGGCGCCTCTATCTAGACCGCTCGGTTGCGAAAGAGTGCTGGGATGCCTGCGATCGCCAGATCCAGCTCTACAACTCTCTCCGCACGAGCCTGAAGGATGTCGAGATGGTCACGGGCCTCGGCAAGTTCGACTGCTCCGACGAGCTGGCGAACATGCTGAGCGCCAAGGCAATCGGCGGCGACGGTGATGTGGACTCCGCCCTCAAAGAGCACATCGAAGTGCTGACCCTGATGCGTGATACGATCCAGATTTCCGTGGACCGCATCGGCGCCCAGGACGACTCTAATGCGCAAGACACGAGCAATCTGCTGAGCTGACCGGGGGATAATCATGGGTCTGCCGTTCTTGGTAGCGATTGGCGCCGCGCTGCTCGAGCAGTCGAAATCGGGCCCGCCGGACAGTGGTTCGCGCGACGAGAGCCCCGACGCGGCCATCGCACGCAACCGCATCGCCGAAATCATGCGCGCCGGTGGCGATGTGCAGACCCAGTCACCGAAAGTTCCGGAGAGCGCGTACAAGAATCCGGACGGTATCGACGACCTTTATCAACGTGTGCAGGCGATGTCGATCACCGATGTTGTAGCGCTGCACCAGCGGTGGGAGTCCATTCGCAATCGGCTCGAGCAGGGTTTGCGAGGTTTCGGTCCGGAGATCGGCAAAGCCATGGAAGGCAAGTGGGAGGGGGCGGCGGCGAAGGCCGCGGCGGACGGGATCAAGGAATACGTCGACAAATCCAGCGGACTGATCAGTTCGGTGCAGATCGTCGCCGAGAAGGTGAAGATCATCCGATCGGGCATCGAGGTCACCCGGCCCGCCGTGCAAGAAGCGCCGACCCATTCGTGGACCAGCAACGTCGCCAGCTGGGTGCCGGGCCCGACCTGGAAGTTGAACCAGCACCGCGACGACTCCGCGCACGATGCGTCCGTGAACGTCGTCAAGAACGTCTTCTACCCCGCCGTCCGGGAAGCCGACACCGGTGTTCCACTGGTACCCAAGCCGTACAACCCGGTGCACAATACGGGCGATCAGCCATCCGCGCCGAACAACAGCTGGCGGCCGTCGTCGCCCGGTACCGATGCCAGCGATAAGGGCACTACGGTGGACCCAGCACAGCTACCGGGTACTGAGAACACGTCAGAGAGCACCGTGCCGCCCAGCACGAATCCGATAGCCGAGCGGGAAAGCACGCCCGAACAGACCACGACCACCCCCGCAGGCGCGAACCCTTCGACCCAACCGGCGAGCACAAATCCCGGCACCGATCCATCACTGACCCGCCCCGGAACACCGAGCCCAGGATCCCCCGGCACGCCGAGTCCGGGCACGCCCAGCCCAGGCGTGCCCGGACTCGGCAGCCCCGCGCCGGGCCGAAGCATCAACGGCCTCCCCGCCGTTCCAGGCGGCGTTCCCGCCGCCGCGCGTCCCGGGACCGGTCGGCCAGGAACGAGCGGCATGCCGGGCATGATGGCGCCGGGCGCTCGTGGCAAGGGCGACGACGACAAGGAACATCAGACGAAGGACTATCTGGTCAACCAGCGCAACGGCGAGGAACTCACCGGCCTCGGTGCGGAGAACAGGGTGAAGTCGGTGCCCCCGGTGATCGGCGAATGAGCGAGCCGAGAAGCGACACCACACCGAAACGCACAGCACGGCCGTGGTGCACGACGAAGGAGCCGGCTTCATGAGCCGGAGGGACTGGTCGTTCACCGCACTCGGCTTCACGGTGCTGTGGCGGGCCGTCGAGCGCGACGTGCTGCCATACCCGTTGCAGTACCGATCCACCGCCGAAACCGTCGCCGATTACGAGGCGGAGTGGAAATCCGAAGCCGCCGGGCTGCACCGTCGCCTCGACGAGTCCCTGTACAGCGCACTGCGTGTGCTGGCCGAACCCGAGGCGCGCATCGAGATGGCGGGCTTCAGCGGGAAGGACAAACTGCGCGTGCACGCGGCCGTGCACTATCGGCATGCTGTACTGCTGGTACAGGAACCCACCTCGTCTCCGGATTGCGGTGGGGCCGTGCACATGTCACTGATCGATGGGCAGGGCGTGAGCCGTCGGGTCATCGACCACCTGCCCGACGCCGCACCCGGCAGCGGCCCCGGCATCGATATCTCGCGGCACGAACTCGACACCGAGGACGAGGAACCGTACCGTGTGGGCGCGCCCGCCCCGCCCCGCATCCGAGCCGAGCAGTTCTTCGAACGCCCCCGCAGCACCATCGCCCACGTCGCGGTGTACGCGGGCCCGGCCTGGGACAACCGCCCGGCACCCGCCCGCGGCTTCCACGTGATGGACTATCCCGACGGCCGCTATCTCGTCCGCAGCGGACCCACCATCAAAGCAGTCCCCGCCGACACCACGGAAGTACGAACCCAACTCGACCGGGCCATACACGCAACGGTCGCGGCCTTCCGCGAGGAAAACGATCCCAGCTACACCTGACGCGTCGGAATCATGCCCGGGCAACCGGGATCGCCCGGGCCAAGAAGTCAGCCGGCACCAGCGCCGGAACTGCACCGGAGTCAGACCAGTGGACCTACTGCTGTCGCCGTGGTTTACCGGGTCAGCGTACTTCGAATTCGTCCTTGTACAACCGATTCGGCGGCGGTGCGGCACGCTCACCGACCTCGACGAGGTGATCACACGCGCGCAATACTTGCGGGCGGTAGCTCCCCTCGAAGGTCACCATCACCGATCCCCCGACACCGTTGCGGCCGCGCGTCTGATTCGCCTCCCGGCCGACGTTGAAAACGCTCGCGAGATCGCGGCCGTCGTTGCCGACCGCAATGCTGCCGTCGTGAAAGAACTGGACGAACGTCCCGTTATCCGCGCCAACCGTCGCGGCGACCGTTCGACCGCCTTCTGGATCGAGCGAGATCTCGACGTCACACCGTTGCTGCCCTGCGGTCGGGCCAGGTGTCGACAGAGCGCGGCCGATACCGAGGAAAACGGTTTCGCCGAGCGCGTTGTGGCGTTCACGCCCCTCGAAGAAGGCGGCCGGCAGCGGAGTCACCAAACCCGATGCCGACGTGCGGACGAGCCCGAACTCCTTCAGCACCGCGAGCGCGTCGGAAACTATCTCTCGAACGCCACCTTCACCTTGATATTTTCGGGCCCAGCGCGGAAAGCGTTCCAGCATTCCGGCAGTGCTGCGCTGCAACTGCTCGACGGTGGTCGGACCCGGCATGGCATCCAGGAGCAGCAGGGCGGCTACCTTCGCCGTGCTCGCGTCATCGGGGAACTTGTTGTCGGTCGCGATGCCGTCCGGATCGATCAGAAGTACACCTTCGGCCCGTTCCTCCAGGATGAAACCGCCCTGTTCGGCGGCGCGACGCAGCAGCTGCCTGCCGGTGGGAGACTCGAGGTAGGCACGCTCGTCCGCACTGAGTTCGTCGAGGTAGACCACGGGGTCGTCGACAAGCCGGCGAAATACGCTGTGCCGCAACCATAGATTTCGCTGAGCGTCGGAAACGCCGGTGCGGTCCGCATGCCTGCCCGCCGGTGCGCCCGCCAGTCCATAGCGACGCTCCCTGGTGAGTTCCGCCAGGACATCGGCGAGTCGCAGCGGCACCTCTTCCACGGGCATTCCCAGCTGCGATGGCCCCGAGGGAGTCGCCAGTAGTCGCAACAACAGCGTGGTGTCGACTCGGAACAGCACCTTCGCCGCGTCCGAATCCACAAACGAGTCGGCCACCCCATCGACCGCTTCGAGTACGCCGAACGATTCCAGGAGCCGCAGCGCGTCCACGAATGCCATCCGTTCACCGCGGCTAGCCGAATCGAAGGTCTCCACCACCGGTTCTTCTGCGGTGGCGGCCCGCACCCGTCCCGCGAGCAGGCCGATGGTCGTCACGGGAGCAGCGAAAAGTTCCGCCGCCACCACGCACAGCAGCACATACCGCCTGCGATCGAACGCCGATCTACCGGAACGCAGCCGACGCGCAGGCCGGGTCGGGTCGGCGGCCGGCCGCACCTTGACCAGACGGGCATAGCCGAGCCGAGGCTCGACGATCAGCGTCCACCCGCAGTAATAGTCGAACCACTTCGCAATCGGATCGCGCCGCCTTCTGATCACGTCGAACACGTCCGGCGCGGCGCGTTCGGTGATCAGCGGATCAGCAAGTAGATGCCGCACGCCCCGGGCGATCTGCTCCCGTTCGGCGATCACCAATTGATTCGCTAGTTCGCTCACTACGGACTCCCGGAAGCTGCCTGAGTTTCGACCATGCGAATGCTGCTGGGGTGGCGCCTCTCAGGTCCGGGTGCGGTGATTTCCACAATGTAGTCGGGTCCGCGAAACACTCCGCGCCGTGTCTTCAGCTCGGCAGTTCCGCCGTCAGGCGAAGGCCGTAAGACGATTTTGACTCGTCCGTCCGCGGTGCTACCCCGGCGGGTGCCATTCGGCTCCTGCGCGCCGCCGAGCGCGCGGCCGAGCAATTCGAGCAGTCGTTCGAACACCTCGTGATCCAGTTCGCCGAAGGCTGAAAGACGGATGCTGCCTCCGGTGTCGAGCATGTCCCACGCGGCCTGAAGTTCCGCCCGTTCCAGTGCGGCACGTGCCGCGCGAGCCTCCTTGATCGCCGCGACATCGGGAATCGCACCGGTTCGGCCGAATCGCTCGGTGCGACCGGACGATCGTAGAAGCGGCGAGACCTCGACTGCGGGCGCCTCCTGCCACGACGCCGTATGGCTCACCAACTCCGGGTCGCAGTGGGCCAGGTGCGGATGCCGCGCGGAGTTGAGCCCGAAGGCGGTGGACCACAACCGGTGCAGATCGTCCTGCTCCGGCAGGACCGAGAACCACCGTGCCAACTCCCGGAAATCCGCCACGGCGCTGCTCGAGCGCCTGCGTGACTCGGTGATCCGATCGAGCACCTGGAGCAATGTGACGATGGCCCGCCGACCGACCTGGCGCAGTTGGTCGATGCGCGGCTGCGTGCCGTCCGCAGGCAGGAACCACGCGCGCAGGCCATCCCAGCGGGCTCTGCGGTGTTCCAGCCACGCCACCCCGGGATCGATGCCACTCGGTTTCGGCAGTTCGGCTCCGCGTAGGGCACGTTGATGCATGCGCGTGACACCGAAGTCCTCGATCGCCTGGATGCGGGAGCCGATCACATGAGCGCGGTACTCGAGATCGGTGAGGAACTCGTGGAGGTAGGCCACCGTGGCGGCTTTGACCTCGTAAAACACTGTGAGGTCCACGCCATCGGCGCGCAGCAGACGCTGCAATTCGCCGTTGAACTGCTTGGTGTTGCCCCGTAGCGCCTCGAGATGGGACTCGAGCTCGCTCAACGCCGTGAACACTCGGCGATCCGTGCCCGACTCCAGTTCGTGCACCAGGTCGGCGAGCCGGTCGGAGATCGCGTCGAGCACCGCGGTTTGCAGAGCACCGGTCGACGCCAGAACCGTCATCGCGTGCAGGACGCCGGCGAAGGCGGCCTCACCCTGCCGGGTGAGTGAGTACTGCAGATTGCGACGCTCGTATTCCGTCGCGGTGCGGTAGTTCTCGGAGTGGTTCTGGATGACGTCGACCAGATTCCAGGTGTGCAGCTGGTCCAGCGCTGCGGTCAAATCGTCGTCCTCGATAGCTTCCAACCATCCGACCGACCGCAACCGGGCCCGAACCTCGTCGATGCCGAGTGCCGTTTCCAGACGTTCGTTCGCCTCACCGAACGTGTGCAGCACCGAAACATAGAGTCCGGCACGATCACCGCTGGTGAAACGGAACATCCCGGGCGGAACACGAATCGGATCCATTAGTGGCTCCCCCTGGCTGGCGACTCGAATGCCCACCATAGACCCAAGGGCCGACATTCACGGCTGGATATCCGTGAGCAACAGATCGACGACCCGCTCCTCAGGGACCGCCAGGCCGGTCCGGCGCAGGTGCTCCGACAGGTCACCGTCCCACGGCACAGGGGTCACCCGCCCGACAGCGGGTCCGCTCGCCCGAACCGCCGAGAGGTAGTCAGCGCTGGTCATTCGCCAAGGCCTCGCACCGAACCTGGCGACGATGTTGGCGGCAATCCGCAAACCCTCCCCGTCGAGGTCGCCGTGATAGCGAAGTTCGGAGCCCGCACCTGCCAGTCGTTCCAGCAACTGCACACAGGCGCTGCTCGGCCACCCTCTCGTGCAGATGATCGGCGGGCAACGATCGCCGAAACGACCCAACGCCATCGCGAGGATGCTGGGGTTCTCTACTATCCACACGAGTCCAGCCGCCTCGGCTGGTTGCGGCTGGCATCGGATTTGCTGCAGCGTCACAACCGCGGCCAGTCCACGGCTCGCGCAGGTGCGCAGGATCTGGCCCAACTCCGTCGGTACTTCCCGTCGGCGATCCAGCGACAAGCACGGTGGACGATAGTTCGTCGTCAGCCACCCCGGCACGCTCCCACAGGGCTCGCAACTGAATGGCGTCGGTCGGCGGCTCACTGTCGTAGAGGGTGGCGAGAGCGCGAACAACCGTCGCCTGCAACCGTGTTCCGTCATCGAGTGCGTGCGGATCGCCGAGCACTCGTGCGGCGAACACCGGCAGAGGCACCCCGGCTCCGGGCAGTTCACGCAGGACGCGCAACGCCCGCTCGAGTTCGGATCTCGTGTACTCGATCGACTTCGCCATCATTCCCGTGCGCCGCATCGAGGTCACCCACTCCTCGAGCACAGGTTGTCGGCGCACGACGTCGTGGGCGGACAACCACGCCCACAACTGCTGTCGAGTTGCGGCCTCGGCCGCGCGATCAGCTGCTCTATTGCCGACCGGCCCGACAAGTTGCTCGACGACAGTGTATGAATCCGTTCCGACCACTTCGGATAGCACCGCATCCACGTCGGCCACGCTGACCGTCCGGTACTCACCGGGCAGCCTGGACGAACCGAACAAATCGGCGAATGCCGTCTGCTGGCGGATGTCCAGTGGGCCGACCTTGACCCGAAGCACCGGCCTGCCGGTCGACATACGCCGATGCAACGCCTGCCACAGCGGCGCCAAGTCCGCGAAGAGGCGCGCTACTTCCTGTTCGTCACGCATCGGTCGTTCGGGCAACGACGCGGTACACCAGAATTGCCATCCGGTCATTCATACCCAATCGACTTGCGTCGTCGCGAGCAATTCGATGGTCTCTTCACCGTTGCTCCCTCGACTGTAGGAGCCACGCCCCCACCTGATCATGGTGATCCCCCGCGTCGATGCACCGATCTGCCGAACCGATGGCAAAGTCTGTACAGAGCAGCAACTCCAGCACTGTTCCATCCCACAGTGATTGGATCGGTAGATGTTGGATGACCGCTCAGTCGAGGATGTTCAGCACCACCGCCGAGAGCAGCAGGGCGAACAATGCGCCGAAGACGACCCAGCTGGTGCGGATCCAGTTGAGACCAGGCCACCTCGGCGGTTTCGGAGCGATAGCGCCTGGCAGGAGGTAGAAGGCGGGGGAGCGGTAGTACACCGTCGTGCGGCATCCGGGTTCTACCGGCACGACGGTTTCCGCCGGACCCATATCGGAGTCCCACGCGCGGACCAAGAATCTGATGAGAAGGTTGACACCCCGCGTCAGAACTTCGACCCGGTAGAGCCCAGGGGGCACCGGGATGTAGGTGGGACCCCAGGAGGCGTTCGGAATTTCGTTGCCGTTCACATAAATGCGCGGTCCGGTCGACGCGTACACAGGGCCAGCGATCCACCATCGGAAGTAGGACGTGTCGACCACGATCCCGGTCTCGCCCGGTTCTGGCTGGTATGCGTCCACCGGGTGACGCTCGACGTTTTGGAAGAACCGAAGTCTCGGCCGGTCAACGGTATGTATCGGCGGCGGCACATGGTGAGTGGCCTCACCATCAACCGATCCCGGGTAGTCGCCCCGGGACCGGGGTGCGGACGGCTGTTGCTCGGGACCTCCGGCGTACGGCGCGTGCTGATCGTTCACAGTGCTCGGGTTCCCCTCGTCGATGGTGCTGGTCGCAAAGATTGCCTTCGCGAAGCCGAATCCAGATCGTCAGCCCTGGGCGGGCTGGTTTTCCTTGCCCAGAAGGGCATAGATGACCGCGGCAACCGCCTGGACGAGCGTCTGAACGTCCTTGAAGGCACTCGCCATGTCGAGCAGTAACTTCGAGATCTTCAAACCATCGCGCCCGATCCTGGCGATCACCGCGGCGGCGACGTGCGGGCCCGCTGCGCCCAGGGAGGCCGCGAGTTCGAGTGTGTACCCGATCAGTGCACCCGCCAGGCTTGTCAGGATGTCCTGCACCATCTTCCGGAAGGCCTTGACGATCTTCGACGCGGTATCCATGATCTCGCCGAGCGTGGCCGCCACCCCGCCCGCCCCGGCGATCTGGTCGATGAGATCCGTGGCCCGGTTCCGGTAGGCGTCCACCGCGCTCCCGGTCCACGTCGTGATATCGGCCTCCAGACCCAACCGCCATGATTCGCTCATGTCGGTCAGCTCTTCGGCGATGAGGTTCCACGACTTGGAATACGCCTCCACCATCTTGTCGTTTCCGGCGAGCCCATCCAGCACCTTGCGGTAGGGCTCGACGTGCGTGAGCATCCATCCGGCGATCTGATCGCCGACGAATCCGAACGGATCGAACACCGCGTCCGCCACGGTGGCGCCGACCGAGATGCCGCCCGTGATCGAGTCGAATGTCTCGGCGTTGCGGAAGTTGGCGTAAGCCTCCCATGCGTCTCCGGCGATGGTGCCGGACAGGACCCCCGGCAGCTTGGTCTCTTCATCCTGCTTCAGACCGATGTCGCGCATCCAGAAGACCGTCTCCTGGAAATACTCCTCCCGGCAATCGGTCCCCTCGGCGATCAGTGGATTGTTCTCGGGCTTCTTCCGCGGTCAGCGCCTGCATCCGGCCTTCCAACTCCTGAATCCGTCCGGCCCGGCGCTCGAAGTCCGCAGCCATCCGCGCCAAGTCATCCGCAGCATGGGTGCACATCGAATTCGGTCACCAACACCTCCCTCTTCACATTCGCTTGTTCGCGCTTCTTACATCGACATTGACGCAGCAGGCCGCCGATCGGTTCCACCGGAATCGCGCCCATCGGATCGGTTGACCGACCGGGTGCGGAGCCGAACAGCCGGAACCGCCCTGCTGCAAGCCAGATGTTCGCCGCCACCGCAACGCAATGCATCTGTCGCACAACACTATCGGCCACGGCTGGCGAGCCGAACGAAGTCATCCATCGCAGGCGAACCCGCATCGATGCTGGTCACACCGGCACTCCCCGCCAGTGACAACAAGCACACGAATAGGCGCACCTACCCTTGCCATATGCCTCGCTGGAGTACGCACAGTGGGAAGTCGGCGAGAGTAGGTCGGCTCGCACGGCTCGGGGGAGATCCCGAAACGCTCTCGGCGACAACCATTTCTATGGCGAGGACGCGATCGAACTCCACTGCGTCGAGCGCGAGCGGCTCGCGGTCGCGTGCCGACAGCGAGGTTTCGCGTCCGGTCCGGTCCGGAGTGCATCCCGGCGCGCTCGCCCCGCGATCCGAAACCGTTTCTCGGACAACGGCAATGGGGATGCCGCCGCTGCCGCGGCGAGATCGGGATGACGAGCCGCATCGGCTGCGCAACACGGGAGCGGCCGCATTCGTCGGGCTCTGCATCGGCATGGTGATCTTGGTGGTGTCCGGATGTCTATTCGTCGGCGGCCCAACGGAAACGGCGTCATCGACGACTACAACGGCCCGCACCAGCGCCCCGAGCACCTCGCCACCTTCGTCCACCGTGCGCGCGACGACGCCTTCGGTCCCCGCTCCCGCTCCCCCTGCCGGCCGCTCAGGCATCGGGATCACCTTCGGGAAGGTCACCGCCAACGACGGCACGACCATGGTGGTGCGCAACGCGTTCACCAGCAACAGCGTCAAGGTCCGTACCGACACCGGCACCAAGGTGCAGGTTCTGCTCGCCAAGCGGGCGACCGAGATACGCGTGGGCGCCCTGGTCGCCGTCTACGGGCGGCAATACGCCGATGGTGTGATCGTTGCCGATGTCATCACCGGGATCTCGATCGGCACCCTGCCCAGATGATTTCGGCTTGCCGGGTCATCGTCGCCCGCGCAGCACCGCTTCCACCATCCCGTCGTCGACCGGCTCGCTCTGCCCCCACACCTCACGCGCCAGCCGCAGCTTCCCGGCCATGCTGCCCACCAACGCCGCCTCCGCCGCCGCGTCCCCCGCTCCCTGCCTGAGTGCCTTGCTGTAGCGAACGGCATCGACGACGACGGATTTGACCCGCTCGTGATCGAGGTAGGTTTGCAAGTCACGCCGCCACTCACCGGTGGCGGCCTCGGGTTCGGCGGCGATCCACTCGGCGAGGAACGCGTCCTGCTCCTGCGGGAGGTAGCCCATTTTGTGCAGATGGGTGGCCACGTCGTACACCGGGTCGCCGTACAGTGCGAATTCCCAGTCGAGGAAGACGACCCGGCCGTTGCGCACGATCATGTTCTTCCGGTGCACGTCGGCGTGCACCATCCGAAACGGCCTGGCCTCGAGGGTGTCCCACGACGCGACGATCCGCTCGAGCGGCCGATCGGGGACGCCCAGCCGACGGTACAGCTCGCCGAATTCCGCGCTGCTTTCGCGGTGCACCCGCGCGGTGACAGCGGACAATCGGCGGGCGAACCCGGCGGGATCGTCGTCCCCGTCCGATTCGATCGGCGGCAGCAGTTCCCTGGGAATACGGCGGAGTTCCGCGAATAACGCCGCCACGTGCGGCGGTACATGAGCCGGCACAGGCACACCGCGGGGCGCGACGCGATCGAGCAGGTCGCCGTCGATGTAGTCGTGGATCTGATAGGCGGGACGGACCGATTCCCAGCGCAGCTTCGGCGCCGAGGCGACGAAGGGCTCGATCGCGATCAAGATCGCGGGTTCGGGCCATTGCCGCAGATCCATCGCGTCGGCGCCCTCGACGGGAATCCGCACGTTCACCGCGCCCGCGATGCCGTCGACCCGGACATTGTGGTTGTAGTACCCGGCCGCCGACTGCGAGCGGGACAGCGCGTCGTGGTACATCGCCGCCGCGTCGACACCGACTACCCGTGCGATCACCCGTGCCGCGTCGCGGTCGACGCCCGATCCCGGCGTCGGCGGCTGGATGCGCGACCGCGCGGCCGCGGCGGCTCTCGAGATGTCCGGTTCGGTCCAGCCGTACAGCGCCAGGACCGCTCGCGCCACGAGCACCAGCCCCGGGTAGACGTTCGCGCCCTCGAATTCCGCGATGGCCCAGCGCGCACTGCGGACGGCATCGTCGCGTAAGCCGCGACGTGCGAAGACGCCGGCACGGAACAGCTCCGCCCTTGCGCGGCCCGAGCGGTACCCGGCTTGTTCGAGTATCTCGCATGCTTCGGCGAGCGCGTGCTCGGCGGCGTCCAGTTCTCCGAGCGACAGTCGCGCCGAACCGAGTGCGGTGTAGGCCTTTCCCAGTTCGTGCAGCGCACCCAGCTCACGCTGTTGCACGATCGCGGCTCCGGCGGCCGCGATCGCCCGCGACGGGTCGGTGAGCGCCAGCAGCTCGGCCACGTTCGTCGCGATATTGGCCTGCCCGACGACGCTGCCCGCGGCGCGGTAATGGGTGTCGGCTTCGGCCAGATACTGTGCGGCGCGGTCGGTGTCGAACGCCAGCCGGTAGGCGAGGTGCCGCAACCGCGCCACATCGCCCAGGAACTCGCTGTCGTCGCCGTCCGCCATCGTCACGAGTTCCTCGCACATGGTCAGAGCCTGACCGAATCGGCCCTGGCACATGTGCAGGTCGGCCGCCCACTGACCGGCGACGAGCCGGGCCCGCCCCGATCCGCGCGACCACACGTCCTGGTAGATGGTCAACGCCTCGTCGGTGTCACCGAGGATGCGGCGCGCGTTCGCCGCGGCGACAGCCAACCGCTCCGCGATCGGTCCGGTCCGATCCAAAGCGACGTCCCGAGTGAGGCGATCGGCTTGCTTGGCGTCGCCGAGCAGCACCGCCGCTTCCGCTTCCAGGCACCGCGTGAGTTCCGACAGTTCCGCCATACCTGCCAGGTTCTCATGCGGATCGCTCAGGTAGCGGTCCAGATCGCTGATCACTCCGCCGATACCCTGGCTGCCACCTGCCGCTTCGATCCGGTCGACGTAGTGCAGCAACGTCACCGCGGAAAGCATGCCCGACCGAACACCGTGGTATCCCGCCTCCCGCAGAGCGGTGACCCGGCCGGTCGGCCGTTCGGCACGGATGAACCACAGGTTGTGCAGCATCGCATGCAGGGTGCGCCGAACATCCGGATCCAAGCGCCGCTGCAGCGCGTCCACCATCAGCTGGTGTAGCTGAAAGCGCTCGCCTTCGCCGCTTTCGTCGGCGGCGTACACGAACGAGTACGCGATCAGGGATTTCCATGCCGCGATGTGATGAGGTAACTCGAACTGCTCCGCGACAGCGGCGAAGATCTCCCGATCGAACGTACGAGGTAGCCCCAGCAATTCCAGCAACCGGACTTCGTCGGGGCGCACATGTTGCAGGAAGCGCTCCAGAATCGTTTCGGGCGAGACCAATTCGGCGGGCGCCACCCAGCCTGCCCGGGTGCGGGCATCGATGGCCAGATGCAGATAGAACGGGACGCCCGCGCTCGAAGCGGCGATCGCCGCGCGCTCGGCGGGATCCTCGATACCGGACGAGTCGAGCAGCTCGAAGCGGGCGTCCATGGGCAGGTCATCGACCGGCACGGCGCGAATCCGGGTCGACCACTCCGGGTCGTGCCGCTCCCAACCGAGCGGCTCGCGGCAGGCGATCACCACCAGGCCGGTGTCCAGCTGCGCGACCACATCGCGCAACCAGGCGTCGGACGCCGCCGCGCGGCCTTCGCGATCGGTACCGCCCATCAAGGCTTCGTAGGCGTCCAGGAACACCACGTAGGGCTTCTTGCCCTGGGTCCCGTGCTTGAGGTCTTCGGCGAACAGGTAGGAGACGGCTTCTTCCAGGCCCGCGAGACTCAAACGGTCGAGTTCCTGGAGGACGGGGTCGTGGCGTATCCGGTGGGTGCGGATGGCGCGGCGCGCACCGAGGTCGAGCAGCCGGGTCGCGGTGCCGAAGACCGGAATACCGGTGGCGTCGTTGAGGATCTCGGTCAGGATCTCGCTGTGCTCGGCCAGCGCCAGCGAGTCCGAGGTCAGGCGCAGATGCGGGTGCATGCGCTGCCACAGCACCGCGCAGGCGATGTCGAAGCGGTGGAACTTGATCTTCTGCGCGCCGAACTGGACGCGCAGCACGGCGAGCCCGTCCGCGGCCTGCCGATGGCTCGGCACCTGCAGATCGAGCACCGCCGCCGGATGACGCTTCTCGACCCGCGCTCGCAGCTCGGTGACCAACCGGGACTTGCCGATCCCGCCGACACCACTGAGCAGCATCACCCGGGGATGCTCGGCGGCGTCGCCCAGCAACTCCTCGAACCGCGTCAGTACCGGCTCCCGATCGACGAACGGACGACTGGTCGATCCCGGCTGGAATCGCGCGGTCAACACCATGGCGTCCCCCCTCATGACGAGCCCGGCACGATTCTGCCAGACCCCGGCGCCGCTCCGGTCGGGTGACCGGGCAGACTACCGCTGAATGTCGGTGCCTCTTGCTAACTTTCGTTTCGTTCTGATCTGACGAAAACAGGCGAGGCGCTATGACAATCGGGGGAACCACCTATCTCGAACTGTCCGAGGACAGTGGTACCGCGCACAAGTTCTACGAGGTGATCGTCGCGGGGACGCAAGTGAGTGTCCGTTTCGGCCGCATCGGGGAGCAGGGGCAGACGAAGGTGAGTTCGTTCGCCACCGTGGAGAAGGCGCAGGCGGCCGCGGCGAAGAAGGTGGGCGAGAAGGTGCGGAAGGGCTATGCGCCCGCCGTGCTGGGGGCGCGGGGCAGACGTCCGGTGACGAGGCGGGCGATCAGCAGCGGCCGCTCGACCGCGAAGGCCGCGCCCGTGCTGTGGAGTTTCGACTCCGGCGCCGCCGCCTTCGGCATCTTCGTCGACGAGCGCCGCTGCTGGGTGGGCAACGAGAGCGGTGACGTGTTCACCCTGACCCCGGACGGCGTGGTCACCGGCCGGTACCGCCTGCCGGACGCCGTCAAATGCATTGTGGCCGATGATTTCTGGATCTACGCCGGATGCGACGACGGCCGCGTCTACGACTTGTCGGGCAAGGTGCCGCGGGCGGCCTACGATATCGCGGCCGATGTCGACATCTACTGGCTCGACATCCACGACGGCATCCTCGGCGTCTCCGACCGCCAAGGCGGCATCACCGTGATCGATTACGAGGAAGAGTCGCTGTGGACCCGGCGCAGCACCGGCGATTCGGGCTGGATGGTGCGCATCGACGCGCACGGCGTCTACCACGGGCATTCCGCGGGCGTCACCAAATACGACCTGGACAGCGGGAATCCCCTGTGGCAGGCGGCCACCGGAGGAGACGTCCTGTTCGGCTGGCAGGAATCCGACGCCGTCTACGCGGGTACCTCCCGCAACCAGGTCCGCATGGTGGCCAAGAACGGCCGCGCCGAGCACATCTACCAGTGCGATGCCGCGGTCTTCTCCTGCGCCACCTCGCCGGACGGCCGTTACGTCTTCGCCGGTGACAACTACTCCTCGGTGTACTGCTTCGACGCCACGGGGAACCGCGTGTGGAAGCTGGCCACCGGCTGCGGTTCGGCCTATTCCATGCAGTACCACGACGAGAAGCTGTACCTAGTCACCACGACCGGCACGCTGGCCTGTCTCGACGTCGGCGAAGCCGCCATCCGCGATGCCGAGCAGGGCGTGCTGCCGCAGACGGTGTCGGTGAAAGCCCCCGAGATCTCCGCGGTGGTGCCCAGCGACACCGTCGAGATCACTTCCGACGCGGGCACCGGCGTCGTCGTGGAATGCGTGAGCCACGGCAGTTCCCTGCGGGTGCGTGTCGTCTCCCCCGGATTCCACCAGGGATGGAATGTGCAGTTTCCCAAAGACATTCGCCGTGCCGGTGCCCGCTACGTGGTCGACGGCATCGCCGAGTCGGCCCGCGGCGGCTTCTACCGCGTCCGCGGCGACATCCGCCGGCTGTCCTGATCACACTCCGCATCAGGTCCTCGTGGGAGCGTTCTTGGCACATCGTGCGCGGAGAACGTCTCCGGCGGGACCTCGGCTTCCCGCGGGCTCGGCAGAGTGGCTCGCTGGTCGCCCTTGCGGCGAACCCGGGATTGCTCGGACAATGAGCGCGGGCTCGCGACCGGGCGGCACTTGGTTACGGCAGACTCTCGACCCGGCGGTTCCGGCGCGGTGAAGCCGCCGCGGCTCGCAGACGACGCGGACCCGGGGTTGATCGCGCGTGTGGCGCCGGTCCTTGCTTCGGTCACGGCGGTGACCGAGGTGACCGCCACCGGGCCCGGTCAGCGCATCGCGACCATGACGTCCACCGGGTCGGAAAATCGGTTACCGAGCATCCTGCCGTTCGTCTCGCCTGACGGCTCATGGCGCATCGCTCCAGGCTGGGCCCGCGCGACGATCGTCGCCGTCGGCGAGCGCTCCCCCGGCCCGCGCATTCGACCGCACACACCCCTGATCTGCCGATTCGTCGGCGGAACGCCACGCCCGGTGGGAAGGTGGATGCACGGCAGGTGTCGGCAAAGGAGCGAGACACATGGTGGACAAGACCAACGGAGCTGCCGCGGGCAACGGCGGCGTGGTGACCGCGGACCGGCCCGAGCAGATCCGCAACGTCGTCCTGGTCGGGCACAGCGGGTCGGGCAAGACCACGCTCGTCGACGCCATGGCGCTCACCGCGCGGGCGGTCAACCGCGCCGGACGGGTGGAGGACGGCACGTCGCTGTCGGACTACGACGAAATCGAGCATCGCCAGCACCGGTCGGTGCAGCTGTCGGTCGTGCCGGTGGCATGGGCCGGGATGAAGGTCAACTTGGTCGACACCCCCGGATACGCGGACTTCGTGGGCGAGCTGCGGGCGGGGCTGCGCGCGGCCGACGCGGCGCTGTTCGTCATCTCGGCGGCCGAGGGCGCGGACGGAATCGTGGGGGCGACCAGGGCGCTGTGGGAGGAGTGCGCCGCCGTCGGAATGCCGCGCGCGATCGTGATCACCCACCTGGACACGGCGCGCGACGAGTTCGACGTGATGACCGAGACCTGCCGGACGGTGATGGGCGGAGGATCGTCGGAGAACATCCTGCCGCTGCATCTGCCCGTGTACGGCCCGAAGAACCCGGACGGCCACCAGCCGGTCACCGGCATGGTGGAGCTGCTGCCGCACTGCGTGGGCGACTACTCCTCCGGGGAGGAGGTGCAGGGCGACCCTTCGCCCGATCAGGTGCCCGCGCTGGAGGAAGCGCGCAACCGTCTCATCGAGGGCATCATCGCGGAGAGCGAAGACGAGACCCTGATGGAGCGCTATCTCGAGGGCGAGGAGATCAGTCTGGCGACGCTGGTCGCCGACCTGGAGCGCGCGGTCGCCCGCGGCAGCTTCCACCCCGTGCTGTTCGCCGCGCCCGCGCCGGAGGGCGCCAGGCAAGGCCTGGGGACGGTCGAGTTGCTCGAGTTGATCACCGGCGGCTTTCCGACACCGGCCGAGCACGCCATCACCGCCAGCAACGGCGCCGAACCGCATCCGCTGCGCTGCGACCCGGACGGAGAGCTGGCCGCGGAGGTCATCCGCACCGCCTCCGACCCGTACGTCGGGCGGGTCTGCATGGTCCGCGTCTTCTCCGGTACCTTGCACGCCGACGACACGGTGCACGTCAGCGGACACGGCCTGGAGGATCGGGGCCACGAGAGCCACGAGCTGGACGAGCGGGTCGGCGCGATCTCGGCGCCCTTCGGCAAGCAGCAACGCCCGCTGCGGCAGGCGATCGCGGGCGACATCGCCTACGTCACAAAACTAGGTCACGCCGAAACCGGAGACACGCTGTCGTCCACCGACAGCCCCCTGCGGATCGAGCCGTGGCCGATGCCGGACCCGTTGCTGCCCATCGCCATTCGCGCGCACAGCAAAGCCGACGAGGACAAGCTCTCCCAAAGCCTTGCCCGCCTGGCCGCCGAAGATCCGGCACTGCGACTCGAGCACAACGCGCAGACCCATCAGCTGGTGCTCTGGTGTCTCGGCGAAGCGCATCGCGACGTCGCCCTGGAACGGTTGCGGACCCGGTTCGGCGTGCAGGTCGACGTGACCGATCACCAGGTGGCGTTGCGGGAGACGTTCGCGGGCAAGGCCACCGGGCGCGGCAGGCACGTCAAACAGTCCGGCGGGCACGGGCAGTACGCGGTGTGTGAGATCGAGGTCGAACCGCTACCCGAAGGGGCCGGGATCGAGTTCGTGGACAGAGTGGTCGGTGGAGTTGTTCCGCGCCAATTCATTCCGTCGGTGGAAAAGGGCGTTCGAGCGCAGGCCTCCCGCGGGTTGACCGCCGGATATCCCCTCGTGGACGTGCGCGTCACCCTGTTCGACGGCAAAGCCCACTCCGTCGACTCCTCCGACGCCGCGTTCCAGACCGCAGGCTCCCTCGCCCTGCGTGAGGCAGCGGCAGCCGCGGGGATCAGAGTGCTGGAGCCGCTCGCCGAAGTCTGGGTACTGGTCTCCGACGACTACGTCGGCCCGGTCCTCAGCGATCTGTCCAGCCGGCGCGGCCGCGTCCTCGGCACCGAGCCGCACGGCACCGGCCGCACCCGCGTCCACGCCGAGGTCCCCGAACTCGAACTCAGCCGCTACGCCATCGACCTGCGCTCGATCTCGCACGGCACCGGCGATTTCACCCGCACCTATGCCCGCCACGAACCGATGCCGAACCAAGTCGCCGCGTCGGTGCGCGGCGAGAAGGCGCGCGCGTAGCCTGCTCAGACCTGCGGTGGTGGACCGACGGGAGGCGGGCCGGATGGTTGCGCCGTGCTCAACGTCGGCGGAGGCGGTGCCGTAGCTCCGGGATCGGCGGTGTTGGAACCTGTGTCCAGGCCTGTCGGGTGGATATAGCCCGTGAAATTCCCATACTTTTCGGTCAACGGGGGGTTGTTGGGATCCAAGGGAATCAGCTGGCCGCCGTCCAGGACGAAAAGTCCGTCCATTCCGTTCGGATTCCGCACAACCAGCGCACTGAATTTCTCCCACTGAAGAATATCGCCCGTCTTCAGCTCGCCCGGCCCATTGACAACCGCAGGCGGATGCTCTGCGGTGATTTCGCCCGCCGTTCCCTTGTATGCGGATACCGCATCGAGAGCGACGTTCTGCGTCTGCTTCTGCAAAGCCTCCGCGACGGGCGGTGACGCATTCACCATCGTGTCCCCGATTCGGACTCCCGGCGTCATGCCCGGTGTCGTCACCGCCGGCGGAGCGCCCGCGTACGTCGGCGCTGTCACGCCGGGAGGAGCCGTCTGCTGGACCGCTTGATTCGCAGTGGCCGGCTGGGCATTGCGGTTCCGCTCGCGTTCCCGCTCGCGTTCCTCGCGCCGCTCCCGCTCCGCGGTGCGGTCGTAGGCCCGGTCGTCGTCGGGCTGACGATTACCCTGGTTCATCCCGCTCAGGGCGCTCATCATCGCCATTTGCTGCATCGCATTGGCCATACCGTTGTCGCCGGTGTTGGTCGCGGGCGCCACACTGCCGGTATTCGTACCCGTCGTCCCCGATCCGGTCCCGATCCCGGTACCGGTCTGCAACCCCGCTTGAGTTGCGCCCGGGTATGCGCCCGACGAGGACGTATCCACACTGCCGCTGTCGGAGATCGGCTGGGTGCCCGTACCCGTCTCGGTCGCCGAGGTGTCGGTAGAACCATCGATCAGGTCGTCGTAGGTGGAACTCCAGTCGTCGTTCGTGGCGCCGGGCTGCTGCGTTGACGTATTACCCGTTGTGGTCGGCGGCACGTAGGTGTTGTTGTTGCCGTTGTTGGGATTGCCCGTGTTGTTATTATTGTTTGCGTTATTATTATTATTATTGTTATTGGCGTTTTTGTTCGAATTGTTGTCGTTATTATTATTGTTATCGTTCTTGTGGTCGATATCCTCGGCCTTTTTCTGGAATTTGTCGGTCTTTTCCGCGTATACCTTATCCCACTCCTCGGCGGCCATGTCGATAGATCTTACGTAGTATCTCTGCTCCGCCTCTGCGGTCAAGTAGAATTTGTTGTATCCCTCGCTATCCTTGTCGGTGTTCTTCTCGTAGACAGGAACCTGAACCGCGTTCTCAGGGCGACCCCCCGAACTCTCGGTGATCTGATTACCGGTATGCGTGGTGTTGGTCGGCTCGTACTTCAGATCCGCTACGAGATCATCTTTGATACGGACAAGCTCCCGAAAGGTGTCATCTTTAATGACCTTGGTGTCGAAAGTATCGAACTTGACGTCCTTGTGTGCATTCTTGTACTCGGTCTTCCGTTTCTCCAGCCGCTCACCCAGCTCACCGTGCTGCTTTTTGATCTCCGACCAGCCGTCGCCGGAAGTGATGTGCTCGTCATCGAGCACGTTGGTGAAGTCGGGCGCGTCCTTCGGATTACGGATTCCGAGCGTGTCGAATCCCCATTGCATCGTGAACTCGGTGTCCTTGATCAACGCCACCAACTGCGCGCTGGCACCCTTGGGAATCGGCAATTTAACCGGCTCCGCATGTTTACCTTCGTCCTCGTCGGGGAGATTGTCCAATTTCCAATCGTTCGCGAACTGAGGCGTCTCCGCGGTCTGCTCGGCCGTCCGCTTGGTGTCGACGTAATTTTTCGGGTCTCCGGAGTTGAGAGCATAGATCAGATCTTTGTATTTAGGGTCGTTCCGGAGGCCCTCATCGGCATCTTCGCCGATATTTCTTCTCACCTCGTCGTCCAGCTTGTTGAATGCCTTCTCGAAATCGCCGGAACTCAGTCCAGCCAAAGCCTCCAACACTTTTTTGTCTTCGTCATTCGCGAAATTCGTATTGCCGTCGTAGTACCCTACGTAGTTTTCCTTGTTGACCAGGTCGACAGCGTCCTGCACCTCTTTGTCGCCCATCAGACTCTCCTCTGCTCACTGGAGCCCTCGGACTCCGCCGGACCTCTCAGCAACTCGCCGATAGCCGGGGGAGGCCCGTCGAGGTGGATGGAGCCAACGTTGGTGAAACCGCCGCCCTGGTTCCGAGTTCCGACATCGCGGGCAACCTCGACGTCCGGAACTGCCGGCCTTCGCGCCTGCGCCGCCACTACCCTTGCTGCCGCTGGGAACAGCGGATGCTCCGTTATCTGGCCGTAGCTGTAGAGCGCATCGCGCAAAGTCTGCCGGTCGGGTTCTCCCGCGGCGAGTAACAGCAACAATTCGTCGGCACGGCGCTCGAAAACCATGTCGCGCAGCGCTTCCGTGCCGGATGTGTCCGGAAGGATGCCGCCGACGGGAATGTGAGACACGTCCATCTGCTGCGACCGCAGTGCCGCCGCCGCTGCGTCATCGGCGGCGCGGATCTGTTCCCACCAGTTCGCAGGGATGGGCAGGTTGGCGTGCAATGCGTCGAGGATGCGTTGCCGCTGCGCCCGACGGGCGGAGATTTTCGCATCGACGCTGGGTACGGCGGTACGCACCTGGACATCCGCCGCGCGCGCCAACTCGATGCACACGGCTCGAACTTCCGTCGCGGGCACCGTCGCCGCCTGGCGTAGCAACTCGGCCGAACCGCCGAGGTCGAGCCGGTCGACCAAGCCGACACCGGGCGAGGTGAGGTCTACGGCGGACTCGGCCGCCGGCACCCAGCCCTCTATGGCGACATCGTCTCCAAGGGCTGCGTACAACTCAGGGGGGATCGCCGCGGACGACACCAGGGCGCTGAGCCGGACACTTCTACGGCGCATCATCAAGCCGAACTCGGCGAGCATCCGAGCCGGGTCGGCAGTTCCTTCCAATGCCCCGATAGCGTTTCGGACCGCACCATCCAAAACGGCGTCCCAACTCCACGGTAGAGCGACCTCCGACGGCAAGAACAGTCCGGGAGGCAACCACCCACGGCCCTCGGTACTGGTCAACAGAACCACAGGCCCGATGGGAGTTCGCCCCACCGCGACCGCCCACTCCAGACCACGGGCGGAATCAGCAACGGCGGCAAGAGTTCCTGCGAGAAGGTTACGGGCGAGCACCAAGTCGTCCCCAACCTGCTCACCTACCACGAATGACGGCAGCCCTCGTCTGTCCTCGGCTGCATGGACCGCCGCCGCGAGCGGTCCAGAAACCAGTGGTGGAGGCATCGTGGGGGCGATACCTGCTGCGACAGCTGCCGGGAAAGGGCCCGTCGCCACGGGCGGAGGCATCCCACCGGCCATGCCTGCGGCACCGTTCGCATCGGTGCCCACGGCACCATTCGCGTCCAAGCCGCTGCTCGTGATATCTCCGATTCCATCGGCCGAACCTCCGATACGAGTCGCATCGTCGGACGGAACGGCGGAGACATCGATGACGCCGGACTCAGGAATGATGACCGAGACCGGCGGCATCCCGGTCGGAATGGTAGCTGCGGGGTAAGCGGCATCGTCGGCCCGCGGTGCCGATGCGACGGGTGGCGGAGGTACCTGGTCGGAGCGGCCGGTCTCGGGGAGCATGCCCGGGGTGTCGGGAGTCGTGACGGGAGACCGCACCGGCTGATCGCCGCTCGTCCTCGGGGTGTCGGGACCGGTATCTTGCGTTCCCGGGCGATCCGGGGGCGTGCCTATAGCAGGACCGCCCGCAGGGGCTTCGTTACCGAAACCATCACCGGCGTGGCCGATCTGATGTTTTCCTGCCTGATCGCCGTCCTCGAGTGCTGTTGCCGCGGCGAGCAAATCGTCTCGCGTCCGCTCATGGTTGGCAGCGAGACGTTCCGCGTTGTCGTGGCGCCTCTGATAGTAGTCCTGCAGCGCGCCTCGCACCGGGTCGGCGATTGCGCCGTACTTGGAGGGGAATTCGGCAAGCCAGTCCCGCGGGATTTCGCCCCACTTCCGGATGTCCGCAGCGGCCCGATCGTGCTGCTCGGCGATCCTGCGCAGCTGATCAGGCTCGACATCCAGATAGTTGGGCATGCTCGGTCGATCCCTCCCGCCAGCGAGTTCAGGTTCATTGTTCCGCCTTCCCAAAGTTGGGAACCTGCTGGTCCGACGCGTTTCCAGCCCGCCGTTCCCGCATGACCTCGGAGAGTGGCCGCGGCAGATTGTGCGGGTCGTTCATGGCGATGGTGTACTGCCGCCGCGCGTCCTCGGTGCTCTCGCCGATGGCGGCCATGATCTCGGCGGCCAGCTCCCGACTGTCGAACCTCGCGCAGGTTCCTGGAGCCAGATACAAATCTCGCAGCCTTCCTGTGGCGTCGACCTCGGGAATGACCAGGCCGCTCGGGGACGGGCGACGCGCGACGATCTCATCGGCCCGCTCGCGCACATCGGCGATGCGGTGCCGCAACTCCCGCGCCAGGCCGAGTGCGGCACGTACGTCAGGGTGGATGTCTCTCATAGATCCTCTCATCCGCCGGCAAAACGCTCGCCCGCTCGGCAACGAGCCGACGAACTCGCCTGTTCACCAGTCGCGATGCCGTCGACGAGCGTCCGGCCACGTCGAGTGCCACTTGCCCAACAGGATGCGGCATTCCCTACTTTCGAACAAACGCTTCTCGACACTACTTGCGCGACGGCCACCAGCAGCGAATTGCTCCCCACGGCGGGAAGGAACCATACTCGAGTGCCAGAGGTTTCCCGAAGGCAACACCATGAGTTTTCGCGAGGTCCCCCATCGACGAGTTCGCCACCGACTTCGGCGGGCTGCGGCGCGCCGTCCCGGCGGCCGTGCATCGAATGCCCGCGGCGTTTCCGTCGGCATTGCTCGGCTCCGGTCGGCAATTGACGCTGCGCGGTGCGGGTCATTCCTGTGACGGCCAGACCGTCACCGCTGGTGAACTGCTCGTGACCTACGCACCGGACGCCGCAGCCGCGCAAGTGCGGGATCTCGGCCAGGGCCTTTTCGAGGTGCCCGCCGGGATGAGCTGGCACCGCTTGGAGCGATATCTGCACCACCGCGGCAGGGCTGCGCCGGTACTACCCAACTACCTGCACATGTCGGTAGGCGGCACCCTTTCGGTCGGCGGGGCCGGGGTCGATTCGGCGCGCTACGGCATGCAGGTCGATCATGTGGAGCGGATCCAGCTGATCGACGGAACGGGAAGCAGCCGCTGGTGCTCTCGTCACGACCATCCGGAGCTCTTCCGGTTCGCCCTCGGCGGGCTCGGCATGGTGGGGCTTATCGAACGTGTGGTGCTGCGCACGTTGCCGCACCATCGCTACATTCACGTCCACCACGCACGCCACGCCACACTGACAGAACTGGCCGAGCACACCGAACAGATAGCCCAGCGCGACGATGTCGACATCTACCGAGCGTCGCTGCGCCGTGGCAGGCTCGCCTCCATCACCGGATGGCGTAGCAGCGAGTCCACCCGCTGCCACGCCGAGAAGTGCATGACGCTACCCAATCTGCCGCTCGCGGGGGACATCGACGTTGCGGAGACCCACGCCCCAGCCTCTGATCAGGTGCAACTCTGGACTGATTACGTCGTGCCCGCAGGACGGTTCGCGCCGATGCTCGCGGCCGTCGAGGCCCTACTGCACCGAGAACCGCTGAACCGTGTGCACATGATGTTGTACATCCTGATCTTGCGCCGCCCCCTCGACGCAACACCGTTCGCCTTCATACCGGTCCGCACCGCCCCCGTTTCGATCGGACTGGGCGTTTACACGTCGTTCGACAAAGACCCGGCCGTCGCCGCCGCTATCCGCGCGGTGTTTCGCGGCCTCCTGGAACGCTGTTGCGACCTGGGCGGACGTCCGTACCTCTATGGCGCCAATGATCTTGATGACTCGCTGGCGAATCGGCTCTATGGAGCCGAGTTGGTTCGGCTCGCACAACTACGCTCCTCGCACCGACTCGAACACGTCAACGCCCACCTCCCGCTGGTGAGGGCCGCCCGTGTCGCCGACCCCGGCGCCAAGAGACATCCCCAGGACTGGGAATATGAGGGCGCCGGGAACCGGCCGATCTGAGACAGACTGCGGATTCGGGCACAACCCCGATCCATAGCCCTCGAACTGACAACCACCGGAGAATGCTGACGATCGTGATGGGTGCAGTTGCCGGAGAATTCCTGGTCGAGTTGGCAGAGCGGCTGGCCGTGCCTTGTGACCCAGCGCCGATCCACGCCATACTGGAACGTGCCTGCGGGGGGCAACTGAACTCACGCAGACCGGATGGACGCCGGGCCAGCACACTGACCACGTCCGGTATTCCGTTCGAAGCCAGCGTTTCCGGTGGTTGCGGGGAGCTCGCACCCGCCCTTCGGTATGTCACCGAGACCGCGACGCAGGAGAATGAGTTCGCCTCCCGCGTCTCCGCCCAACTCGCCGCGATCCCTGACCTCGTCGCTTGGTTGCCGAATGGAGATGAGTCCGTCTCCGACATGCTGCGATCCTTTGTCGCGACGTTGTATCCCGACCCCGCGGAAGTCCCTGCGCGCCATCGCTTCGCCACGTGGCTCGGGGTCGTTCATCATGCCGGAGCGCCGAATCGCGCGGCCCGTCTCAAGGTCTACGGCAACCTGAAACTGGTGCCCGGGGCGCTGCACAGGTTGTGCGAACTGTGGCCCGGGTTCGTGGGATTGGTGTCCGTACCCGAGGGCGAGAAGCTCATCAAACCTGTTGGTGCGGCAATCGAGGTGGACGCGCTCGGCAACGTGAACCACAAGGTCTACCTGAGGGCCCGACACCACGACGTCGGCGTGCCGATGAAACTGGTCCGGTACTTCGGCGATGCGGCATGGGAAGTACTGTCCGAGCTTGTTCGGTGTGGCGTTGACGCGGCCGAACTCCACGAACACGACTTCATGGTTTGCTGTGCACGCAGTACCGGCGCTCCTGAATTCGGGCTCTACTTGGCCCCGAGGCAAGACGACGAACTGACCAGGATCGTGCGCGAACTCGCGTCCCGCCACCACGGCACCACCCATGGCGTCGACGCCCTACCCCGCGCAGCAGACGCGTGTGGCGCGACTTGGCGTTACTCGCTGGTCGGAATGGGCTTTTCCGCCGACCGTGGGATCGACAAACTGAACGTCTACGGGATACCGGCCTGGAGTGCCGCGTAGGTAATTCCAGGGCACCTATTCGTTTCGGCGGAACGTGAGGTATATCCCGTTGTCGGTGACTCCGTTCTTTGTACCTGGTGCGATTGACATGAGTGTCCAGCCGTCGAGTTCCATCTGGTTCATGAGCCTGGTCGCGTTCGGCACATCGTGAATCCCGTGGTTCGGGAGGTGGTCAGACACCCAGAGCATCCTGTACATGAGGGTGCATAGTAGAAGGCACGCGTATGGGTCTGCTCGGTTTCGGACTTCCTAGGACTGAACCACAGCCAGGCCCCATATGCGACGCCGGCCAGGGGACTGAAGACGGAGGTTCCGAGGCCCCGATCCTGTTGTCGTCGGCTGGCCAGCAGCGTCCCGGAGACCGTGTCCTCACCGACGACGAAGGCAATTCGGTACCGCCCTGGCAGACCGATCGCTCACGCCGGGCGGTGCGCGGGAATGTCGTCGGCCTTTCCGAGTAGTTCGTATTTCAGGACCTGCGCCGTTACCTGGCGTCGCTGCTGATTGCGAACGGGGCGAACATCGAGGTGGTTCAGGCCAGAATGCGGCACGCGACGGCGAAGACGACGCTCGACACGTACGGGCATCTGTGGCCGGATACGGACGAGTCCATCCGCTCCGTGATCGCTTCTGTGATCACGGAGCGGATGGACTCGTAGCCGTCTACTGCGTATGAACTGCGTACGAAATGGCCGAATAGGCCTATTCCCGCAGGTCAGACTTACACGTCGAAGTACAGCTCGAACTCGTACGGGTGCGGCCGCAGGTTCACCGGGGCGATCTCGCCCTCGCGCTTGAGGGTGATCCAGGTCTCGATCAGGTCCTCGGTGAAGACGTTGCCTTCGGTGAGGTAGTCGTGGTCCTGCTCGAGGCGGTCGATGACCGACGCCAGGCTGGTGGGGGCCTGGGGGATGTTCTTGGCCTCCTCCGGCGGGAGCTCGTAGAGGTCCTTGTCGACCGGGGCCAGCGGCTCGATCTTCTTCTTGATGCCGTCCAGGCCCGCCATCAGCATGGCGGCGAAGGCCAGGTACGGGTTGCCCGAGGAGTCCGGTGCGCGGAACTCGATGCGCTTGGCCTTCGGGTTGTTGCCGGTGACCGGGATGCGGACCGCGGCGGAGCGGTTGCGCTGCGAGTACACCAGGTTGATCGGGGCCTCGTAGCCCGGCACCAGACGGTGGTAGGAGTTCACGGTCGGGTTGGTGAACGCCAGCAGCGACGGCGCGTGGTGCAGGATGCCGCCGATGTAGTGGCGGGCGATATCGGACAGGCCACCGTAGCCGGCCTCGTCGTGGAACAGCGGCTTGCCGTCCTTCCACAGCGACTGGTGCGCGTGCATGCCCGAGCCGTTGTCACCGAAGAGGGGCTTCGGCATGAAGGTGACGGTCTTGCCCTCGGCCCACGCGGTGTTCTTCACGATGTACTTGAACAGCTGCAGGTCGTCGGCCGCGCCGAGCAGGGTGTTGAACCTGTAGTTGATCTCGGCCTGACCGGCGGTGCCGACCTCGTGGTGGCCGCGCTCGAGCTCGAAGCCCGCGTTCTGCAGGTTGGTCGAGATCTTGTCGCGCAGGTCGACGTAGTGGTCGTACGGCGCGACGGGGAAGTAGCCGCCCTTGTTGCGCACCTTGTAGCCGCGGTTCAGGGTGCCGTCCGGGTTGAACTCGGCACCGGTGTTCCAGGAGCCGGAGACCGATTCGATCTCGTAGAAGGCGCCGTTCATGGACGAGTCGTAGCGGATCGAGTCGAAGATGTAGAACTCCGCCTCGGCGCCGAAGTACGCGGTGTCGGCGATACCGGTGGAGCGCAGGTACTCCTCCGCCTTGCGCGCGATGTTGCGCGGGTCGCGGGAGTAGGCCTCACGGGTGAACGGGTCGTGCACGAAGAAGTTGAGGTTCAGCGTCTTGGCGGCGCGGAACGGGTCGACGCGCGCGGTGGAGAAGTCGGGCAGCAGGAGCATGTCCGACTCGTCGATGGACTGGAACCCACGAACGGAGGAGCCGTCGAACGCTAGCCCTTCCTCGGCGAGGTCGGTGGTGAAGGCCTTCCCCGGGATCGAGAAGTGCTGCTGCACACCGGGCAGGTCGCTGAACCGGATGTCGACGTACTCGATGTCCTCATCAGCGATGAATTTGATGACCTCGTCGGCCGTGCTGAACGTCACTTGTTCTCCTTACGGATCGGTTCCCAGCCAGTGTCGCTTGCATGGGTTCGTCGCGACCAGACGCTATGGATGCCGTGTTTCCCCGTAGTCAAGGATGTGTTTCGCCGGTGTTACACGTGCGTCTGGCCGCGTGGTGATGACCACCCGGACTCGACTTGCATGGTAGTCCTGCCCCCGCCGACATGCTCGCCGACGCTGAACTGGCGCTTATGCGATCCCGGGCGCCGGTCGGGTCGCGCCTATTCTGGGGGCATGGCACGCATCACCGGCTCCTGGCTCTCCGGCCCCCCGGCCGATCCCGGCGGCCCGGCAACCCCCGAGTTCCCGGGCGCCGAACTCGGCCTGGCGAAGACCGGGGCGGGCTCGCTGGCCGGTATGGGGCGCCGCATCGCCGCCCTGTTCGTGGACTGGATGATCGCGCTCGGCATCGCGGCGCTGATCGTCCGCGGCAGTTCGGCGTCGAGTGTGACGTTGCTCATCTGGTTCGTCATCGGCGTCGGCGCGGTCTCGCTGTTCGGGTTCACGCCGGGGCAGTATTTCCTGCGGTTGCGGACGGTGCGCATCGACGCGGACGCGCCGGTCGGGTTCGTCCGGGCGCTGGCCAGGCAGGTCCTGCTGCTGTTCGTGGTGCCCGCGCTGTTCACCGACGCCGACGGGCGCGGCATGCACGACCGAGCGACCGGCACGGCGCTGGTGCGTTCACGCTGAGCGCCGGTTTCGGCTGGTAGCGCGAACTGGCGCGGCCCGAGCCAGACGAAAGGCCCGCGTACCCGGACGCGGGCCTTTCGACCGAGCAGGATCAGCGGCGGCGGATGGTCCGCTGCACGCCGCGCATCTTGGCGCCCGCGGGCATCGGTCCCTTCGGCAGAGCGGGCCCGCCGCGCGCGCTGAGGGCGGACAACCGGCCTTCGATGAGGTCCATCCGCTTGGTGTCGATGTTGCGCGGCAGCTTGGTGAGGTAGCGCTGCAGGTCCTTGAGCGGAACCTGGCCCTCGTCGTTGCCGATGACGACGTCGTAGATCGGGGTATCGCCGATCAGCCGGGCGGTGCGCTTCTTCTCCTGGGCGAGCAGCGACTTGACCCGTTGCGGGGAGCCTTCGGCGACCAGCACCACGCCGGGCAGGCCGATCACCCGGTGCACCGCGTCCAACTGGGTGGTGGCGGCGATGCCGTTGCTCACCCGCCACTTGCCCTGGAGGTTGTCCAGCACCCAGGCCGCGGCGCCCGCCTGGCCCTCGGCCTTGCGGTAGACGCTCTTCTGCACCCGCCTGCCGAAGATGATGAACGCCACCAGCGCCCCCAGCACCACGCCCAGCGGAACCAGGAACCAGGTCAGCCCGAAGACGAGGCCGATCACGACGAAGACGGCGGTGATGCCGACCAAGGCGCCGATCATCAGCGGCAGCAGCAGCTTGTCTTCCTTGCGCTGCATCTGGAACGCCTGCCACAGCTGTTTGCGGCGTTCTCTCGACTGCTGCTTGCGGGCCGCTTTCGCCGCGGCCTTCGCTTCCTTGGTGGGCTTGCCTGCTGCCATGTCTCTCAGGATAGTGCCCAGGTAGTCGCGGCTTTGCCGTGGGACAGCGGCCTGGTCGGTTCTACCCGCGCCGGGCGATCGGGCCGAGCACCGTGAGATCCAGGTCGCCCGACGCCTCGGTCCAGCCCATCGCGCGCAACTCGACGGGGGTCGCCACACCGAGGGCGTCGCGCAGGCCGACGACGACCGAGCGGGCGAACTCGACCAGGCTGTTCGGCGCGATGGGCCAGAACAGGGTCCTGGTCCAGTTGTCCGCGTCGCGCCGCACCACGGGCTCGTGCCAGCCCAGCGCGAGTAACTCCTGCGCGGCGGGTTCCGGTATGGGGTTGCTCAGGTAATGGTTCCCGGCCAGTTCAGCGGACAATTTGATGTCGTATTGGACAAATTGGACATAGCGATTTCCGGGGGCGGCGATGATCAGGGTCGCCCGCGAGGGCAACTCCGAAAGACAGTGCGCCAGCGCTTGCACGAACCGTTCCCAGTCCGCGGTAGCCGGCTCGTTCATTCTTCCCCCGGGTATTCGCACCGGCATGATCATACGCCGAGCCCGTCCGACAACGGATGGATTACCTTGTGTCACCGACGAGTTGGACCGAGCCATAGCCATTCGCCAAGGCCTGCCTCGATATTACCGCCGCCGCATCCCGTTGCGCCTCCTCCACCCACGCGACCTGCCCGTATCGCCGGAACACCAGCACGCTCGGCTTGCCGCTCGCCGGGTGCAAACGCTCAGTACGCGACGACGCAGGCCGCGAAAGATCCCGCGTAGAAATGATGGACGACCGCCGATCCGTGCGCCATATGCGAGATGAATGCACCGGTGAGTCGAAAAACGCACCCGCACAGGCCCATTCCTTCACCGGCGGATACTGGTGGCGGCGATCGCCATCGCGCCGAGAATCTCCGGAATCCGAGAATGGTCCGCACATACGCCGGATATACCGGCTCGACGTTCTCCGCCATCGCCACTCCTTCGCAGGCAGTGATAGACGAAGGGCGGTCACGTTCGGCCACGGCGTCATCGGTACGACCGGCGAAGGCCTGCGTGCGTGACAACCGCGGATACGCACTCGGAAACGGCGGATGGCGTCCGCCCGGCGACCACCCTGGTTCCGGGGGCTGGACGGCTGTCCGGGCACACTCGATAGTCCTATGGTGACCGAACGAGCCGTCCTGTCGCGTGCCGTGTGCGGCCTGCTGTTGCTGCTGGCCGCCTTCACTCCGGTGACCGCCGCCGCCGAGCCGCTGCTGGTGCCCTACCAGTGGAAGCAGACGTTCATCGACGGCAAGGACGGCACCCGGCTGCACGCGGACATCCTGCGCCCGGCCGGTGTCTCCGACGACACGCGCACACCGGTGATCCTCACCGTCAGCCCGTATCGCGCGCACCTGGCGTACCTGAGTGAGCCGCGCCTGACCGGGGGCCCGTCCACCGACAATCTCACCGCCGAACTGTTCCTGAACGCGGGCTACACCTACGTCATCGTCGACCTGCGCGGGTTCGGCGGCTCCGACGGCTGCCCGGACTTCGGCGGCCCCGGGGAACGCGCGGATGTCGCCGCCGCCGTGGAGTGGGCGGCGGGTCAGCCTTGGTCCACCGGGAAGGTCGGGTTGTTCGGCACGTCCTACGAAGCATGGACCGGACTCATGGGCTCGGCCGCGGCCCCGGAGGGTCTCGCCGCGGTGGGCGCGTTCGAGCCGGTCGTCGACCCGTACTCCTACTTGTACATGCAGGGCGTCTCGTGGAAGTTCTCCGGTAAACCGATCACCGAGAGCGGTGTGCGCCCCGCCGACTTCGCGGGGCTGGAGCATCTGCTCATCGCGTCGACCCCACCGCGCCCGGAGGACTCCGGCGAATACCAGGCGAACGCGACGCAATTGCCGTGGCAGTGCTATCGGCAGTACCTGGCCGAGATCGGCGACCACAATCCGGACAGCGCCTTCTGGCGCGACCGCGACCTCGTCGCGCGACTGCGCGGCAACACGATCCCGCTGTTCCTCGGTCAGGGCTTCGTCGACTACAACACCCGGGCCTACCGGGTGTTCGACCTGTGGAACGGCCTCGGGCCCGGCGAGCACCGGGCCTGGTTCGGTCAGTGGGGACACCGCACCTGCCACGACAAATGCGGCACACCCCACTTCGACACCGAACTGCTCGCGTTCTTCGACAAGCACGTCGCGGGTCGTGACGTGGTGGTTCCCGGACCGCGGATCACCGTCGGCCAATTCGACGGCCGGTGGCGCGCGGAGACCGCGTGGCCGCCCGCCGACGCGCGACGAGTCCCGGTCGAACTTCGAACCGGCGAGTACACCGACCGGGGCCTGGTCCCCGGGCCCGACCGGGAACTCTGGTCGGTCTCCGCGCCGCTGACCGGGGACCAGCACCTGTCCGGCATCCCCACCGCCACCCTGCGGCTGAGCGGCCCGGGGAGCGCGACGGTCGCGGTCGAGCTCTACGACATCGCACCCGACCTGCGCGCGACCGTGATCACCCGCGGGATCGCCCCCGTCCGGGACGTCGCCGAGGTCCGGTTGCTGGCTCAGGATTGGCCGATCGCGGCCGGTCACCGCATCGGCGTGCGGGTCACCGACGTGGTCGACGACGTGTGGTCGCACTCCCCCGCCTTCGCCTCGGTCACGGTGACGTCCGCGCGCATCGAACTGCCCCTGCTGACCGGAACGCGCCGTCCCGATCTGCCCGGTGGGCTCACCGAAGGCATCGTGAAGTGGCGAAACGAGAAGACGATCGCCCTGGACCCGAGCATGTTGAACAATGCAACGGTGTCCATGAATCTGCCCGACCGCACCGGTGACCGATGACGGAACCGGTCGACGACCTGACCGCCGAACGCCTCGCCGCGGCGCTGCGATGCGCGACGGTGTCCACCGACGACCCGGGTGACGCCGACAGCGCTGCGTTCGAACGCCTCGACGCGCACCTGCGGGCATCCTTCCCCCGGGTGCACGCCGAACTCGAACTGCGACGGTTCGCGCACAGCAGGCTCTACCGCTGGCCGGGCGTCGAACCGGACCGGGTGGCCGCCATCCTGCTCGCGCACCAGGACGTGGTGCCGGTGGACGACCTCGAGCGCTGGACCCACCCGCCGTTCGCCGGCGTGGTCGACGCGGAATACATCTGGGGCCGTGGCGCGATCGACGACAAGAGCCGGGTGCTGGCCATCCTGGAGGCGGTCGAGTCCGCGCTCGCCGCGGGCCTGCGACCCCGGCACACCGTGTACCTGGCGTTCGGGCACGACGAGGAGGTCTTCGGCGGCGACGGCGCCGAGCGGATGGCCGCCCACCTGCGACAGGCGGGCGTGCGCGCGGATCTGCTGCTGGACGAGGGCGGGGTGATCACCTCGGGCATCGTCGACGGCGTGCGCCGGCCGGTGGCGACGGTCATGCTCGGCGAGAAGGGCTACGCGACGGTGCGGTTGTCGGTCACCGAGGTGGGCGGGCATTCGTCCATGCCGGGCAAGCAGACGGCGGTCGGCCGGATCGCGCGAGCCGTGGCCCGCATCCAGGACAATCCGATGCCACTGCGCCTGACGCCGGTGATCGCGGACATGCTGGCCAGGATGCGCCAGGTCATGCCGGGCCCGCGGCGGCGGCTGCTGGGCCTGGCGGGCGTCGCCGCGCCGGTGATCACCCGGGTGATGGCGGCCCAGCCACAGACCGAGGCGATGGTGCGCACCACCACGGCGCCGACGGTGATCCGCGGCGGCGTGCGGGCGAACGTGCTGCCCCAGCGGGCCGAGGCCATGGTGAACTTCCGCATCCTGCCCGGCGACACGGTCGCCTCGGTGCTCGCGCACTGCCGGAAAGTAGTGCGCGACAGAGGGATCGGTTTCGAGCTGATCGGTATGTCGTCGGAGCCGTCGCGGATCACCGGGCCCGGCCCCGCCTTCGAGCTGATCGCCGGTATCGCCCGTGCCGTCGTCCCTGGTATCGCGGTGACCACCGGCATCGTTCCCGGCGCGACCGACTCCAGGCACTACGACGACCTGGCGCGCACCCGGTGCAATTTCGCGCCGATCGTGCTGGGGGCGAGCGACCTGGCCTCGATCCACGGAACCGACGAGCGCCTCTCCCGCGTCAACTACGCTCGACTCATCGAGTTCAACCGGCGGCTGATCGAGCATTTCGCGACGGTCGGCGCGCCAGAAACGTCAGGAGCCGAGGCATGACGACCGAGCCGACGGCGGGCGACGCCACGCCCACCGAGCCGCCCGCGATCCGCACCGAGTCCGGTGAGTTCGACGGAGCAGACGGCGCAGTCGCCTGGCGCGCGTGGCTGCCGGAAGGCGCCGCGCGGGGCGTGATCGTCCTGGTGCACGGCGTGGCCGAGCATTCCGGCCGCTACACCCACGTCGGCAGGCGGCTGGTCGGCGCGGGTTTCGCGGTCTACGCCCTCGACCACATCGGGCACGGGAAGTCCGCGGGCGACAAGGCCAACATCGGCTCCATGGCGGCTGCCGCCGACAACGTCGCCGCCATGCTGGCCATCGCGAGCCGTGAGCAGCCCGGCGTGCCGCGCTTCGTGGTCGCGCACTCGATGGGCAGCCTGATCACCCTGTCTCTGGCCACCCGCGAGCCGATCGACGTCGCGGGCATCGTGCTGTCCGCCCCGCCGCTGGACATCCCGGTGGGCAATCCGGCGCAGCGCGCGCTGGCACCGGTGTTGAGCCGGTTCACTCCGAATCTCGGTGTGCTGAAGCTGGATTCGTCGCAGATCAGCCGCGATCCGGCGGTGGTCGCGGCCTACGACAACGATCCGCTGGTCTACCGGGGCAAGCTGCCCGCCCGCACCGGCGCCGAGATGCTGAGCGCGACGGATACGGTCAAGCAGCGACTGGCGCGGCTCACCGCGCCGGTGCTGGTGCTGCACGGCACCGCCGACGCGATCGCCGCGCCGTCCAGCTCCGATCTCATCGAGCGGGGCGCGGGGTCGAAGGATCTCACGGTGATCCGCTACGAGGGCCTGTACCACGAGGTGTTCAACGAGCCCGAGCAGCAGAAGGTCCTCGACGACGTGGTCGGCTGGCTGGAAGCGCACCTTACCGGAAAGTAGTATCTCGACATGAGTACAACCGGATCCATCGCGTTCATCCGCGCCAGCTGGCACAGCTCGATCGTCGGCAAGGCCTACGAGGGCTTCCGCACCGAATACACCGACCTCGGTTTCGATCCCGCGGGCATCGACGTCTACGAGGTGCCGGGCGCCTTCGAGATCCCGTTGCACGCCAAGCGCCTCGCGCACTCCGGCCGGTACGCGGCGATCGTCGCGTCCGCGCTGGTGGTGGACGGCGGCATCTACCGGCACGACTTCGTGGCGTCGGCGGTGATCGACGGGCTGATGCGAGTGCAGCTGGACACCGACGTGCCGGTGTTCTCGGTCGTGCTCACCCCGCATCACTTCCACGAGCACAGCGAGCACGTCACGTACTTCACCGAGCACTTCCTGACCAAGGGCGCCGAGGCGGCCCGCGCGCTGGCGGGCACGCTCAGCTCGCTGCGGTCACTGCCGGTGTAGCGCCTACCGGAACCGGGCCAGGCAGGCGCTCTCGCCGTCCAGGACGCCGGTGCGGAAAGCTTCCAGCCGCTGGTAGCCGCTCGGCACGACCTTGCCGTTCACATCGGCGGCCGCCGCGCCGTCGGCGAGAAGGCCGGAGACCGCTTCGTCCAGATCGCCCGCGGACAGGTGCGGATCGCTGCCCGGCCTGCTCAGCATGGTGGTCACCGCGCCGCTGAGGCAGGCGGTGCGCAGACCGGCCGTCTCCGCGCCGGTCAGCGACAGCTTGCGATCCTGTTGCACCGCGAGCACATACCGCGACACGAAGACGACGAACGCGTTGTAGTCGCCGTCCACCACCGCCGACAGCGGGTCGTCGCCCGCCATCGGTCCGCCGCGCCGGGCCAGGGCGGGGACGTCGGTGCCGATCCGGTTGGCGGCAGGGCAGTACGACACCGGCCGGGTGACGGTGACGTCCGAGCAGCCGCGACCGACACCGGAGTAGTCGAATTGCGGCGGCCGCGTAACCGGGAAGATCTCGGTCAGCGCCTGGCCGAGACTGGTCAGCGCGGCGGCATCCACCGGGAGCTGGGCCTGCTCCTCGCCGGGCTCGAAGGTGGTGGGCAGATCGCCGCGGCGCTGCGCGATCTCCTTCCTGGAGATCTTCTTGCATCCGTCGGCGCCGTCGGTGTAGCCGATCTGCACCGCGGTCACCCGCTCGAAGGCCGAGCCGTGCACGTTCTCCGGATCGTTCGGGTCCCGGTCGCGCACGGCCACCGTGGCGCCGAGCACGGCGTTGAGGCCGTCGGTGGTGTTGAGCGCGAAGTGCGCCGAATTCCCCTCGGCCACGTGGCGCAGGAAGACACCGGCGAGGCAATCGGCCTGCTGTTCCTGCACGAGCGGCGGGGTCAGCAGACCCGCCAGCTTCGCCTGCCCTTGGATGGCGTGCCCGTACTCGTGGGCCAGCACCATCACCACCGCCATCTCACCGTACTTCTGCACCAGTTTCGGCAGCAGGACGCCCCGATCCCAGCCGATGGTGTGGTCGCCGCCGCAGTAGGCGGCGTTCACCACCTGGTAGGTGTCGGACTTACAGAACTTGACCGACTGGGCCTTCGGCGCCTTGGCGTCCCAGGAGATGTACCTGGTCACCGGCTCGAGCGTGCCGGGGAAGTACTCGGGGTACTCGGTGGCCCAGAAGTCCTGGACGTCGGCGATGGCATTGAGGGCCAGCTTGTCCATGGCGCCGCCGTCGCCGTTCTCCGCCGTGAGCGGCGCGTCCGCCACGCCCTTGCGCGGGCCGTTCGGGCCGGAAGCCGTCATGGATCCGGCCAGCTCCCAGGTGTCGGCCGACGGCGAGACATGCTGCGCCGCAAGGTCGTTCGTTCCTGCTGCGCAACCGGCGAGCACGGCGGTCAGCACCGCGAGCACGGCCACCACGCCGAATCGCCTGTTCTTCGTCATCGAACCCGCCTCCCCGAGTACCGCGTCTCGGGCCCGCCGAGCGCTCACATCGTAATCGCCGCGAACCGGCTTCGCGCATCATCGCGGCCACGATTGTCGCCGGCTTCGCAAGGCCCGCAACGTCTTCGCGCAGGTGGGTGCGAGCTCCCGGTCAGCGCAGGCGGATGCGAGAGACCAGCGCTCGATGATCCGAGCCGGGGATGGAGAGCGTCCGCAACTCCTCGGCGGTGGCGTCGGCCAGGAGGATGTGATCGATGCCGATCACCGGGCCCCAGACGCGGTCCTCGGGAAAGGTGGGCAGCAGGCCCGCACCGGTCTGGTCGGCGGCCGAGGCGAAGCGGCCGCGCAAGAGGTCACGGTAGGCCGCGTGGTCGCGAGTCGCGTTGAAGTCGGCGCCCACGATGGCGGGACCTCGGTGCGCGTCGAGGATCTCGCGGGTTCTGCGCATTTCCGCTTGCCACGCCGGGAAATCGAACGGCGGCGGAACGGGATGGAACGCGAAGACGGTGATCGGCCCACGCTCGGGGTGATCCATCGTCGCGGAGACATTGTTGAGGAGGTAGCCGTCGTACTTTCTGTTGTCGCGCAGCGGGTATCGGCTGTAGATGCCGGTCCCACCACCGCCATCGCGGGTGGGCTCGGTGTAGTGATAGGGCAATTCGCCGAGCAGGCCGGCGTCCGCCAGCCGCTCGACCGCGGCACCGGTCAGTTCGTCGACCGTCAGCACGTCGACGTGGTTGTCCCGCACCGCGCGCACCACGGCGGCCGGATCGGCGCCGCCGAACAGCAGATTCGACTGCATGACGGTGAGCTGCGGACCGTTCGCGGCCCGCCCTTCCGGTACGAACGCGGGCACCAGCGTCCACAGCACGGCCGCCGCCAGCACCCCGGCGACGGCCGCGCTGCGCCACCCGCGCGCGATCAGCAGCAGCACCACACCCGCGATGGCGCCGATCATCAGGTACGTCGCCCCCGAGGCGAGCAGCACCAGCCCGCGCCGCTGCCATGCGCCGAAATGCAGCACGAGTCCGACGGCGCCCGCAGCGACAGCGCACCACCCCACACCGAGCAATGCCCGGCCCATCCATTCACGCATGTGGTCGAGCCTAGGCAAGATCCGCGAAGACGCGATGGAGCGAAGGTGTGCGTTCTGTGTGGTCCGAGCGGATTCCGGCCCGGCTACACTGGCTCACCACCGACGACGTGACGAGGTCGAGGATGTACGTCGAGGAATTTCCCGCGCAGGGGCCGCTCACGGCCGAGATCGCCCAAGAGCTGGCCTGGATTCCGGGTCTCTGCCGTTCGTCCATCACGGTCAGCGGTAACGGGCGCAGTGTGCACGCGCCCGTCCTGCCGGTGGCCTGGGACATCCTGCGGATCGACTCCGGCACCATGGTCACCGTCACGGCCGCGAACGGGCTCGGTGACGAGGACCGGTTGGCGATCCGCCGGTTCGTCGACCGTTTCCAATCCTTGACCGGTGCTGCGAACACCCCACCGAAAGGCGGCCTCGCCCACAGGCGTCGATGAGCCGGAAGGCGACCGGGCGAGCTTACGACCACGACCCTGGACCGGTGGGCGGCGCGCAGCGGTTCGACGGCGTCAGCGGGAGGGCCGACTCATGGACTCGATGAGTACCGCGGTGTCCGTTGTGAGCGAGCCACCCGCGAATTGCAGTGTGGCAAACGATCTTTCGGCCGCTTCCCGATGCCCGGCACCGCACGCGTCGGTGACGACGATCGGCAGATAACCCAGATCGAGGCTGTGCCGGACGGTCGGCTCGATGCCGACCTCCATGGCGATGCCCGCCACGGCGTAGGTGTCGATGCCGCAGTCGCGCAGCGCGAAATCCAGCGGGGTCGCCGCGAACGCCGACATGGTGATCTTGTCGAATACCACCTCGTCCGGCCCGGGCGTCAGCTCGGGTACCAGCTGGAACTGCGCGGAGCCCTGCGGGAAGCTGGAGCGCAGCTCTCCGGGGTCGTCCACGCGCTGCCAGGACATGGCGGTGCGCAACTGGGCGACGCCCGAGGCCGCGACCGGCAGCGACATGTGCCGGGTGTAGAAGACGCGGAAACCGCCCGCCCGCGCGGCGTCGCGCAGTCGCACGCAGGCGCGCACGATCTTCTCGGCATCCGGGATCTGCCGCACGATGCCGACCTGCATGTCGTAGATGAGCAGCGCCATCCGCGCGGGATCGCAGGCCTCGGGTACGGTCCCCGGGATGCTCAGGCCGAAGGCGTGTCGCATGCTCACGCGGTCCGGTCGTAGGGCTCGGCGACGTCGACGGCCGGGTCCATCAGCGCCTCCAGCGGCAACGGCGCCTGCACCGGCACGAAGGTCCACTCCAGGTACCCGGCCTTGGTCAGCGGGAAGTCCGCGACGTACTTGCGCGCCTGCTCGACGCTGTCGACCTCGAAGACGATGACCACACCGGGCTCGTCGGCGCGGGCGTAGTTCTCCCGGACGATGCCCGCCTTCCACAGCCGCCACACATTGGCGACCTCCTCGGGCAGATAGGGGTTGATCGTCTCCAGTGTGACGCCGGGCTTGAATCGGTCGAAAACGATGACCTTCATAGAATTTCACTCCATGTCCGCGATGGTTCCTCTGAACGGCATCCATGGAATCGCGATGATTACAGTGTTACAAGAACGCACTTTTCAGTGAGTACCCGGAGGACATGTGCCCGACAAGCGCTACCACTGCGCCGTGGAGGTGACCGTCGACCTGATCGGCGGCAAGTGGAAGCCGGTGATCCTCGCCCACCTGAAAGAGGGCGTGCACCGCTACGGCGAGCTGCGCAGGCGGATGCCGACGACCAGCGAGAAGATGCTGGTCCAGCAGTTGCGCGAACTGGAATCCGACGGCCTGGTCCGGCGTACCGTCTTCGACACGGTGCCGCCGCAGGTCGAATACACCCTCACCGACGAAGGCCACACTCTCGTGCCCGTCCTCACCGCGCTCTACGACTGGGGCGAACAACGCGCGGCCCGCACCGGCCTCGCCCTCGGTTCGTGACACCGGACGAGTGAGAGCCCGCGCGGGAGCCGCTCACGCGCCGAAGACTCGTTCGACGACGGCTTTGGCGCGCCGGGTGACGCGCATGTAGTGATCGAGGAATTCGCTGCCGTCGTCGTTGGGCCACCCCGCGACGCGTGCGACGGCGGACAAAAGGCGGCCGGGCCCCGGAAGCTGATCGCTCGGCTTGCCGCGCACCAGCACCAAGGCGTTGCGGGCGTTGGTGGCGGTCAGCCACGCGTCGCGCAGCAGCGCCACGTCCTGCCCGTCCAGCAGGCCGGTCTGCTCGATCACGTCCAGCGCTTCCAGCGTGGAGGTGTTGTGCAGACCTGGCACCTCGTGGGCATGGCGCAGCTGCACGAGCTGGACCGTCCACTCGATGTCGGCCAGCCCCCCGCGTCCCAGCTTGGTGTGCGTGGCCGGATCGGCGCCGCGGGGCAGCCGCTCGGCATCCACCCTGGCCTTGATGCGCCGGATCTCGCGCACCGACTCGGCCGACACCCCGCCCGCCGGGTACCGCACCTTGTCGATGACGTGCAGGAATCGCAACCCGAGTTCCTCGGCACCGGCCACCTGGTTGGCGCGCAGCAGCGCCTGCACCTCCCAGGGCTGCGCCCACTGCTCGTAGTACGCGGCGTAGGCGGCCAGCGTGCGCACCAGCGCGCCGTTGCGTCCCTCCGGACGCAACCCTGCGTCCACGTGCAGCGGCGGGTCGGTGCTCGGCGCACCGAGCAGCTGCTGCACCCGGTCGGCCACCCCGATCGCCCATTTGACGGCCTTGGTCTCGTCCTCCCCGGGCCGCGGGTCACAGACGAACAGCACGTCCGCATCCGAGCCGTAGCCGAGTTCCATGCCGCCGAGCCTGCCCATACCGATCACCGCGATGTCGGCGGGCGCGGGCGCACCCCGCTCCGCCTCACTCGCCCGGATCACCGCGAGCAACGACGCCTCGAGCACCGCGACCCACACCGACGACAACGCCCGGCACACCTGCGGCACTTCGAGCATGCCGAGCAGATCGGCCGACGCCACCCGCGCGAGTTCGTGCCTGCGCAGCGAACGCGCCGCGGCTACCGCGCGTTTCGGGTCCTCGTAGCGCGCGGCGGCGGTGAGGATGCCGCGAGCCACCTCGTCGGGCTGCGGGCCGAGCAGCAGCGGACCGCCGGGCCCGTCGGCGTACATCCGGATCGTCTCGGGCGCGTTGATCAGCAGATCGGGCAGATACTCCGAGGAGCCGAGCACGATCATGAGCCGCTGCGCGATCGCGCCCTCGTCGCGTAGTTCGCGCAGGAACCAGATCTGATCGGCCAGCCCCTCCGATACGCGGCGGTAGGCCAGCAGGCCCGCATCGGGATTCGGTGTGTCGCCGAGCCATTCGAGCAGCGTCGGTAGCAACAGGGCTTGGATGCGGCCTTTGCGGGACACGCCGCCGGTCAGGGCCTTGAGGTGACCGAGGGCGTGTTCGGGCGCCGCGTAGCCGAGCGCGGCCAGCTGCCGGATGGCGGCCTCGGGACTCAGGCGCAGCGCGGCGGAGTCCAGTCGCGCCACCGATTCCAGCAGCGGCCGGTAGAACAGCTTGGCGTGTAATCGGCGGACGCGCACCGCGTTCCGGCGGATCTCGCTGTCCAGCACGCCCACCGCGTCCTGCCTGCCGTCGGGCCGGATGTGCGCGGCGCGGGCCAGCCAGCGCATACCCTCCTCGTCGTCGGCGGCGGGCAGCGTATGGGTGCGACGCAGCCGCTGGAGTTGCAGCCGGTGTTCCAGCAGCCGCAGGAATTCGTAGGACGCGGTGAGATTGGCCGCGTCGTCGCGGCCGACGTATCCGCCTGCGGCCAGCGCGCCGAGCGCCTCGACGGTGCCCTGCACGTGCAGTGTCTCGTCCACCCGCCCGTGCACCAATTGCAGTAGCTGCACGGCGAACTCGACGTCCCGGAGGCTGCCGCGCCCGAGCTTGAGTTCGCGTTCGCGCAGATCGGCGGGCACCAGATCTTCCACGCGGCGGCGCATCGCCTGGACGTCGGCGACGAAATCGGGGCGCTCCGACGCCGACCACACCATCGGCATCAGCGCGGCGCGGTATTGCTCGCCGAGCGCGAGATCACCCGTCGCCGGACGGTTCTTCAACAGCGCCTGGAACTCCCAGGTGCGGGCCCACCGCTTGTAGTAGGCGATGTGCGAATCCAGCGTTCGCACCAGGGCACCGGCTTTGCCCTCCGGCCGCAGCGCCGCGTCGACCTCGAAGAACGCCTGGCTCGCGACGCTCATCATCTCCGCGGCCAAGCGCGTGGCGGTGGCGTCGGCGGGCTCGGCGACGAACACCACGTCGACGTCGCTGACATAGTTCAGCTCGCGCGCGCCGCACTTGCCCATCGCGATCACGCCCAACCGCACCGGCACCGGCTCGTCCTTGCAGACCCGCGCCACCGCGACCGCCAGCGCCGCGGTCAGGGCGGCATCGGCCAGGTCGGTGAGATGACGGCCGACCACCTGGTAGGGCAACACGGGCTCGTTCTCCACCGTTGCCGCCAGATCCAGCGCGGCCAGCAGCATCAACTGGTCGCGGTACCGCTTGCGCAACGACGCCACCACGTCGGGTCCCGAGAGCCCGGCGCGAAACAGCAGCTCGCCCGCCTCCCGACCGCCACCCCCGATCGAGTCGCGCTGCGACGCCGTCTCGGCTGCGCGGGGCCCGTGCGCGGGCTCGGCCTCGACCACCCCGAGCAGGTCGGCGATCAGCTCGTCGCGATCGGGTAACTCCTTGCGGCGCAGGACCTCCCATGCCGACGGCGCCGCCACGAGATGATCGCCCAGCGCGCTGGACGAACCGAGCAGCGCGAACAGCCTGCCCCGCAGGGAGCTATCGGTGCGGATCGCCGAATCGATGGCGTCCCAGCCGTCGGCGATGCTCTCGCGCAACCGCATCAGCGTGCTCAACGCGAGGTCGGCGTCCGGCGCGCGGGACAGTGCCCAGAGCACGGGAATGCTCTCGACATTGTCCCAGCCCAATTCGCGCAGCGACGCGGCGGCGGACGGCTCGAGCAATCCGAGCCGGCCGACACCGGGGACGGCGGAGCGCGCAGACGGGGGCCGGACCATGGTTCTCAAATTACATGGCCGCGACCGGGGGCACGCCGCCCCCGGACATCACCCGGATCACAACCCCAGGTATTCCTTGAGCTCGAACGGCGTGACCTGGCTGCGGTAATCCGCCCACTCCCGGCGCTTGTTGCGCAGGAAGAAGTCGAACACGTGCTCGCCGAGGGTCTCGGCGACCAGTTCGGAGCGCTCCATCGCCTGCAGCGCCTCGTCCAGCGTGCCCGGCAGCTCGCGGAAGCCCATCGCGCGACGCTCCGCGACGGTCAGCGCGAACACGTCGTCCTCCGCCTCCGGCGGCAACGTGTAGCCCTTCTCGATGCCCCGCAAACCGGCCGCGAGCAGCACGGCGAAGGTCAGGTAAGGGTTGCACGCGGAATCGGGGCTGCGGATCTCGACGCGGCGCGAGGACGACTTGTTCGGCGTGTACATCGGCACGCGCACCAGGGCCGAGCGGTTGGACCGGCCCCACGAGGCGGCGGTGGGAGCCTCGCCGCCGTGAATGAGACGCTTGTAGGAGTTCACCCACTGATTGGTGACCGCGCTGATCTCCGAGGCGTGCTCGAGGATGCCCGCGATGAACGCGCGCGCCGTCTCCGACAGGTTCTGCGGGTCGTCGGGGTCGTGGAAGGCGTTGGTCTCGCCCTCGAACAGGCTCATGTGCGTGTGCATCGCCGAGCCCGGGTATTCGGCGAACGGCTTGGGCATGAAGGTCGCGCGCACGCCCTCGTCGATGGCCACTTCCTTGATCAGGTAGCGGAAAGTCATCACGTTGTCGGCCATGGACAGCGCGTCGGCGTAGCGCAGGTCGATCTCCTGCTGGCCGGGAGCGCCCTCGTGGTGGCTGAACTCCACGGAGATGCCCATGGACTCCAGCGCGTCGATGGCGTGGCGGCGGAAGTTCGGCGCCGAATCGTGCACGGCCTGGTCGAAGAAGCCGCCGCTGTCGGCGGGCACCGGCGCACCGCCGTGCGGACCGTTCTCCAGCAGGAAGAACTCGATCTCGGGGTGCACGTAGCAGCTGAAGCCGACGTCGCCCGCCTTGTTCAGCTGGCGGCGCAGCACGTGGCGCGGGTCGGCCCAGGACGGCGAGCCGTCGGGCATGGTGATGTCGCAGAACATGCGCGCGGAGTGCTGGTGGCCTTTGCTGGTGGCCCACGGCAGCACCTGGAAGGTCGACGGATCGGGCCGGGCGACCATGTCGGCCTCGGAGACCCGGGCGAAGCCCTCGATGGCCGAGCCGTCGAAGCCGATACCCTCTTCGAACGCGCCTTCCAGTTCGGCGGGCGCGATCGCGACGGACTTCAGGTAGCCCAAGACGTCGGTGAACCAGAGACGTACGAAGCGGATGTCCCGCTCTTCGAGCGTCCGCAGCACGAATTCCTTCTGGCGATCCATGCCCGCGAGCGTAAGCATCCGGCGTTAAATCTGTGTTACATACACGCTTAAGATTGCTGACCTGGATGTTTTCGGAAGACTCCGCACAGCCGGATCGTCCCGTTTGTGAGTTTTTTCCGGACCGGGCCGAACGATGTCACCGACCAGCAACCGCGCCCGCCCGGCTCAGCAGGTGAGACCGGGAGCGGGTTCGGTCAGGTCGACCAGATAGGCGATGACCGCGTCGTCCACGCACGGCACGCCGCCGGCCAGCGCCACCGTGTGCCGGTTGCCCTGGTAGGTGATCAGCGCGGCGCCCAGCTGCCCGGCCAGGTCGACCCCGGCCTGGTACGGCGTCGCCGGATCCTCGGTCGTCGAGACCACCACCGTCTTCGGCAGTCCGGGCACGGAGATGCGGTGCGGTTCACTCGTGTTCGGCACCGGCCAGGCGGTGCACAACTCCAGCGGCGCGGCGCCGGTGGCGTGCCCGTCGTCCAGGAACGGGGCCGCTTTGCGGTATTGCGCGTCCTGGCGTCCGGTCACCTCGCGATCGGTGACGCGCGGATCGTCCACGCAGCGAATCGCGTTGAACGCGTCGGTGGTGTTGGCGTAACTGCCGTCGTCGCGGCGGCCGTCGTAGAGGTCGGCCAGCGCCAGCAACGTATCGCCGCGCCCGTCGCGCAACTCCGACAGTCCCAGCGTGAGCACCTTCCACAACTCGTCGGTGTAGAGCGCCTGGCGCACGCCGGTGAGCGCGTCACCGTAGGTCAAGCCGCGCGGATCGGTGGTCTGCGCGGGCTTCTCCCACAGCGGATTCACCAGCGCGCGGAACCGCGGCACCGCCTGCGCCGGATCGGCGCCCAGCGGGCAGTCCGGCTGCTGCGCGCAGTCCGCGGCGTAGGCGTCGAACACCTTCTGGAAGCCCGCCGCCTGCCGCAGCGACTCCTGAACCGGGTCCTGGGAGGAGTCGATGGCGCCGTCCAGCACCATCGCGCGCACCCGATCGGGGAACTTCTCCGCGTAGGCCGAACCGATCTTGGTGCCGTAGGAGTACCCCACGTAGGTCAGCTTCGCGTCGCCCAGCGCGGCGCGCATGACGTCGAGGTCCTGGACGACCTCGCGGGTGCCGACATGGGCGAGGAAGTCCTTTCCGGTGCGTTCGGCGCAACGGTCGGCGTACCGGCGGTTGTCGGCCTCCGCGTCGGCGATACCGGACGGGGTGTAGTCCTCCTCCGGCTCGGCGCGCTCGGCGTCCTGCTCCTGCGGCGTCTGGCAGACGATCACGGGTGTGGAGGAGCCGACACCGCGCGGGTCGAAGCCGATCCGGTCGAAGCGCTCGGCCAACTCCGTCTTGTTCCCCAGCGACGACAGGCCGAGGCCGGACTCCCCCGGCCCGCCCGGGTTCATCACCAGCGAACCGACCCGCCGCCCGGTCGCCCGGATCCGGGAAACCGCGATCTGCGCGGTCGGTCCGTCGGGCGCCGCGTAGTCCACCGGCACGGTGACCCGCGCGCACTCGGTGCTCGGCGGGAGCCGGTCGTCGGGTCCGCCGAATCCGGTGCAGTCGCCCCACTGCGCCGTCTGCCCGTAGAACTTCTCCAGGCCGGTGGGCGGCGCCGTCGTCGGCTGCCCCGATTCGGTGCGGGTGACGGCGCACCCCGACATCAGGACAGCGACCGAGGCCAGCACCGCCATCGGGAACGCACCGCGCCCACTTCGCACCGTCGACATGCCCTCGATATTGCCATCGAGCCACCGCGGGCACCGCCCCGGGCGAACCCAACCCGCGCTGTGACCAATTGCACCGGTCATCGGCCTTAATCCGCCTCGGTGGCGAGTGGCACACTGATTCTCGTCAGACAATCCCGGGGACCCGGACGGGCCCCGAGGCGACACAGACGAAAGGGACGATGATGTCCGTATCCGATTCGGAAACCCCTGCCTACGGTGCAGTGCCCGGCAAGACCGAGAAGGTCGTGCGCAAGACTCGGGTGCACCACTTGCAGCAGATGAAAGCCGACGGCGAACGCTGGGCGATGCTGACCGCCTACGACTATTCCTCGGCGCGACTGTTCGAAGAAGCAGGCATTCCCGTGCTGCTGGTGGGCGACTCCGCGGCCAATGTCGTGTACGGCTACGACACCACCGTGCCGATCACCGTGGACGAACTCATCCCGCTGGTGCGCGGCGTGGTGCGCGGCGCGCCGCACGCCCTGGTGGTGGCCGACCTGCCGTTCGGCACCTACGAGTCCTCCCCGCAGCAGGCGCTGGCCACCGCGACCCGGTTCATGAAGGAGGGCGGGGCGCACGCGGTGAAGCTGGAAGGCGGCGAGCGCGTGGCCGAGCAGATCGCGCTCATCACCGCGGCGGGCATCCCGGTCATGGCGCACATCGGCTTCACCCCGCAGAGCGTGAACACGCTGGGCGGATTCCGGGTGCAGGGCCGCGGCGACGGCGCCGAGCAACTGATTGCCGACGCCATCGCGGTTCAGGAGGCGGGCGCGTTCTCCGTCGTCATGGAGATGGTCCCGGCCGAGCTGGCGGGGCAGGTCACCCGCAAACTGACCATTCCCACCGTCGGCATCGGCGCGGGCGCGGACACCGACGCGCAGGTGCTGGTCTGGCAGGACATGGCCGGCTACACCAGCGGCAAGACCGCGAAATTCGTCAAGCGCTTCGGCAACGTCGGTGACGAATTGCGCGCCGCCGCCGCGGCCTACGCCGACGAAGTGCGCCGGGGCAGCTTCCCCGGGCCGGAACACAGCTTCTGACACCGTGCCCTCCCTTGATATACTGTTGTATATCTGTATATCAAGGGAGGTGCGGAGTATGTCGCGGACCGTAGTCGATCTCGATGATGCCGCGCTGGAGTTCGCGCAGCAGCAGCTGGGCACGCGAACCAAGCGTGACACGATCAACCGGGCATTGGCCATCGCAGCGGGGTTGTCCGCGGATGATCGCGCCCGCGGCTTGGCCTGGCTGCAGGCCAATGTCGAAGAAATCCTCGACTTCGACGTGCTGGCGGGCGAGGAGCGGTCCCGGCGTTGACCTACCTCGCCGACACCTCGGCCGTGTGGCGGCTGCTCCGCGGCCAGGTGCACGACCCATGGCCACGCCAGGTGGCGCAGGGACTCGTCGCGATCTGCCCGCCGGTCGAAGCCGAACTCATGGTTTCCGTTCGGTCGGGCAAGGATTTCGAACCGTTCTTTGCGGTTCTCGGACGCACCTTCGGCTGGTACCCCGCACTCGACGATCCTTGGCGTCAAGTCTTGGCGGTGCAGCGTGATCTGATCCGAATCGGCCATCATCGCGGGCCGTCGCCGATGGACATCGTCATCGCTCTCACCGCGCTCGAGCACCGCCTGACGCTCCTTCACGCGGACGCCGACTACGACTCCATCGCGAAGGTACGACCGGAGCTTCCGATGATCCGTGTCGATCGATAGACCCGACGGCACGGGGAATTCCGGGGCGTAGCAGTGCCGTATGTGCCGCAAGATCTGCTCGGCGAGCCACATCGGCGTCCGCGCTGACCTATTCCCACCGAAAACGGCCGGTTCGGGCCGGTCGCCGAAATCAATGGCAGACTCGATGCCGACATTACCGACACGACCAGAGGTACCCATGCCGTACAGCCGTTGGATTTCACGCAGCACCCTGCTGGTGGCGGGCGTATTCGCCGCCGGGGCGTTGACCGCTTGCGGCAGCGACTCGGACCCGGCCCCCACCGGCAGCTCGAGTTCGACCACGGTGTCGGCCACCGGCGCGCCGGGCACGACCTCCGGCCGCGTCACGCCGACGGCCCCGGAGATCTCCGACGCGGCCGCGGCCCAGCTGTGCGACATGATCCGGCCGGAGCTGTCCAACTGGCGAATCCAGGGCGGCACCCTGGGCAAGATCGGGCTGAACGCCCTGGTGCACGAGTGGGCGCTGCGCAACGGCGGCATCAACGGGGCGGTGCTGGCCGACAAGCCGATCGTCGACCGCCTCACCACCAAGAGCTGCCCGGACGTGCGTCAGCAGGCCGTGGAGGCACTCGGCATCCCGGATCTGGCCTCCGGTCTGGCGTTCTGAGCCGGGCGGTCGGATGCGCACCCGCTATCCCGCGATCGAGCCGTACGACTCCGGCATGCTGGCGGTCGGCGACGGCCAGTCGGTCTACTGGGAAGTCAGCGGCAACCCGGAGGGCAAGCCGGTGGTGTTCCTGCACGGCGGACCGGGCGGCGGGACCGCGCCGTTCCATCGGCAGTTCTTCGATCCGGCCGCCTATCGGATCGTGCTGTTCGACCAGCGCGGGTGCGGCCGATCCACCCCGCACCTGGCCGACGGCGCGAGTCTGGAGTACAACACCACCGGACATCTGATCTCCGATATCGAGGCGTTGCGCGAACATCTCGGCATCGATCGCTGGCAGGTGTTCGGCGGCTCGTGGGGGTCCACCCTCGCGCTGGCCTACGCGCAGCGGCATCCCGCCCGCGTCACCGAAATGGTGCTGCGCGGGATCTTCCTTCTGCGGCGCAAGGAAATCGACTGGTACTACAACGGCGCCGCCGGCTACGTCTATCCGGACGAGTGGGAGAAGTTCCTCGCGCCGGTGCCCGAGGACGAACGCGACGGGGACTTGGTCGAGGTCTACCACCGCCTGCTGCACGCACCCGACGAGCAGCTCGCCCGCACGGCCGCGATCGCCTGGTCCAGCTGGGAAGGCGCGACGAGTTCGTTGCTGCCGCATCCCGATCGGGTGGCCGAGACGTCCGATCCACGATTCGCCCTCGCGTTCGCGCGCATCGAGAACCACTACTTCCGTAACGGCGGATTCCTCGACGAGGGTCAGCTGCTGCGCGATATCGGCGCCATCACCCACATTCCCACCGTGATCGTGCAGGGCCGTCACGACATCGTCTGCCCGGCGGTCAGCGCGTGGGATCTGCATCGCGCCTGGCCCGGCTCGGTCCTGCACATCGTCGACGACGCCGGGCACGCGGCGAGCGAACCAGGCATCACCCATCACCTGATCGAAGCGACCGACCGATTCGCGAAAGCAGAGGTCCGCCCGGTGGTCACGGCCGGGAACGCACTGGTCGCCGCGTTGCGCGAGGACATCGACCGGCTCTTGGCCGCCGAGCCCGAGGTCCGCGCCGACGCACCGGATTCGGTCCATCAGATGCGGGTGGCCACCCGCAGGCTGCGCAGCGTGCTGCGGTCCTACGGCCGACTGCTCACGAAGAAACCCGCCGCGGCGATGGGCGCGGAACTCAAGTGGCTGGCCGGATTGCTCGGCGCGGCGCGAGACGCGGAGGTGCGCGCCGACCGGTTCGCCGAACTGCTCACCGAGCATGCCGAGCGGGCCGGCCTCGACGCCGTCACCGAGCGTCTGGTCGACACCGAGCGCGATCGCTATCGCGCGGCGCACGACGAGGTGCTGGCCGCACTGGACGGCGCGCGCTACCGCGAGCTGCGCGACGAACTGTCCAGCTGGCGCACCGATCCGCCGCTGCGCCACTCCCGCGCCGCGGCGTCCGCGACGGACGTCTTCGGAGAGGTGCTGCGGCGCGACCTCGACCGGGTGCAGTCTCTGGTGCGCGCCGAGGCCACCGTCGACCCGCTGCACCGGGTGGAGTTGCTGCACGACATCCGCAAGAGCGCCAAGCGGCTGCGATACGCGTGCGAGGCGGCGGAGCAGGTGATCGGAGACGAGGCCGCCGAGCGCGGCAGCCGCGCGAAGAAGCTCCAGACCGTGCTCGGCGATCACCGGGACGCGGTGGAGTCGCACGCGGCGATCCTGCACCGCGCAGCCGAGGCCGCCGCCGCGGGCGAGGACGCCGGGCTCTACGAGATCCTCGCCGCCGCGGAGGACGCGGCGGCAGGTCGCGAACTGAGCCGCTACCCGGCTACCGCCGCCACGCTGTTCGAGTGAGTCGGACTCGCGACGCACGCCACACGAAGCCGGTCGCGGCAAGCCCTGAACCGAACACCTCTTCGGTGGCCGGGCTCGACCACCGGGGCCTCCCGGTCGGTGCGCCGTAGTCGGCTCGGACTGCCCGCCCCTCGAGGCGGCGCGGCTGCTGTCGGCCGTACCCCTTCACGCCGGGTACTCGAACGACACTTTCCGCTCCACCGGGTCGGCCGACAGCAGCCGCACCCGCACCGTCTTGCCTTCCGGCGGATTCCCCACGCACGGACCGAGCACCGGCGGGTCGGGAACGAAGACCACGGCGGGCCGGTTGCCGTTGGCCTCGCGCACCACCACGGCGTCGAACTCCGCGCCGGTCCGCGGCGCCAGCAGGGTCGACTCGGTCAGGTCGATACAGGCCCGTTCGAGCTTGCCCGCGACGTTGTCGCTGCGCCGCATGGCGTCGGCCGCGCCCGCCAGACCCTCGCGCACCCAGCGCGGCACCTCGGTTCCCGCGCACCTGGCCAGGCAGATCTCGGTCGCGAACCGGTCCGACAACCGCCGCAGCGGGGCGGTGACATGCGCGTACGGGGCGCCGATCGCACTGTGCCGCAGATTCTCCGGCGCGGGCGGCTCCCCTGTCACCCCGTCGACCACGGTGTAGGAAGCGCCGCGCAGCAGCGTTGTCGCCTCGGACATGAGTACCAGCGCCGCGGGTGTGCCGGTATCCAGCCCGGCCAGCATCCGCCCGACCGATTCGCCGTCGGACCACGCCACGCCCAGCGCCTGCGCGGTCCGGCGCATCGAATCGATCGCGGACTCCGACGGTGGCGGCATGGTGCGCAGCAGCGCGACCCGCTCCCTGGCGGGCGCGTCCGCGTCCAGCATGATCCGCGCCGCGCACATGCCCGTCAGCAGCGAGACCTGTTCGTTCCAGTCGTCGGCGGCGGTGCGCGGTTCCACCACCAGCCGCCAGTGCCCGTCGGCGTGCTCGTCCTCGACCACGGCTTGCGCGGGCAACCGCAGCCCGATCGCGCCGCGCGCCAGCCCCGCCTCGATGCGCCGCGTGCCGAATTCCGGCAGGGCCGCGATGGAGGGGTGCAGCCGACCGGCCTCGGCGTCGGCCTGCACGCGGAAGTAGTCGAACCGGGCCCGCGAGCGCACCAGGGCACGGACCACCGAGAACCGCACCGGTTCGGCCTGCTCGTCGAGTTCGACGGTCCACAGCGCGGCCGGGCGCGTCCGCTCGGGAAGCAGGCTCGCGGAGCCTTCCGACAAGGCGGGCGGGTGCAGCGGCACGGTGCCGTCGGGAAGATAGAAGGTCTGTCCCCTGGCGCCGGACTCTTCGGCCAGCGCGCCGTCGGGGGTGATCACGGCGCCTACATCGGCGATGGCGTAATGCACGATGAAGCCGCCGGAGGTGCGTTCGACGTGCAGGGCCTGATCCAGATCCATGGCCCCGGGCGGGTCGATCGTCACGAACGGGATGTCCGTGCGATCGACCCGGATGCCCGCGAACGCGTCCACCGCGTCGCGGGCTTCCGCGCTGGCCTCGGCGGGGTACGCCGAGGCCAAGCCGAACTCCGAACGTATGGCGCCGAAATCGACCGGCGCCGATACGATCCGCGGGTGGAGTTCCACGCTGAGGCGCCGGTCCTACTGGAGCGCCAGCATGGTGCCGTTCAACTGATCGAACGGACCGTAGACGGTGAAGGTGACCCGGCCACCGGGCACCGAGGACGAGACCCCGGCCGCGGCGTCCAGCGCCTCGCCGAAGGAGGCGGCGGACGGATGCGGCAACCCGGCGAGAGCCAGGCCGACGTGATTCTGGTGCACCCACACCGTGTCGGCGGGGCTCAGGTCGACCTGAACCCCACCTTGCAGCGGGGTCACCGCGACGGCGCTGGCGGAACCCGCACCCAGCACCGCGAAAACCGAAGCGGCGCCTGCGACCAATGCGCCTGCGACCATGGAGCGAACTACTCGCATATGTGTTGAGACCTGCTTTCCCGCGATCGAAGTATGAATGGCCCGGTGCTGCCCTGCGCCGGGCCTTGCCAACGGCGACTACTTTATGACGTCGATCACGATCAGGGCCAGTTCCGCACGAATCGGGCAGCGGAAATTCTCGCCCCGAGACACGAGCGCGCCCGCGCTGCTAACGTGGCCCGCCGTGACGGGCGTCGGGTTCGCCCGCGCCTTCGAAATGTCCCGCACGTCGACAATTTGGGAGCTCCATACCTATGTCATCGATTTTGTTCGACTACCTGTTGCCTCTGCTCGGCCCGGAGCAGGCCGCCTATTGGGCGCAGGTTTTCGTGATCAACCCGATCTGACCGCGCGTTTCTTTTCTCCCACTACTCGTCGCCTCCCGTTCACCTGACGGGAGGCGACGGTCGTCGCAGGCCGCTAGCATGCCGCTGCGTGACCAGAACTACCGCCGCGCTCGCGGCCAGAACCACGGCCGCGTTCGCGGCAGGCGCCACCCTCTTCGCCCTGCTCCTCACCGGTTGCGGGGACGACAAGACCGACGATGCCGGCTCGCAGGCCACCACCACGGCGACGCAGGCCGCCGCGCAGGTCGACAGTGTGAAGGCGGGCGCGTTCCTCGTCAGCTTCCGCGGCGCGTTCCCCAAGCTGTCCGAAGGCAAGGACGACGCGAAGATCGTGAGCATCCTGACCGAGACATGCGGGGACATCAAAGCCGGTAAATCGGAGGACGACGTCGTCGCGAACATCACCAAGCGCGCGGGCGGCGCCACCCGGCCCAGCTCCGAAGAGGCCAAGGCGATCTATCAAATGGCCAAACTCATGTGCTGACCCTGCTCTGCGCAGGCGTGCTTCGCACGTGCGAAGCACGCCCGGCGGGCGGACGAGCTGGTCTGTAAGCCGGATCCTGTCCCCGGCCCTGGGGCCGGGAGGCGACCATCCATCTGGGCACTCCGTCGCCGGGTACCTCGAGCGGTCCACCCGCAGGCTCGGGCGAGCAGCCCTCGAGCGCCTGCGCAGCCGCACCGCGAACGGTGCGACCTTCGACCTTGCTCCGGGCGGGGTTTACCAAGCCGCCCCGGTCACCCGGGGCGCTGGTGCGCTCTTACCGCACCGTTTCACCCTCACCGCACGGCCCGAAGGCCGTGGGCGGTCTGTTTTCTGTGGCACTTTCCCGCGGGTCACCCCGGGTTGCCGTTAGCAACCGCCCTGCTCTGTGGAGTCCGGACTTTCCTCGGCGCCGGGCGGCGGCACAACCGTGCCCGTTCCCAGCGCCGCGGCCGCCCGACCAACTCGTCCGCCGTCCCAGGATACTGGGTACGGTTGGTGGCCATGGAACGTGTCGAGGTCGGCTTCCCATCCGGAAGCGAACAGTGCGCGGCGTGGCTATATCGCCCGGACGGCGCACCCAAACCCCGCCCGCTAGGGCCTGTATCGAAGTGAGTTGAGGGGTGGCACCGCTTTGCGGTGTTCGCGGATGTGACCTGCTACGGCACCGAGCGGCACGGAACATGCCGACCAGTCGCCGCGCCACGAAATCGAGGGAA
>NZ_JBEXYF010000025.1:0-109655 GCF_040630775.1 Nocardia sp. NPDC005745
ACGATGCCGAGGGTGAAGGCGAAGAACGCGCCCTGATCGGCGGCGAACACCGGCACGATCCGGGCGCCCACCACGTTGTTCTCGGTACGGCCCGGACCGGGGAACTGGGTGTGCTTCTGGTACCACACCAGCGCCACGTGCGCGGCGATCAACGCCAGGATGATGCCCGGGAACAGCAGCACGTGCGCGATGTAGAGCCGCGGGATGATGATCTCGCCGGGGAAGTCGCCACCGAACATCAGCCAGTGCAGCCAGGTGCCGATGATCGGGATGCCGATCGTGATACCCGAGAACGCGGCCCGCAGGCCGGTGCCCGACAGCAGATCGTCGGGCAGCGAGTAGCCGAAGAAGCCCTCGAACATCGCCAGGATCAACAGCAGCGAACCGATCACCCAGTTCGCCTCACGCGGCTTGCGGAACGCGCCGGTGAAGAAGATCCGGAACAAGTGCACGATGATGGAAATGGCGAACAGCAGCGCCGCCCAGTGATGCACCTGCCGCACGAACAGGCCGCCACGCACTTCGAAGGAGAGATTGAGCGCCGTCTCGTACGCCCGCGACATGGTGACACCGCGAAGTGGCTGGTAGGAGCCGTTGTAGACGACCTCCGTCATGGACGGGTCGAAGAACAGCGTCAGGTACACGCCCGACAGCAGCAGGATGATGAAGCTGTAGAGCGCGATCTCGCCGAGCAGAAACGACCAATGGGTCGGGAACACCTTGTTGATCGATCGCTTCATGAACGCGGCGGCGCTATATCGCTCGTCCGCCTCATCGGCTTGGTTGGCGATTTTGCGAGCTAGATCTATTGCCATGGCCGACACCCCGCCCTGGGTGAGTGGTATCCGTTCCTACTACAGACGGTAGCAGAGCTGTCGGCCGGAATCGATGGGGTTCTCCGGGAGGATTGTGGAACAAGATCATTCACATTCGTCCGGCTCGCGGGCCGCCGTTCGATCCGAGTCGATATCGTTTTACTTGTGAGCGCCATGGCACCGCAGGACGCGACGATATATTGGCTGTCCGAACGGACGCGCAACGACCTTTTTCTGCTGTATTGCTTCGCCGACCACGGACGGCCCACCGAGGAACTGCGCGCCGCCGTCGCCGAACGGAGCGCGCGGATCGCGGACCTCCGGGTCCGGCTGCGCGAACTGCCCGCCGACGTCGATTACCCGTTCTGGACGCGATGTGAATTCGCTGCCGAGCAATTCGTGGAACACGAACTGGCGGAGCGTAATTGGTCGCACCTGCTGCACGTGCTCGGCGAGCTGCTCGGCACCGGTGTCGATGCCGCCGTGCGTCCGTGGCGGCTGCACGTCTTCCGCGCGATCGCCGACGCGCCAGGGCAGGAAGGCGAGCCCGCGCTGGTGGTGGTGCTCCAGATGTCCCATGCGCTGGCCGATGGGCGACGGGCCTCGGCGATCGGGCGTGCGCTGTTCGGCGCGGTGGAGAATCGCGCGGTGGGGGACGAAGGCCGAACACGGTTGCCTGCGCCCGGTGGGCGGACCGGAGGCGACGGCGGTACCGAGGCCGCAGGTGCAGGCAGTTCGGTCGGCGAGGCTCGGCGCACGCCGAGTGATCGATCGTCGCTGGACGTATCCACGCAAAAGGTGCTCGCTGATTCCCAGGGGATCAGCTGGACGACAGCGGCCCGTGGGCGGACGATCGGTGAGGCGGTGTCGGCGAGCGTGTCGTCCGCGGGAGCGCGCGTCGGCTCGGTGGTAGTGCGTGGGCGGACCATCGGTGATGCGATGTCGGCGAACGGGTTGCCGATCGGTGTGCTGATCGATTCGGCGGTCGGTCTGCTGCGCGTGCCGGTTCGGATAGCCGCGACGGCGGTGCGTGGCTATCAGGCGTTTCGAGCTCAGCAGCGGCTGGCGGAGTTGACCGAGGCGGGCGAATTGCCGCCGCCAGGACAGGGTTACCCGCCGAGCGCGCTGAACCGGACCACAGCAGAGGGGATCTCGCGGCACGAAGCTCGGATGCTGGTGTTCCCGGCGGAAGATCTGCGGGTGCCCGGTCGTACCGTCACGGTCGTCGTCTTGACCGCGGTGTCGCTGGCGCTCGCCCGCTACCTGGCCGACCGGGGCGAGCCGGTGGAGCGTCTCGGTGCGCAGGTCCCGATGGCCCTTCCCGAGGTCGGCCGCCCCCGCAACAACTATCGCAGCCTCGGCGTCGATCTCTTCATCGACGAACCCGATCTGGACCTGCGCGCCGGCAAGATCGCCGCCGCGCTCGCCGACCGGCGCGTCCGCGCACGGCACCCGCTGCTGTCGGCGCAGGACCGGGTCACCGCGACAGTCCCCGCCCCGGTGCTGCGCCGGGACGTGGACCACTACCCCCTCGACAACGTTCCCGACTCGATAGCGGGGCACACGGTCGTCTCCAGTGTCGACCGCGGCCCGGCCGACCTCTCCTTCGGCGGCGGGGAGGTGCGCTTCACGGCCGGGTTCCCCGCACTCGGCTCTGTCATGCACCTCACCCACGGGGTACACGGCCTCGGCGACACCATCACCATCTCCCTGCACGCCGACCAGGCGGTCCTACCGGATCTCGACGCCTACGCCGCCCACCTCCGCGCCGCGCTGCTGGAAGCACACCGCACCCGCCTCGACTCCGCCCCGGCGTGACGATCGCACGCCCGCGGGTCAAGAGCGGACGAGGGCGGGCTGGGGTGCGGACTGGTGGACCTCGGCGGAGATCTTGATCTCCAGTTCCAGCCGGGTGGCGTTGATGACCGAGCGTTCCTCCTCGACGGTGTTCTCGATCGCCCGCGACCACAGCGCCTGGATCTCGGTGATCTCCTCGGCGAGGGCCTCGCCGTCGAGTTCGATCCTGCGGCGCTGCAAACTGATGTTCAGCGCCGCCGTGAGCGTACGCATCAGGTCCTCGCAGCGATTGGGGATCTTGCGATGCGCTACGACGCGCAAACTGCTGATGAAACCTCGCGAGCCGGTGATGATCTGCCGGATCTCCTCGTCCACCCGATCCAGCTCGTCGGCCTCCCAGCGTTCGCAGCGCAACAACTGCTGGCGCACGTCGCTCGAGATGGCCAGCACCGAGGACACCGCGGTGAGCACCGACTCCCGCCGCCATTTGTCGTGCTCGCGCCGCTCGGCCGCCGCGTTGGTCGACTCCACGCTGCGCTGCGCCGCGTCCAGGGTGACCCGGTTGCGCTCGTCCGCGGCGGTGAGCGCCGCCCGGTTCGTGCGGTTGTTGACCAGCACGCCGACCAATGCCGCCATGGCGACGATGAGGGAACCGAAGAGCGGGAGCCACTGAGTCACGGGGACGATCATTCCATCGGAATGGGAAGTCGCACAGCCTAGATCGGACGAACGGGGCTCGCCCCGCTGCCGGATGCCGTTAGTTCGGCCCGGTCGTCTCGGCTTCTGGGGACCTGCCGCGCCGCGAACCCCTAGCCATCGAACGGCGAACGCCTCCTGCGAAGCGATTCCCGCGTGGAGGATAGTCGCCCACGTCACACCCGAGCCCGCTCGCCGAATACCTGGCCGCCGAGCTGCCGTATCTCATGCGAAAGGCCGGGCCGGACGCGATCAAGCGTCCGGCCCGGCCTTTCGTGGCGGAGGATAGGGGATTTGAACCCCTGAGGGCGTTAACCCAACCCGCGTTCCAGGCGAGCGCCATAGGCCACTAGGCGAATCCTCCGTGGAGCAGCATACCGGTAGCCCCCCGTCGGTCGCCAAACAGGGTGGGGAAGGGGAGTGAAATACCTGCTGGGGCGGTGTGATGGACCCGGAAGGTGGTGTTGCGGACCGGAGGCGCTACACTGGCCGACGGATCCCGCGCGGCGCGCATCCTGTGAACTCCCCCAGGGCCGGAAGGCAGCAAGGGTCAACGGGCTCTGCCGGGTGCGCGGGGTCCCCTATCTTACGGCTCGCGCGGCGTACGCGCGGTTGCCGAGCTCTTCGCTCGATCGATGCGAACTGGGCGTGGCCCGGGGTTCTGGGCGAACCCCGTCCGTCGGCGGATAACGCCTCCAATTCCGGGCACCGCACGGGTAACGTGAACACCGTCCGCGGATGCATGTGCGTCTGCATGGACAACTGTTCGGTCGCCGCCCATCGGTCCGGCCAGACCATCGTCCCCTAGCTGCTTGAAAGGCTGCCCAGGATGCCCCGGCAAACGCAGATCGGTTTGATGAGCCATGAGGAGCTCGTGCTCGAGCACGACACCCAGACCGCGAACTACGCGACGCTCAAGACCGAGAAGCTCACGCTGGACCTGACCAGGGGAAAACCCTCGCCGGAGCAACTCGACTTGTCCGCCGCACTGCTGCACCTGCCCGGCGAGGGCGATTTCCGCGACGGCGCAGGCACCGACTGCCGCAACTACGGTGGCCTGCACGGCCTCCCGGAGTTGCGCGCGATCTTCGGCGAGCTGCTGAACATCCCGGTGGACAATCTGCTCGCGGGCAACAACGCCAGCCTCGAGCTGATGCACGACGTGATCACCTACGCGATGCTGTACGGCACCAATGATTCCGAGCGTCGCTGGGCCGCCGAGGACACCCTGAAGTTCCTGTGCCCGGCCCCCGGTTACGACCGGCACTTCGCGATCACCGAGGCGCTCGGCTTCGAGATGATCCCGATCCCGATGCGCCACGACGGCCCGGACACCCACGCCATCGCCGAGCTGCTGGCGAAGGACCCGCAGATCAAGGGTTTGTGGGCAGTACCGAACTACGCCAACCCGACCGGCGTGGTGTTCTCCGAAGACGTTGTCCGCGAATTGGTCTCGATGCCTGCGGCAGCGCCCGACTTCCGGCTGTTCTGGGACAACGCGTACGCGGTGCACCCGCTCACCGACACCGCCGCACCGGTGATCGACGTGCTCGGACTGGCCTCCGCCGCCGGAAACCCGAACCGCCCGTTGGTATTCGCCTCCACCTCGAAGATCACCTTCGCCGGCGCGGGCGTGAGCTTCCTCGGCGGTTCCACCGCGAACCTGGACTGGTACCTGAGCCACGCCTCGAAGAAGAGCATCGGCCCTGACAAGATCAATCAACTGCGTCACCTGCGCTTCTTCGGCGACGCCGACGGCGTGCGCGCGCACATGCAGAAGCACCGCGCCATCCTGGAACCGAAGTTCGCCCTGGTGCTGAAGGTCCTCGAGGACCGCCTCGGCGCGTCCAAGGTGGCGTCCTGGACCGAGCCCAAGGGCGGCTACTTCATCAGCCTGGACGTGCTGGAGGGCACCGCGGCGCGGGTGATCGCGCTCGCGAAGGAGGCGGGTATCGCGCTCACGGCAGCCGGTTCGGCCTTCCCGTACAAGAACGACCCGGAGGACAAGAACATCCGGATCGCCCCGAGCTTCCCGAAGCTGCCCGAGCTGGAGAAGGCGATGGACGGCTTGGCCACCTGCGTGCTTCTGGCGGCCACCGAGAAGCTGCTCGGCAAGTAGCGGCGGATCGAGAACACATTGATCGCCCGGCACGGATTCGTGCCGGGCGATTCCCGTTGTGCGCTCGATCCGACGCCGACAGAGGCCAAACCGGCGGGACGGTGAGTCAGCCCACCTACCCGGTCTCCAACAGTTGCTTGAGCCGCGCCAGATCCCCCCGGTTCGCCCGCCGGATCGCTGCTTCCAGTACCGGTGCGGCGAGTTTCCCGAATCCGCTCGGCTCGCCGCGGTTGCGCAGCGTCATACGGGTGGCACCCTCCGGCGTGTCCGCCCAGGTATAGGTCGTCTCCATCGGAAACGGCCCCTGTGCGGTGCGCATCACCAGCCGTATGCCGGGCTCGTAGGCGACCACCTCGTAGGTGTAGGTCAGTTTGTTGCCGAGAAAGTGCGCGACGAACGCCATGCGTGAGCCGACGCCCAGCGGCGGCTCCGTTTCCCAGGTGACCCCGTGGATGCGCGAATACCAGGCCGGAGCGTGCGCCGGATCGGCCGCGTACGCCGCGACCAGCTCGCGGGAGCGGTCGATCACGACGTCGGTGAGCACGTCGACGGCCATCGGCCGGGTCAGTGCGGCTTGTGCGCGAGGACGGCGAACATGGTGACCGAGAGGTGGATGTCGCCGTTGGCCGCGCCCGCCTCCAGGTCGGTGAGCAGCTGTTCGCGTTGCGCCTCGGTGATCGCGCCGCGCGCGACCGCCATCGCCGAGACCCTGGTCACCAACGACCCCGCGCCCACGCTGCGGTCCTGCACCAAGGCATGCGAACCGATGTCGTCGACCACCAGGCCCGCCTTGGTGAGCAGGCCGGGGAGCCGACGGCCGGACAACGGATTGGTGGTGGCCGACACGAGGGTGTCGATCACCTCCCGGACGACCTGCCGGTCACCGGGGTGCATGATCGCTGTTCCCCAGTCGCTGTCCACCACGACGACGCGTCCACCCGGGCGGAGCACGCGCGCGATCTCGTTGGCCGCGCGGGCGGGCGCGGTCAGGTGCTGGAAGACTCGTTCGCACAGAACGGCGTCGAAGCTCTCCGCGCCGAACGGCACGCCGTACGCGTCCCCGGAGTGGAATTTGGCGGTCGAGCCGGCTTCGGCGGCGCGGCGCTCGGCGGAGGCGAGCAGATGGGGGTCGGGCTCGATCCCGACCGCGCTGCCGTCCGGGCCCACCGCTTCGGCCAAGGCGACGACCTCCGTCCCGGTGCCGGAGCCGATGTCCAGGGCGTGCTCGCCGGGCCGCAGCGCGAGCGCTTCATGCGCCCAGCTGCGCAAGCGGCGGATACCGGGCAGCGCGGCCTGTAGGTCGCGCACGTCTACGAGTTGGTCCTGGCCTGCTCGGTCGAACCGGTCGGGGCGCAATGCGTAGGTGTTCATGGGCCCGTGTCCATCCCTGGCCGTTGCCGTCGTCTTGGTCGGTGTCGCCGTCATCTGAGGCATGGTCTGGAGCCTACGCGGCAGGTCATCTACCCGCGCGTAGGCAATGTGAGGTGAGTCACTTCCCATCTCGGTCGGCGACGACCCGCGGCGTCCCGCCCCGTCGGCGCCGGTGAGATGATCGACCCGTCCCCAGCACACCGAGCAGGAGGTAGGCGATGACTCGCACGCTATGCCTGGCGCAGGACGTCGAGGCTGACAAGCTACTGACCGAGGACCACTTCGCCACCCTGCTCGGCATGCTCCTGGACCAGCAGTACCCGATGGAGCACGCTTTCCGCGGCCCGAAGAAGATCGCCGACCGCATGGGTGGCTTCGACATCCAGCGCATCGCGGAGGCCGACCCCCAGGAGTTCGAGGAGCTCGCCGCGACGCCGCCCGCGATCCACCGCTACGGCAGGTCCATGGCCCGGCGCGCGCAGGAATTGGCGCGCTACGTCATCGAGCACTACGACGGCAAGGCGGAGAACATCTGGACGGCGGGTGACCCGGACGGGAAAGAGGTGCTGCGCCGCCTGAAGGACCTTCCCGGCTACGGCGAGCAAAAGGCGAAGATCTTTCTTGCTCTTCTGGGTAAGCAGCGGGGCGTGCGGTTGGAAGGCTGGCGCGCGGCGGCGGGCGCGTACGGCGACGAGGGCTCACGCCGATCGGTTGCCGACGTGACGGACGCCGAATCTCTCGCGCAGGTAAGGGAATTCAAGAAGCAGGCGAAAGCGGCGGCCAAAGCGAAGTAGTACGGCAACTGTAACTCTCCGGTTGCCTATTTGAAATCGTCCTGCGTTTTTTCCTCGTTCTCGAACAGCCGGTGCCCGATGCTTTTGCCTGGAACGGCTCCACCTGAGATGAGGGATTGCAGGACATGAGGATGAGGAAACTCGCCGTGGTGGCGGCACTGGTAACCATTGCGACCGGAGTGGCCGCGGGGACATCCGGTGCCGCGCCGGCGGAAGAAAGCGCCGAAAGCGCGATAAATTTCACCGCGTACGCGACGGACACCCAGTCGATCATCGAAACCGACGCGGGTTCGCTCGTTGTCGAGGACGAGGTGCTCCAAGTGAAGGCCTCCAACGGTACCGTGCTCGCGGCACAGCCGCTGCGGTTTCAGCTGGAGGACTTCGAATTCCCGATCGCCGCGCAGATTTCCGGTCGTAGCGCGACGCTGACGCCGCTGTTCGACCGGGAGCACGCGGTCTACAAGCCGGTCGCCCTGCCGTACGAGGACAAGGCGCCGTGGAAGACCGAGTACGACCGTGAGGTCGCCGCCTGGACCCGCCTGACCAGTACGATCGCCGCCGGGGCGACCATCGGGACGCTCGTCGGCGGCATCGCGGGCGGTGCGATCGGTTGCGTGCTCGGCGGCATCGCGGGCGCCACCGTCGCCTCCGCGGCGATCGTCGGCCTGTTCGGCGCGTTCATCCCGGCCGCCGCCATCGGCTGCCTCGGCGGCATCATCGCCGTCGGCGCCCTCGGCACCCTCGCGGGCCAGCTGCTGGTCACCGCTCCGGTCGCGATCGGCGCCGCGATCCAGTACTTCACGACGATCAACCAGCCGTTCAACGCGCCGAAGTAATCCTTCCGCGCGAAAATACCCCGCCCCCGTGGAGCTCTCCGGGCAGCGGGGTCTTTTCGCGTGCCCGCGACCTGCGGAAACAATGTGCCTGTGCACACAACGGCGCGTCGCGGGTTGGTGCGTCGCGGAAATCGGTGTTAATTTTGATGACATGTCTGCCGGCCGATCGAACCTCCTGCGCGTCACTTATGTGACCGCCGCGCTGGGTCTGCGGCTGCCATTGACACGTGAACTGTGTCGCCTCTCTTGCTGCAGCTGAGCGATTCTTCCTGCTCATTTGCTGCCTCGCCGCCCATGTAGGCATGTCCCGTTCGATTACGGGACTTCAGCAAGGATCCGCACAATGTCCCTTCCCACCCTTGAACGCTCCGTCTCCAGGGTTGCCAACGGCCGTGCCCGCGTTCAGCGTCCGGTTGTCGCTCCCGAACTGCGCCTCGCCGACAACCCGGCGGCCGCGGTCCTGCGCGCCGCCACCGGAGGTCCCGTTTCCCGCGACAACGCCGCGCGTACAACGGGTTTGAGCATCGCCACGGTCAACCGCCAGGTCTCCGCGCTGCTCGCGGCCGGCCTGCTGCGGGAACGCCCCGACCTGACGGCCTCTGGTGCGGTCGGGCGCCCGCGCGTCCCCTTCGAAATCGACCACGACGCCTACCTCACCATCGGTATCCACATCGGCGCCGCGGTCACCAAGATCGTCGCCGCCGACCTGCGCGGCCGCATCCTCGGTGGGCTGGCCATCGCCACCCCGCAGACCGGTCAGGAATTCGCCACCACTACCGTCGCGCGCAGCGCGAAAGCGTTCCTGCAGCGCTGGCACCGGCGCAAGGCGCTGTGGGCAGGTGTCGCGATCGGCGGCCGGGTCGACCCGCTGACCGGCGTCGTCGATCATCCGAAACTGGAATGGCGTGGGGCGCAAGTCGGTTCGGTCCTCGGCGAGGTGCTGGAGTTGCCCGTCTCGGTGGCGCCGCACGTGGAGGCGATGGCAGGTTCGGAGCTGTTGCTGCCCACCGGCGAGCCCAAGGACCAAGCCCGCCTCGAGCGGGGCAGCAGCCTGTACTTCTACGTGCGTGAGACCGCGGGTGTCGCGGTGACCTTGGATGGTCGCGTGCACACGCCGAGCAACGGTCCCGGCTCGATCGCGCATCTGCCCACGGGTTCGGACGTGGAATGCGCCTGCGGACGACGTGGCTGCTTGGAGGTGACCGTCGGTGATCGGTCACTGCACTCCAGGGCGGTCGGGCGCGGCATCATCCCGGCGCACAACGGCACCGCGGGCTCGACCATCGCCGACCTGTACCGGGCCGCGGAGGCCGGATCGGAGTCCGCGCGCGAACTGCTCGCCGAGCGGGCCACCATCCTCGGCCACACCGTGGCGATGGTGCGCGACATGCTCAACCCCGATCGGGTGATCCTCGGCGGCCAGGCCTTCACCGGCTACCGCCCCGCGGTCGCGCACGTGGCGCGGGCGTTCAACCAGGGTTCGGCCCTGCCGCCCACCGACATCCGGATCAGCGGTTTCGGCGGCAAAGTGCAGGAATACGCCGCGGTGGTGACCTCGCTGAGCGTTCTCTACGCCGATCCGCTGGCCGCGGTCCGGCGAACCGCCCTGCACGACTGAGTGATACGGCAAAGGGCGATCGGCCGCAGCGGCTGATCGCCCTTTTCGTGCGCGTGACGCTAGCGGTGCGGATCGCCCGCGAGGGCGAAAAGCCCCTCCAGGGCGGTGATGAAAAACGGGAAGTGGCCCGCGAAGCGCTGCAGGTTGCGGTCGCGTTCGAAGCCGCCGAACCAGTAGAGGCCGGGTTGCGCGTCGGCCGAGGGGTCCAGGTCGCGGAAGGCGCGGATCCAGTTGTCGGCGCGTGCGCCGAGCACCATGAACGGCAGGGCGCGAGAGAACACGGTTTCCTGGTCGATCGGCGGGATCTGTTCGCGCCGAGTGGTTTCCAGGCCGCGTTGCAGCGCGCGGATCTGCCTTGCGAGCTCCAGCCCGCGCGCCGTCCGCACCGGCAGGTACTTCGGCGAGAGCAGGGTCGCGACACCCCCGAGCGCGATGGCGACACCGACCAGGGCATGTCCGGAGGTGAGCGCGAGCGCCACGGTGGCCGCGACACCCGCGACCACCAGCGCCCCACCGAGCCACAGGGCGAGGCCGGGACGGCGGCGATCGAGGAAGTTGCCGCGGGCCACGGCGTCGGCGACCAGTGCGGCGCGTACCGGTTCGGAGGCCACGCGCCCCGGCTTGCGCAGCTCGCCCAATGTCACCGCGTCGGCGCCTTCGGGCAGCAGCGCTTGGTAGACGGCCTTCTCGTAGTCGCGCAGTTGGTCGTCGGGGGTGTTCACCCGGGTGATCCGCCAGTCGCTGTCACTGAGCGGCGTGATCCGGATGTACCGGCGCACCGCGAGATCCACCACGGTGGCGGCGATGTCGACCGGATCGACATGTCCGTCCAGCAGCAGCCCGGCCGCACCGGGCAGCGTGCCATCGGGTGAGGTGAACTGCACGCGATCACCCTCGCGCACCAGCGGATCGATCGTCGCGGAACCGCCGCCCACCGTCGCGTCCAGGCGGCGAGCGCGCAGCACATAGGCGACCAAGGCGGCCAGCGCGAGCAGCAGCACGCCGAACGCGACGAGCACCGGGGCGGTGATCGCGAAGGGGCCCGCGTCGCCGCTGTCGCGAACATCCGCGTTGCTCGGCACGGTGCCGGGCGGCAATTGCAGTGTCAGATCGATCGCGTCGCCCTTGTGCAGGTCGGTCTGCTCGAGGAAGAGGACGCCGTCGGTCTCGATCTTGACGTCGGCGCACGGCCGGGTGTTACCGGGCGGGCCGAGTTTGCAGTCCACGATGCCCATTTCGAAGCTCGGGCTGATCAGCGAGGCGCTGATGGACGCGATGTCGGTGTTGAGCACACCGAGCCAATGGAAGACCTGGGTGCCCCGCGCGTCGCTGACGGTGTTCTGCACGGAGTACCGGAAAGTGGATTCGCCGGGCCGGGCCTCGATGGTGAACTGGTCGTTGGCGACCGTCGCGGTGCCCGCGCCCTCGGTGTCCACGTCGGTGACTCGGAAGACGCGCTCGGCGTCGTCACCGACGCGCAGCCGCAGCGGAAGTGACATCCGGAACGAGCTCTCCGGCGGCACCGAGACCTGTTCGACCACTTCGAGGACGCCCTCGCGGCTCAGCTTCAGATCGGCGGTGATGGTCACGCCCTCCGGCGCGGGCTGGGCCTGGGTGACCGGGGCCGTCGCGAACATTCCCGCGATGGCGAGAAGCAGCGCGCCTAGGGCGGCCCCCCGAAAAGTCAGCATGGCTGCCTACTCTAGACAGCTTGCTATCCTGCGTCAGCGGCTGTCGGCGATCACTGAGACGAGGGGGTACGGGGGCGTGACACAACCACCGTACGGACACGGACCGGTCCCGCGCGGGGGGCGTCCGGTGCCTCCGCCGCCCGGCTACGGTGCTCCCTACGGACCGCGGCCGGGCTACGGCCCGCCGCCTGGGTACGGTCCGCCACCCGGTTACGGCCCGCCGCCGGGATACGCGCCGCCCGCCTACGGCCCGCCACCGGGTTACGGCCCGCCGGTCCCTCCGCCCATGCCCTATGGTCCGCCCGGACGGCCGCCCTACCCGCCGCCGCGCAAACGCGGAGGTGGCGGATGGGTTGTGCTGCTGGTCGTCGTCGTATTCCTGGCGGCGGCGGGACTGGTACGCAACGCGATCTCGGTGGGGCGCGACGCGAGCGACGCGTCCGGTCCGCAACCGAGCTTCACGTTCGACACGCAGCCGGACGGCACGGTCGGCCCGTCGGAAACCGGCAACAACCCGCTGCTGACCGACCCCAACGCGACGCTGATTCCGGCGCAGTGCGACTACTCGCCGTGGGGCACCCAGGTGGACGCCGCCCGCAAGTTCTTCGAAAGCGCCGCGTCCTGCCTGGAAGCGGCGTGGAAACCCGTGCTGCGCAAGGCGAATCTGCCGTTCCAGCCGCCGTCGCTGAACGTCAGCGCGACCACGACGGGCATCACCACCCCGTGCACCGGCTCGACCAGCAATTTCGCCGCGTTCTACTGCCCGGCGAACAAGACCGTCTACATGCCGATCAGCCAGTTGCAGACGGACTACTTCAAGGACAACTGGGTGGTCTACCTGTCGGTTTTCGCGCACGAGTACGGACATCACGTGCAGGCGATGTCCGGCATCCTGCGCAAGGCCAACAGCGATCGGGCCGACGTGGGGCCGCGCAGCGCCAAGGGACTGGAGCTGTCGCGCCGAGTCGAATTGCAGGCCAACTGCTTCGACGGCATGTACCTCTCCTCGTCGTCGAAGGGCGGTTCGCTCACCGACCCGCAGCTCACCCTGGCCCGCAAGGACGCCTACGGGCGCGGTGACCAGGCCGGGGACATGCGCGACCACGGGTCGTCCGAGAACGGCGGCCAGTGGTTCGAGGCGGGTTTGGACAACAACCGTGCGGCCCAGTGCAATACGTTCACCGCGTCGGCGAGCTCGGTGAGCTGAGGCGCGACGCGGGCGCTCATGCCGTCGGATCGTCCTCGAGCGGGCGCTGGGCATGCGGACGTCCGAGATGCCCTTCGCCGAGGCGGCGCGGCGCATGGCCGTGCACTCCCTCCGCGTACGCCGTCTCGGCGTGCAGGGCGAAGTCGATCCCGGCGGTCTCGTCCTCCTTGCTGACCCGGAATCCGACGAACCGGTCGATGCCCTTGCCGAGCGCGAACGAGACGCCGAACGCGTAGGCCGCGACGACGAGCACCGCCACCAGCTGCTTGCCGAGCTGAGCGAGCCCGCCGCCGAAGAACAGGCCCTCGACGCCGCCGGTCATCACCTCGGTGGCGAGCAAGCCGATCAGCACGGTGCCCACGATGCCGCCGACGAAGTGCACGCCGACCACGTCGAGCGAATCGTCGTAGCCCGCTTTGAACTTCCAGCCCACCGCGAACGAGCACAGCACGCCCGCGGCGAGCCCGACCAGCAGCGCACCGAGGGTGTTGACCGACCCGCACGAGGGAGTGATGGCGACCAGACCGGCCACCACGCCGGACGCGGCGCCGAAGGTGGTCGGCCTGCCGTCGCGGATCTGCTCGACCGCCAGCCAGCCGAGCATGCCGAGGCAGCCCGCCACCAAGGTGTTCAGGAAGACGGCAGCGGCCAGGCCGTTGGCCGCCAGCGCCGAACCGGCGTTGAAGCCGAACCAGCCGAACCACAGCAGGCCCGCCCCGAGCAGCACGAAGGGCAGGTTGTGCGGGCGCATCGCATCGACCTTGAACCCGATGCGCGGGCCCAGCACCAGCGCGAGGGCCAGGGCCGACGCGCCGGAGGCGATCTCCACCACCAGGCCGCCCGCGTAGTCCAGCGCGCCGAACGAGGCCAGCCAGCCGTCCGGGCCCCACACCCAGTGGGCGATCGGCGCGTACACCACCAGCGCCCAGAGCGGCACGAAGATCATCCACGCGCCGAACTTGGCCCGGTCGGCGATGGCGCCGCTGATCAGCGCGGCGGTCAGGACCGCGAAGGTGAGCTGGAACGTCGCGAACAACAGCTCCGGCACCGAGCCGCGCACCGAAGTCGGATCGATGCCCGCCATGCCGAGGTGGGCGAGGCCGCCGATCAGGCCGCCGCCCGCGTCGTCGCCGAACGCCAGGCTGTAGCCGAGCAGTAGCCAGGTCACCGTCACCAGCGGGATGGCGATGAAGTTCATCATCAGCATGTTGAGTACGCCGGTCGAGCGGACCATGCCGCCGTAGAAGATGGCCAGGCCCGGGGTCATCAGCAGGACGAGGGCCGTGCTGACCAGCAGCCAGGCGGTAGCCGCGGGGTCGATGGTTGAAGACACGGGTTCACTCCTTCCGCGCGCGTGCGCTGCGAGGAAGTTACCGAATGGTCGCTCGGAGGCCGACAGCCCATCGGTCGAAAGGCGGTCAGGCCGGCGTCTGGTCCTTCCTGACGCGGCGCAGCCACGCCGTCACCGTGTCCGGTGTGGGCGGGTCCGAACCCACCAGGTCGAGCACGCTGTAGCCGATGCATGCCGCGCCCAGCACGCGCGAGGCGACGGCTTCCGCGTCGCCCCACGGCAGGAAGGGCTTGGCGAGCAGCAGGGAGGCGATGCCGTGGGCCGCCGACCACAGTTCCAGCACGATCGGCAGCGGGTCGCGCTGCGCCATCGTCCCGTCCTCCATGCACTTGCGTACGGTGGCCGTGAAATGCTCGAAGGCACAGCTGGTGAGCACTTGGTCCACCACGCCCTCGGTCTCGGTGGGCGCGGTCGCCAGCCGGTACTGCTCGGGATGCTCGAGCGCGAAGCGGACGTAGGCCATGCCTTGATCGTGCAGCTGGTGCATCGGAGAGGTGGTGGGGTCGGTGGCCACTCGCATCGCCTCGGTGAGGTCTTCGAAGACTCGGGCGACGACGGCGTCGATCAACTCGTCCTTGTCCGCGAAGTGCCGGTAGATCGACGGCGCGCTCACCCCGACCAGCTTGCTCACCGCCCGGATCGAGACGGCATCGGCATGCCCGGTCGTGGTGAGCAGTTCGGCCGCGGCCCGCAGGATCTCCTCGCGCAGCTGGGCGCCGGAGCCGCGCGGCGAACGCGGGCGCCTGCCACCGATCACGCGCGCCCCGCGGTTTCCAGCGGGCGCGCGGCGGCGTCCTCCTCGCCTTCGGTCAGCCCGATCTTGGCGTGCAGGCGGGCCAGCGGTGCGGGCGCCCACCAGTTGGCCGGACCGAGCAGGCGCATGAGCGCGGGCGCGAGCAGACCGCGGATGATCGTGGCGTCGGCGAGCACGGTCAGCGTGAGGCCGAGGCCGAGCAGCTGCATGAACGACACCTTCGCGGTGACCAGCGCACCGAGCACGATGGCCATCAGCACGGCGGCCGCGGTGAAGATCCGGCCCGTGCGGGCCAGGCCGACCGCCACCGCGCGAGTGTTGTCGTGGGTGGCCAGCCACTCCTCGCGCACCCGCGAGAGCAGGAACACCTCGTAGTCCATGGACAGGCCGAAGGCCAGGCAGAACATCAGGATCGGCATGGTCGGCACCAGATAACCGACCGCGGTGAAGCCGAGCAACCCGGACAGATGGCCCTCCTGGAACACCCACACCATCGCGCCGAAGGCGGCGGCCAGCGACAGTGTGTTCAGCACCAGGGCTTTGATCGGCAGCACGACGCTGCCGGTGAACAGGAACAACACGATGAAGGTGGTGAGGGCGATGAGGCCTGCCGCGAGCGGAAGGCGGGCGGCCAGCGCGTGCAGGGAGTCGGCGTTGGCCGCCGCGGCGCCGCCGTAGAGCGCCTCGCCCGGGGCCGGGATCGCCCGGATCGCCGTCAGCTGACGGTCCCCGGCGGGGGAGAAGGGATCGAGCTTGGTCGCGACATTCAGGTAGGTCCCGGTGTCGTTGGCCATCCCGGGCGGAGCGGGCGCGACTCGCGCGCCTGCCGCGTAGACCCCGGCGGCGGACAGAACCGCGGGCACGCCCTCGACCTTCGACAGTTCGGCGGCGTACCCGCCGAGCGCCGCGTTGTCGCCGTGGTAGCCGTCCAGCACGATCGTGGTGCCCGCGACCGGATCGGCCTGCGGGAACTCGGTGCGCAGGGCGTCGCCGACCTGGCGGCTGGTGGCGCTGACCGGCAGCACCCGGTCGTCGGGATAACCGAACTTCACCGACAGGAACGGTGCGCCGAGCGCCAGCAACAGCGCGATGATCACGATCGCGACCGGCGCCGCGTGCCGCATCACCACACCTGCCAGCCGATACCAGCCGCTGTCCTCCGGCGCCTGCGGGCCGGGCGCGGGCGCGCCGCGGCGGAACAGGCGGCGCAGCGGAGCCCGCAGGTCGAGGGAGTTCACCCGGTGCCCGAGCAGGACCAGCGCCGCGGGCAGCACCACGATCGATGCGGTGGCCGCCGCGGCGACCACCGCGACGCCCGCGTAGGCGAAGCTCTTCAGGAAGTACAGGTCGAACACGCTCAGCACGGCCAGCGAGAGGGCGACGGTGAGTGCGGAGAACAGCACGGTGCGCCCCGCGGTCTGCACCGACCGGATGGTGGCGGCGGCCGGATCCAGGCCGCGCGCCAGTTCCTCCCGGAAGCGGCTGACGATGAACAGGCTGGAATCGATGGCCAGCGCCAGCCCCATCGCCGTCGTCATGTTCAGCGCGTAGATCGAGACGTCGGTGAACAGCGTGCACAGGCGCAGCAGCGCCAGCGTCGCCAGGATGGCGAACACCCCGATGGTCAGCGGGAGGGCCGCGGCGACCAGACTGCCGAACACCAGGACCAGCACGATCATCGACAGCGGTACCGCGACGCCCTCGGCCAGGGTGAGGTCGCGGGTGGTCTGCTCGGTGACGTCGTGGTAGATCGCGGCGATGCCGCCCTGGCGGACCGTGATGCCGTCGGAGACGCCCGAGAACTGCCGCTTCAATTCACTCGCGGTCTGCTGGACCTGCGTCTCGTCGCCGTCGAGATAGGCGACGACCAGGGCGCTCTTGCGATCGGCGCTGCGCAACGCGTTCGACAGCGGCTGCGGCGTGGTCCAGTAGGACTGCACGCCTCGCACGTCGCCGCGGGCTTTCAGCGCGTCGGCCAGCCCGATGCCCGCCGCCTTGGTGGCCGGATCGTCCGCTCCGGCGTCCGAACCGACCAGCAGGACGAAATTGGGCGCAGCACCGGCGAAGTTGTCGGCGATCAGCTCATTGACGAGGGCGGATTCGGCGTCATCCGAGGTGAACCCGCCGGACTTCAAGTGCGCGGGCGCGGTGGCGCCGAAGACGCCGCACAGCACGGCGACCGCGAGCGCCGCGGCCAATACCGCGCGCGGAGATCGGGTGATGAATCGGGCCATCCGGGTCAGCATCGCGGCTCCGCTCGATAGGTTAACGGCGTTAGAGTAACGCCGTTAACCCAAGGCGTCGAGCCCGCGGGCGGCGCCGAGTCAGCCGCGGGACTTACGGATGGCCCGCAATCCCCTCCGTCCGGGCACGGGCAGGTCGTCGCGCATCTCCACCCACTCCGCGGTGGTCAACCAGAGTTCCTGGGCGCGGGCATCGGCGGTGTTGTGGAAAATCCGGCGGCCGCGGTCGTCGCGCAGTTCTTGCGCGACCACCGACCAGCGTGGCGCGCGGCCGTGTTCGTCGAGGTAGTCGGCCAGATAGGCCGCGATCGCGGTGCCGATGGTGTTCACCGGGCGCAACGAGACCCGGTTTCCGTACTGGGCCGCGTAGAAACGGCGGGCAGCGCACAGAGACCGGGGATTGGCGTTGGAGGCGATCCATCCCGCGCGCTGGGCCCGCTCGATCAGCCAGAGGTGTTTGACCGCCGATGGGGCGATGTTGCCGACGCGGGTGCGGATAAGCGTCATGATCTGCTCGGTGCACAGCACGTCGCGGCGGGTGGGCCCGTAGCCGTGCGCGGTCCAGTGCGCGTCGGCCAGTTTGGCCAGCACCCGGCCGAAGTCATCGATGCTGCGCTGGGCGCGGCGGCCGAGACGTTCGATGCGCTCGGCCTCGCGGCGCATCTCGTTCTGCGCGGTCAGGGTGCGGATCGCGGCCATGGTCGGCACCTGGCCGCGCTCGAGGAGTTCGAGGATGGCGGCTGCGGTGGCCGGATCGGCTGCCGCGGTGACCGGCAGCGAGTCACGTTTGATCGCGAACTCCTGCGGGCTGATGGCGCGGCTCAAGAGGGCGACGGCGGAGCGGTCGCCTGCGAAATCGGTGCTGGACAGCCAGGCGGCGGCGATGTCGTCACACGACACGGTGGACGGTCCTCCGGTGGAAGTGGGGGAATTGGCGCTGGTCACCCGTGGTGCTCTCGAGGTTGTGCCCCGGTCGGGATGAGGGACCGGCCGGGGTCACCAACCTGATGAAGGTTTGGCTACCGAAGTTGCCGACTGCCACGTTAGCCAGACGATTGCATCGATGTCACCCATGGTTGCGGTTTCGTTATCTCCGAAAAGTCGAGGTAAATCGGGGTGTGAGTCCGCATTCTCCGGCCCGCGCAGGGTGCCGCGGCGGCTGTGTCCAGACTTCGCTCGTGCAGCGTGAGCGATAGCTCTGGGGTTGCTATCGTGCGTGCGAGGGGCGGCCGTCGAAGAAGACGTGGCGTATGTTGTGACTTGGGTCACACTTGTGTGCTTGCGAGGGCCTGCGCGCGGCGCAGCGGGCGGGCATGTCCTTTGTCGGAGGTCGCCGGTAACCTCTGGCCGTGGCTCTGTACCGGAAGTACCGACCGGCAACGTTCGCTGAGGTGGTGGGTCAGGAGCACGTCACCGACCCGCTGAGTATCGCGCTCGACACGGGGCGGATCAGTCATGCCTATCTGTTCTCCGGTCCACGCGGCTGCGGTAAGACGTCCTCCGCGCGCATCCTGGCCCGGTCGCTGAACTGCGTGTCGGGCCCCACTTCGACGCCCTGCGGTACCTGCCCGTCCTGTGTGGCCCTCGGGCCCGGCGGTACCGGCAACCTGGATGTCATCGAACTCGACGCCGCGAGCCACGGCGGCGTCGACGACACCAGAGAATTGCGGGACCGCGCCTTCTACGCGCCCGCCGAGTCCAGGTACCGGGTGTTCATCGTCGACGAGGCGCACATGGTGACAACCGCCGGCTTCAACGCGCTGCTCAAGATCGTCGAGGAGCCGCCTGCCCACCTGATCTTCATCTTCGCGACCACCGAGCCGGACAAGGTGCTGCCCACCATCCGCTCGCGCACGCACCACTATCCGTTCCGGCTGCTGCCGCCCGCCACGATGCGCGGACTGCTCGGGCGGATCTGCGAGCAGGAGCACGTGCCGGTCGAAGAAGCGGTGTACCCCTTGGTGATTCGCGCGGGCGGCGGCTCGCCGCGCGACAGCTTGAGCGTGCTCGATCAATTGCTGGCGGGCGCGGGCCCCGAGGGCGTCACGTACGCCCGCGCGGTCTCGCTGCTCGGCGTCACCGACGTGGCGCTGATCGACGACGCGGTCGAGGCGCTGGCCGCCGACGACGGCGCCGCGTTGTTCGGCACCGTCGACCGGGTGATGGAGGCGGGCCACGACCCGCGGCGGTTCGCCGCCGACCTGCTCGACCGCTTCCGGGACCTGATCCTGATGCGGGCGGTGCCCGACGCCATCGAACGCGGCCTGGTCACCGGCCCGGGTGACGTGCTCGACCGGATGCGGGATCAAGCCGAGCGATTGGGTTCGGCCACCCTGACCCGTTACGCCCAGCTGCTGCACGAGGGTCTCGGCGAGATGCGCGGCGCGACGGCGCCGCGACTGCTGCTCGAAGTGGTCTGCGCCCGCATGTTGCTGCCCTCGGCGTCCGATGCGGAATCCGCCACGCTGCAACGCTTGGAACGGCTCGAGCGCGGTATGGCCGGGGGCTCCTTCGCCGCCGCGCCCGCCGCGTCTTCGGCGCCCGCTCCCGCCCAGCCCACGGCCGGGGCCGGGTCGCCGTCGGAGTCGCCTCGTCGCCGGGGTGCCGAGGTGCTGGCCGCGATTCGTCGCGAGAACCGCGGGGGTGGTCGCTCGGAGGACGCTGCCGAAGCCGGGGGAGCCACTCCCGTCGGTGGTTCGGCGCAAACCGAGGGGCCCGGCGCCGGTGCCGGAACCGCTGATCGCCCAGTGCCGATCGGTGGCGGGGGAAGTCCGTCTTCCGGTGCGGCAGGTTCCGCTGTCGCCGCACCGGGCGGCGAGCATCGACCGTTGCCCGCCGGTGGTGAGTCGTCCACGAATGCGTCGGCTCCGGGCACCGAAGGCGGCGCGGATCCTGTCGCGCCGGTTGCCGAACCGGACGCCGCCGTTGTGCCCGACAGCGGGTCGGCGGGAGGGCCGAGCGCGACCGCCGCGCCGAGTACTTCGAAGGCAGGGACCGCAGGCGCGTCGGGGCCGAATCCTGAGGCGTCCGGGCCGGTTGGCAGCGGAGCGGCCGCCGGAGCGGGCCGCGTTCCTTCCGGACCGGCTGCCGTGCAGCGGGTTTCCGACGCCGTAGCGCAATCGGGACTTTCTCCGTCGCCGCAGCAGGCGGGTTCTCCGGCACCGGGTGCGCAGGCGGCGTCGCCTACCGTCGATCCGGCCGTCGGGAACGCCCCCGGGGCCGACCCGACTGCCACGCGGGATTACGTGCGCGGGGCCGCCGACTCGACTGCTGCGCGGGATTCTGCCGTGGGGCCTGATCGCGGGGCCGCCGAGTCGACCACACCGCGGAATTCTGCTGGGGGATCTGATCAGGGGGCCGCTGAATCGACCACGGCGCGGGATCCCGCTGCCGGGCGCGATCGCGGGCCTGCGGAGTCGTCTGCGGGGCCGAGTTCTGGGCGCGAGCATGGGAGCGCGGGCGTGGATGCGGCGGGGAGTTCCGCTGTGGGGCCTGATCGCGGTGCTGCGGATTCGTCTGCGGGGCCGAGTTCTGGGCGCGAGCATGGGAGCGCGGGCCTGGATGCGGCGCGCAGTTCCGCTGTGGGGCCTGATCGCGGTGCTGCGGATTCGTCTGCCGGGCCGAGTTCTGGGCACGAGCATGGGAGCGCGGGCCCCGATGCCGCGCGGAGTTCCGCTGCCGGGCGTGATCCTGGGGCCGGGGACCCGAGTACGGCGCGGCGTTCTGCCGCCGGGCCCGATCGCGGTGCCGCCGACTCACCCGCCGTGCAGGATTCCGCCGCCGGTCAGGGCGGTCCTGGGCGATCCGAGGCAGGGCCGCCCCACGCGTCCGCGCAGGAGCCCGCCGGTCCTTCCTCGGCGTCGAGCGGTGATCTACTGCGCGAGGTGGAAGCCGCTTGGGCGGATATCCGCGCCAAAGTGCGGGAGTTCGGCGCGGCCGTGCAGGCGATGCTCGCCGGTGCGTCGGTCGCCCGGGTGGAGGGCGAGGTCATCGTCTTCGCGCATCAGCACGCGCCGCTGGCCCAGCGTCTGTCCGATCCGCGGAATCTGGAAGCGGTGCGGTCGGCGGTGCGGGCGGTGCTCGGCCGCGACCACGAGGTGCGCTGGGAAGCGGGCGGCGCGGTGCCACGGCCGGCTGCGGCGCCACGGGCCGGCGGTAGCGGGAACCGTGCTCGCGGACAGGCGGCGGGCCAGCCGGGACGTGAATCCGGCAACGCGACAGGCCGCGCTCCGGATGCCGCCGCCCCGCCGAGGTTCTCCCGCCCCAGCCAGGCGCGCAACGCGGGCGTCGAGAAGCCGGGTAACGCGGGTCGCACCCGCGCGGGTGGCGCGAATCCGCGCCCGTTCCCCGCGGAGGACGACATCCCTCCGCCCGACTATCCCGACCTGCCGGACGACCCCGGCCCCGCGGACTATCCGCCGCCCTACGACGCCGAACCGAGCGGAAGCGACGCCGTGAGCAGCCGGGGCTGGAGCGGTGACGGCGCCGTTCCCGCCTCGACGCCGGAAGAGGAGCGGGAGATGATGGCCGCCGCGGCCGATCCGGTGGCCCCCGGCGACCGGCGCGACCCGGACGAGGTCGCCCTCGAATTGCTGAAGAGTGAGCTGGGTGCCACACGGTTGGATGGTTGACAACCACCGCTCTCACGACGTTAAGTTAACCGGAGTTCGCACTCCACGGTAGTATGTACGGGTAGCCGGGAGCTTCGGTACGCCGACGTTCTATGGTATGCCCAGGCGTACGTGCGACCGTGACGTGCGATCGCTCTTCCCTGCCTGGTTTTGTACAGCGTTAGGAACGGTCGGCCGCAAGGCCGGTCGGCGAGGTCAGCCGCAGCCACGCCGCACCCGCGGTGTCGCCGCAAACCAGCGCTCGGACGGACGTATGTCCGGCCCGGCCGCACAGGAGCGCTCGGACGGACGAACGTTCCGGTCGACCGCACACAAGCGCTCGGACGGACGAACGTTCCGGTCGACCGCACAGAAGCGCTCGGACGGACGAACGTCCGGCCGCCGCACATTGAGGAAGGAACACTCCGATATGACCACAGAGGCCTACATTTACGAGGCCATCCGCACTCCGCGCGGCCGTGGCAAGAAGAACGGCTCGCTGCACTCGGTCAAGCCGATCGACCTGACTGTCGGTCTGATCCAGGAGCTGCGCGGCCGCTTCCCGAACCTCGACGAGGACCGGATCTCCGACCTGATCCTCGGCGTGGTCGCGCCGGTCGGCGACCAGGGTGCGGACATCGCCCGTACCGCGGTCACCGTGGCCGGCCTGCCCGACACCGTCGGCGGGTTCCAGCTCAACCGCTTCTGCGCGTCCGGCCTCGAGGCGGTCAACCTGGCGGCCCAGAAGGTCCGCTCCGGCTTCGACGACCTGGTTCTCGCCGGTGGCGTCGAGTCCATGTCGCGCGTGCCGATGGGCTCCGACGGCGGCGCCTGGGCGCTGGACCCGGCCACCAACTACGACACCTACTTCGTCCCGCAGGGCGTCTCCGCCGACCTGATCGCCACCATCGAGGGCTTCAGCCGCGACGATGTCGACGCCTACGCGGTGCGCTCGCAGGAGCTGGCCGCCAAGGCCACCACCGGCGGTTACTTCGCCAAGTCGATCGTCCCGGTCAAGGACCAGAACGGCATCGTCGTGCTGGACAAGGACGAGCACATGCGCCCCGGCACCACCGCCGAGGACCTGGCCAAGCTGCAGCCGTCCTTCGCCGTGATCGGTGAGATGGGTGGCTTCGACGCGGTGGCGCTGCAGAAGTACCACTTCGTGGAGAAGATCAACCACGTGCACCACGGCGGCAACAGCTCCGGCATCGTCGACGGCGCCGCGCTCGTGCTGATCGGTTCGGAAGAGGCGGGCAAGGCCTCCGGTCTGACCCCGCGTGCGCGCGTCGTCGCGACCGCCACCAGTGGCGCCGACTCCACCATCATGCTGACCGGTCCGACCCCGGCCGCCAAGAAGGTGCTGGCCAAGGCCGGCCTGACCCTCGACGACATCGACCTGGTCGAGATCAACGAGGCGTTCGCCTCCGTGGTGCTGAAGTTCCAGAAGGATCTGAACATCCCGGACGAGAAGCTGAACGTCAACGGCGGCGCGATCGCGATGGGCCACCCGCTGGGCGCGACCGGCGCGATGATCACCGGCACCATGGTCGACGAACTGGAGCGCCGCAACGGGCGCTACGCGCTGGTCACCCTGTGCATCGGTGGCGGCATGGGCGTGGCGACCATCATCGAGCGGGTCTGAGCCCCAACCGACAGCTGAAGATTTACGGCGGCGTGAGCGTCAGGCCCGGAGGCGGCAGCCCGCGTAACCACATAGGGCCGCGAACGCCGCCAATTCACTTAGGAGACACAGAGCTGTGAGCGAAACCAACATGATCGGTTGGGAGCAGGATTCGGACGGCATCGTCGTACTGACGATGGACGACCCGAACCAGGGCGCCAACACCATGAACGAGCTGTACAAGAAGTCGATGACCGCCACCGTCGACCGGCTCGAGGCGGAGAAGGACAACATCACCGGTGTCGTCCTGACCTCCGCGAAGAAGACCTTCTTCGCCGGCGGCGACCTGAAGAACATGATGAAGGTCGGCCCGGACGACGCCCAGGCGCTGATGGAGGAGCTCGGCGAGATCAAGAGCGCCCTGCGTCGCCTGGAGCAGCTGGGCAAGCCGGTCGTCGCCGCGATCAACGGCGCGGCGCTGGGCGGCGGTCTGGAGATCGCGCTGGCCACCCACCACCGCATCGCGGCGGACGTGCCGGGTTCGCAGATCGGTCTGCCGGAAGCCACCCTCGGCCTGCTGCCCGCGGGCGGCGGCATCATCCGCACCGTGCGCATGCTCGGCCTGCAGAACGCCCTGATGCAGGTGCTGCTGCAGGGCCAGCGCAACAAGCCGGCCAAGGCCAAGGAGATCGGCCTGGTCGACGAGCTGGTCGGCTCGATCGAGGAGCTGGTCCCCGCCGCCAAGGCGTGGATCAAGGCCAACCCCGACGCCGGCGTGCAGCCCTGGGACAAGAAGGGCTTCAAGATCCCCGGCGGCACCCCGTCCTCGCCCGCGTTCGCGGCGAACCTGCCCGCCTTCCCGGCGAACCTGCGCAAGCAGATCAAGGGCGCGAACATGCCCGCGCCGCGCGCCATCATGTCGGCCGCGGTCGAGGGCTCGCAGGTCGACATCGACAACGCGTCGCTGATCGAGTCCCGCTACTTCGTGCACCTGCTCACCGGCCCGGTCGCGAAGAACATGATCCAGGCGTTCTTCTTCGACCTGCAGACGATCAACAACGGCGGTTCGCGTCCGAAGGACGTGCCGAAGAAGGAGATCAAGAAGGTCGGCGTGCTCGGCGCGGGCATGATGGGCGCGGGCATCGCGTACGTCTCCGCCAAGGCGGGCTACGAGGTCGTGCTGAAGGACGTCTCGATCGAGGCGGCCGAGCGCGGCAAGAACTACTCCGAAAAGATCGAGGCCAAGGCTCTCTCCCGGGGCAAGACCACCGAGGAGAAGTCCAAGGCGCTGCTGGACCGGATCAAGCCGACCGCGGATCCGGCCGACTTCGCGGGCGTCGACTTCGTCATCGAGGCCGTCTTCGAGAACACCGAGCTCAAGCACAAGGTGTTCCAGGAGATCGAGGACATCGTCACCCCCGACGCGTTGCTCGGCTCGAACACCTCCACCCTGCCGATCACCGGTCTGGCGACCGGCGTGAAGCGCCAGGAGGACTTCATCGGTATCCACTTCTTCTCGCCGGTCGACAAGATGCCGCTCGTCGAGATCATCAAGGGTGAGAAGACCTCGGACGAGGCGCTGGCCCGGGTGTTCGACTACACCCTCGCGATCAAGAAGACCCCGATCGTCGTCAACGACAGCCGTGGCTTCTTCACCTCGCGCGTGATCGGCACCTTCGTCAACGAGGCGATCGCCATGCTCAAGGAGGGCATCGAGCCCGCCACGATCGAGCAGGCCGGTCTGCAGGCGGGCTACCCGGCCGCGCCGCTGCAGCTGTCGGACGAGCTGAACATGAAGCTCATGCAGAAGATCGCCAAGGAGACCTTGGAAGCCGCGCAAGCCGGCGACACCACCCTGGGCGTCAAGCGGCACCCGGCGCAGGATGTCATCGACTACATGGTGTCCGAGGGTCGTCCGGGTCGCCTGGAGAAGGCCGGCTTCTACGAGTACGACGAGAACGGCAAGCGCACCGGTCTGTGGGCCGGCCTGCGCGAGCACTTCAAGACCTCGGCGGACTTCGGCGTCCCGCTGCAGGATCTGATCGACCGCATGCTGTTCGCGGAGGCGATCGAGACCCAGAAGTGTTTCGACGAGGGCGTGCTCACCTCCACCGCCGACGCCAACATCGGCTCGATCTTCGGCATCGGCTTCCCGGCCTGGACCGGTGGTGTGCACCAGTTCATCGTCGGTTACCCGGGTGGCCAGGAGGCCTTCGTGGAACGCGCCGACTACCTCGCCAAGAACTACGGCGAGCGCTTCGAGGTTCCGGCCTCGCTGCGTAAGTAGTCTCGCGCCGAACGCAACGGCGAAGCCCGTCACCGCTTTTCGCGGTGGCGGGCTTCCGTCGTTTCCCAGCCCGTGCACGTTCGCGTCCTTCCGGCCGGATAGGTTGGCAGCCGTGCCGAGACGTAGTCGCCATGTTCTGATCGCCGGTTGTGCCCTCGTCCTCGCATCGGCGCCGGTGGCGGGCGCCGATTCCGCGCCCGCGCCCTCGGTGCGCTTGCTCGGCGAGCAGGTGATCGCGTCGGGCCTGGACTTCGAGGGCACCACCGTGGGCGGCCTGTCCGGTATCGATTACTCGGCACGCACGGGTGAATTCGTGCTGATCAGCGACGATCGGTCGAGCAAGAACCCCGCGCGGTACTACACCGCGCGCATCGAGGTCGGCGAGCGCGGCGTCGGACCGGTGACGATCACCGGCACCCGGCCGCTGCTGACCGCGACGGGCGCTTGCTACCCGCCGATGTCGGTGGACCCGGAGGAGATCCGGGTCGATCCGTGGACCGGCGACTACTACTGGACGCAAGAAGGCGAACGCGACGGCGACCTACTGGCCGACCCATCGGTGCGGATTGCGCACCCGGACGGCTCCTATGCCGGTGAGCTGCCGATTCCGGAGAACGAACGGATGCGTCCCGGTTCCGGTCCGCGGCAGAACCAGGCGCTGGAGGCAGCGACCTTCCTCGCCGCCGGCGCATTGTTCGCGACCGCGACGGAAGGGCCGCTGCTGCCGGACGGGCCGCCGCCGACCACGACCAGTGCAGCGCCGGCGCGCATCACCGTCCAGGCTCGATCCGGACCGCTACTCGCCCAGTACGCGTATCCGCTGGAGCCCGTCTTCGCCGAGTCGCGGCCCGAACCCGGCCGCGGCGGCACCGGGATCGCGTCCATCCTCGCCGCCGATCCGCTCGACCCCACGAAACTTCTTGTGCTGGAACGGTCTTTCTCCCCGGGCACGGCCAACAAGATCCGCGTCTACGAGGCCGACCTGAGCGGCGCGACCGACATCCTCGATGCCCCGCTCGGCGCCGCGCACCCGGCGGCCAAACGGCTGCTGGTGGACCTCGACGACGTCGGACTCGCCGCCGTCGACAACGTGGAGGGTATGACGTGGGGTCCCCGGCTGCCTTCCGGCGAACGAACCCTGGTCCTGGTCAGCGACGACAATTTCGACAGCCGCCAGATCACCCAGGTCGTCGTCCTCGCCGTCGCCTAGTCCGCGGGACGCAACTCCTCGGCGGCGGCCTGGTAAGCGGCGGCGGCCCTCCCGAAGTAGTCGAACAGCACTTCGCGCTGTTCGGGTGAATAGCCGCCGATGATCTCGCCGATGCGCCGCCGCGCCGGGGCGAGGACCTCGTCCAGATCAGCGGGCTTGCCGACCAGTTCGACGATCACCTTGCGCCGGTCGCCCGGGACCGGCGCGCGGCGGACGTAGCCCGCGTCCTCCAGCCGGTCGATCAGCCGGGTGGTCGGGCCGGTGGTCAGGCCGCTGCGAGCGCCGAGTTCGCCCGGCGTCATCGGTCCGGCCAGTCCCAGGATGTTGAGCGCGTAGAGGTCGGTGGCGCCCAGATCGACCGCCCGCGCCCCGGCTTGGCCGTGCAGCATGACCGCGCTCAGATAGCGCCGGTAGATCTCATGGGCGTCCGGCCGAAGGCCGTGCGGCGCGGTCTCGGGTGTTGACACGGGATCCCTCCATCCTTTAATTTCTTCTTATATGAAGAGACTTCTTCTAAGAAGAAAGCTCTCACAAGAAGTAATCTACCATGGAGGCACCATCATGAGTGGCGACGAGAGCACCGACCGGCGCGGCATCCTGGCCGTTCTCGCCGAGCTGACAGACGCCTGGGGGCGGGGAGACGCCGACGCCTACGGCGAGGTCTTCACCGAGGACGCCACCTACACCAGTTACCTCGGCACCCATTACCGTGGCCGCGCGGACATCGTGGCTTCCCACCGAGCCTTGTTCGCGGGCGTCCTGAAGGGCACCCGGCTGGCCGACGAGGTGCTGGACATTCGTTACTACGGTCCGGACGTCGCCGTGGTCACCAGCCGTGGCGACACCTACAAGGGATCGCCGAAGCAGGCGCCGGCCAAGGTCCAGACCTACACCGTGGTCCGCAGGGACGGCCGATGGCGCATCGCCGCTTTTCAGAACACCAAACGCAGGAAGTTCGTGGAGCGCATGACCTTCTGGATCACTCCAGCGACACGTCCCGCCGAGCAGCGCTGACCGATCCACGGCGAATAGCCCATGGACCCGGTTGGTCGGCTCCTCCTCGGGTATTCGTCCGGGTGGACCAGACGTGGCGGCGGTCACGAGCCGAGGCGGCACCTGCAAAGGTGAGCGCGAGAGCCCATTTCGCGCCGGACATCGAGCCCCGGGCCGGAGCGCTGAGCTGCGCGGAACGCACGGACCGGCGGCACGAGTCGTCCTGTTCGGAAACGTCACCCGCCTGATACCGGGCCGCGCTACGTTGGAGTATGCGCAGACATATCGGACACGCGTCCGGGGTCGGCGCGGAGTTTGGTCGCCGATGTCGCCGATTCGATGTGAGTTCGAGGTGATCACATGAATCCACAGACGCGTTCGGGCCGGGCGCGCCCCGAATCGACTGCGGCCGAGACGGACACGCGGCGCGAGGCGCCCATCGACATCGCCGACGAGTTGGAGGCGATGGGCCTGTCCGGTGCGGTGGAGATCGGCCGGGGCGGATTCGGCGTGGTGTATCGCTGCGTGCAGACCGCGCTGGATCGGGTGGTCGCGGTGAAAGTGCTCTCCTCGGAGATCGACCAGGAGAGCCGGGAGCGGTTCCTGCGTGAGGAACAAGCCATGGGCAGGCTGTCCGGCCACCCGAATATCGTCGACATCCTCCAGGTGGACGTGACGGCGACCGGCATGCCGCTCATCGTCATGCCGTACTGCACCCACGGGTCGCTGGAGCAGCTGATCCGCGATCAGGGCCCGCTGACCTGGGCGGACTCGCTGCGAGCCGGGGTCAAGCTGGCGGGCGCCATCGAGAGCGCACACCGCGCCCGGATCCTGCACCGCGACGTGAAACCGGCCAACGTCCTGCTCAGCGGCTATGGCGAACCGCAGCTGACGGATTTCGGCATCGCCCGCATCCCGGGCGGGTTCCGCACGTCCAGCAGCATGATCACCGGCTCGCCCGCGTTCACCGCGCCGGAGGTCCTCAAAGGCGACGAGCCGACCATCCGTTCCGACGTCTACGGCCTCGGCTCGACGCTGTTCGCCTTGCTCACCGGGCACGCGGCCTTCGAGCGGCAGGCGGGGGAGCGGGTGGTGGCGCAGTTCTTGCGAATCACCACCCAGCCGGTGCCGGACCTGCGCGAACAGGACATTCCACCAGATGTGGCCACCGTCATCGAACACGCTATGGCTCCGAGTCCGCGAGATCGCCCGGCCAGCGCTTACGAGTTCGGCGAGATGCTGCGCGAGGTGCAGCGCGGCCATGGCCAGCTGCCCGACGAGATGGCACTGCTGGACACGACGCCGGAACCCGAACCGACGATTCCGACCGCGGTGGGCATACCGACCGTGGCGTGGACCGGTTCCCGTCCCGCGGTCACCGCGCGACGTAGCTGGCCGTTGACGCTGCGGCCCGCCGTCTCGCAGCATTCGGCGACCTCGACGACGGCACCGCCGACGGCCGTGACCAAATTCCGTCCCCCCACGCCCACGCGAGACCCGATACCGCGGCCGCGTCTGCTGGACACCCTGCGCGGGGGTGGACGGCGCAGACTCGCGGTGATCCACGCGCCCGCGGGGTTCGGCAAGAGCACACTGGCCGCGCAGTGGCGCGCCGAACTCACCGAAGGCTCCGCCGCCGTCGCCTGGATCGGTATCGACCGCGACGACGACAACGAGATCTGGCTGCTCGCCCACCTGATCCAGGCGATCCGCCGGGTGCATCCGGAGGTCGGCGCCGGTCTGGACCAGGTGCTGGAGGAGCGGCCCGCCGACGCCGCCGCGTTCGTGATTCCCACGCTCATCGACGAGATCCACGCCGCGGGCAAGACGGTCGTGGTGATCGTCGAGGACTGGCAGCGGATCACCGACGCGGGTGCGCATCGGGCGATGGAAGCCCTGCTGGACAACGGCTGCCACCACCTGCGTTTCGTCGTGACCAGCCGAGAGCAATCCGGCCTGCCGACGAGCCGGATGCGGGTCCACGACGAACTGGTCGAGATCGGCTCGGCCGCGTTGCGCCTGACCGAGGCGGAGACCAGGCAGATCCTCGTCGAGCGCAACGGATTCGACCTGACCCCCGAGCAGGTGACCGAGATCCACACCGCCACCGACGGCTGGCCCGCGGCCATCCAACTGGTCGGACTGTCCCTGCGCGGCAACGCCGACCCCGCTCAGCTGATCGCCACGCTGTCGGAGGGCAACCACGGCATCCGCGAATACCTCGCCGAGAACGTGCTGGACACCTTGGAACCCAAGATGCTCGAGTTCCTGATGTCGATCGCGGTGACCGAGCGGATCTGCGGCTCGCTCGCCGCGGCGCTGTCCGGTGAACCGGACGCCGAACAGCTGCTCGAGCAGGCCGAGCAACGGGAGCTGTTCCTGCGGCGCATCGAGCACGACCCGGAGTGGTTCCGGATGCAGCCGCTGTTCGCCGAGCATCTGCGGACCCGGCTCGATCGCGTTCACCCCGGGAAGTCGAAGTCGCTGCACCGCAAGGCTTCGCGCTGGTACGCCGAACACCAGCTGCTGCGCAAGTCGGTCGACCACGCACTGGCCGCGACCGACCTGAAGATGGCGCTGGACTTGCTCGAGGGCGGCGGGATGGACCTGATCGACGGATCCCGGCTCGCCACCCTGCTGGGCAGCGTGTCGAAATTGCCGATGCAGCAGGTGGCCTCGCGCTCGAAGTTGCTGATGGCGGTGGCCAGGGCGAATGTCAACTTGCAACAGTCCGGCGCGGCGCGCAACGCGCTGGGCAGGCTGTCCAACATCCTGGCCCGCGGCTCCACCGGTGACGCGGATGTGCGCGTGCAGCGCTGCCAGGCGGCGGTGCTCGCCGCTTCGGACCAGATCGCGCGCGACCACACCGAGGGGGTGCTGGATCGGGTCGCGGACTGCTTGCAGGAGCCGGACGATCTACCGGCGTGGACGGTCTCGACCGCGGCGAACCTCACCACGTTCGTGCGCCTGTGTGGATTCGACTTCGAGGGCGCCAGGAAGATCCAGGAATGGGCCGAGGACTACCACAAGGACTCGAAAGATCCGCTGGGTCTGGTATTCGGCCGCTGCGGCCAGGGCGCGGCCGCCTACGAGCAACTCGACGTCGCCACCGCCACCCGCTGTTTCCAGCAGGCGTGGGAGTCCGCGCGCGAGCGCTCCGGACCGCGCTCGCACGCGGTGCGCGTGGCCGCCGCTCTACTCGGCGAAACGAGTTATCGCGGGGGTGATCTGGAGACCGCCGACCGGTTGCTGGACGAAAGCCACGAGCTGGTCACCCGGGTGGGGCCGGTGGACTTCCTGATCTCGACCTTCGTCGTCGGCGCGCGGGTCAAGGCGGTCGGCGGGGATCTGTTCACCGCGGCCACGCGGCTGGACGAGGGCGCGCGCATCGCCGCCGACAACCGCCTGGCGCGCCTGGCCGCGCACATCCGCGCCGAACGGCTGCGCCTCGGGCTGCCGCTGGAGGCGGGGGAGCGCCGCTACACCGATCTCAGCGAGTCCACGCCGCTGCAAATGGGGCATCGGCTGACCGGCGCCGCCCTGCTCACCGCCGAGGCGGAGGAACTCGCCGCGATTCGCGCGCTGCTCGCCGAACACCGGCCCGGCTCCGACGACCGGGCCGTTCGCCGCGCCCGCGCGCTCTACGACCACACGCTGCAAAAGCACCGTCCGCGCGCCCAATTGGACGCCGCGCTGCTCCTGGCCGAATGTCTGGCCACCGCCGGCTGGGTCGGCGAGGCCACCAACCTGTTGCTGCCCGCGGTCACCACCTGCGCAGGTCTCGGCTGGACCAGGCCGCTGCTGGACGCGGGCCCCGGCGTGGTCGGCATCCTGCGCGTGCTGCGCGCCGACCTGCCCGCCTCGGCCCAGGTCGGTGACATCGAACTGCCCGCCCCGTTCCTGGATGAACTCCTGAACGAGGCGGGCAGTCAGGCCTACTGAACGAACCGGATCACGGCTGCCACCACGGGCGCAACGGCACGGTCCAGTCGCCGTCGGCGGGGAGCTTGACCCCCAGCACCTGGTGCAGCTGAACCACGTTGCGCTGGAAGCCCAGCCGGCAACCCGCCATGTACAGGCCCCACACCTTCGCGGTGCCCTCGCCGACCTCGGCCACGCAGGCGTCCCAGTTGGCGACCAGGTTCTTGCACCATTCGTGCAGGGTCAGGGCGTAGTGCTCGCGCAGATTCTCCTCGTGCAGCACCTCGAGCCCGATGTTCTGGATCTCGGAGATGATCCGCCCGGAGCCGATCAGCTCGCCGTCCGGGAACACGTAGCGGTCGATGAAATCTCCCGCCTTGGTGGTGCGGGTGTTGTCCGGACGGGTGATGCAGTGATTCAGGAACAAGCCGCCGTCGCGCAGCTTGCTCTTGATGAAGTCGAAGTAGAACGGGTAGTTGTGCACACCGATGTGCTCGGTGAGGCCGATCGAGGACACCGCGTCGAACTCGCCCTCCGGCACATCGCGATAGTCGGAATGGCGCACCTCCGCCAGGTCGGCCAGGCCCTCCTCGGCGATCTTCTTCTGTGCCCAGTCCGCCTGCTCGGCCGAGAGTGTCGCGCCGATCACCTTCACGCCGCGCTTGGCGGCATAGCGCACCATGCCGCCCCAGCCGCAGCCGATGTCGAGCAGCCGGTCGCCCTCCTTCAACCGGAGCTTCTCGAACACCAAGCGGTACTTGTTCTCCTGTGCCTGCTCGAGCGTCCAGTTCTCGTCGCCGTAGACCGCGCAGGTGTAGGTCATCGACGGGCCGAGCACGTACTCGTAGAAGGCGTTCGAGACGTCGTAATGGTGGTGGATCGCTTCGGCGTCGCGGGTCTTGGAGTGGCGCAGGCCCTCGAAGGCGATCCGACGCCAGCGCGGCAGGGTCTCCTGCGGCGGCGGGGCGACCGGCTTGAGCCGCTCCCAGCCCAGCGAGCGCGCGATGGTCACCAGGGCCAGCGCGGACGGACGGCGGAACTTCAACCCGTCCAGCGCCTTCAGGATCTCGTACGGATCACCCGGGTGCACGCCGGTCGCGGTCATGTCGCCGGAAATGTAGGCGCGGGCCATGCCCAGGTCGCCGGGGGCCGTCGCCAGATAGTTGATGCCGCGCGGGGTACGGATGTCCAGTGCGAACTCCGAATCCCGCGGTCCGGTCGAGCTGCCGTCGTAGGCCGTCAAGCGGATCGGGACTTCGCCCTCTACGAGCGTCTCGAAGATCTCGGCAATGCTGAGTTTGGTCCCGAGATCGGCGAAGACATCGGAACGGTCCTTGAATGTCGTCATCTGCGTTGCACCGCCTTCGAATACAAATCCAGCAGGCGCTGGTCCGGGTCGTAGCGTTTCTTCAGTTCGGTATAGGTGTTTCCGCCGTAGAGCGCCGCGAACTCATCCTTGTCGTAGAAGGAATCCGAGTACAGCGACTTATGACCGTCGAACTCGGTCACCGTGCGCTCGATCGCGCGGTTGGCCGCGCCCTCTCGCTGCCCGGGGGTGGTGGGCACGGCCGACCAGAATCCGACGTTCACGTAGGTCCGGTCCGGCTCCAGGGGGTACAGCGGCCAGGTGCGTCCGCCCGGCCCATCCGGGTCGCCGCTCTCGCGCAAACGCAGTGGGCACAGCCAGATCGGCTCGATCGGGATCTCGCGCAGAAACCATTCCACGAAGTCGGCGGTGCGGTCCACCGGAACCTCGACGTCCTGCACGACCCGCTCGCGCGGGGGATTGCCCTTGCGGGCCTCCAGCTTGTCACCGATGGCGTACTTGTGGTCCAGCGCCACGAGCTTCCAGTAGAAGCTGCTGCGCCGGTAGCGTTTCGGCCAGATCCGGCGGATCCTCGGGTGCTGTGCGCCGAAGGCGCGCGAGCACCAGAACCAGTCGGTGTCCCAGCGCCACAGGTAGTCGTGGATGGTCAGGCGGTCGCGCTTGGGTGTGTCGCCGTCGTGCTGGATGGACCGGTAGAAGATGTCCATACCGGTGTAGTCGCTGACCGGGCCTGGCTCGTCGGTGCGGCGGCCCAGCGTCAGGTAGCTCTCCTCGGCGGAGAAGACGACGCCGTCGAGATAGTCGACGGGCTCACTCTCGAAGACGCGGTCCGTCACGATCGTCGCGAGGGCCGCCTCCAGTTCGCGCAGGTCGCGGAAACGCACGTGCCGCAGCGCGACGTACGGTCGCACCTCTTCCAGCTCGATCTTCAACCGCACCGTGTAGCCCAGCGTGCCGTAGGAGTTCGGGAATCCGCGGAACAGATCGGCGTGCTCGTTGTCCGGCGTGGCGGTGAGGATCTCGCCCGCGCCGGTGAGCACGTCCATCTCCAGCACCGACTCGTGCGGCAGGCCGCTGCGGAAGGACGTGGACTCGATGCCGAGGCCGGTGACCGCGCCGCCCAGCGTGATCGTCTTCAGCTGGGGAACGACCAGCGGCGCGAGCCCGTACGGGAGGGTGGCGGCGACCAGCTCCTCGTAGGTGGTCATGCCCGCGACATCGGCGGTCTTGGCGACCGGGTCGACGGCGATGACCCGGGTCAGTCCGGAGACGTCGAGACCGGGCGCGGGGTTCTTCGCCCTGGCGCGGAATAGGTTCGACGTTTTCTTCGCCAACCGGACGTTGGCGTGCTCGGGTATCGCGCGGTAGCTCGCCAAAAGACGGTCCACGCCCGCTCGATGCGCGGCAAATCCTGATTCGCGTGCGGCCGGTGCTTGTCCGGCCTTCCCCAACAGACTCACTGCCACCCCTCGACGCTAGTACGGACCAAACGGCGGGGCCACCGCGCGGGCATGGTGGCGGAGAAATGTCACGCATATGTTGCGAAATGGAATACCGAATTGTCTGGAGTAGTTCGCGGCACCCTCGGCGCCTTCCTCCTGCGCCGACAGTGCAGGATGGAGATCGGTCGAGACATCGCATCCGGACAAGGAGCTCATTGTGGGACAGGTCAGCGCCAGTAGTTCGATCGACGTGCAGGCGGATCCGCAGCGCGCGCTGGAGGCCATCGCCGACTACGACACGGTGCGTCCGCGCATTCTCTCGTCGCACTACCGCGACTACAAGGTGGTCGAAGGCGGCAAGGGCGCGGGCACCGTCGCGGAGTGGACGTTGCAGGCCACCGAGAAGCGCTCGCGCAACGTGCACGCGGTCGTCTCGGTATCCGATTCCATTGTCACCGAGCGCGACTCGAATTCGACGCTGGTGAACACCTGGACCGTCACGCCGGAGGGCACGGGCGCGCGGGTCACGCTGCGCACCACCTGGAAGGGCGCGGGCGGCATCGCGGGCATCTTCGAGGGCATCTTCGCGCCGCTGGGCCTGAAGAAGATCCAGGCCGAGGTGCTCGGAAACCTGCAGCGCGAACTGGCCTGATCAGACGTCCGCGACGACGGTCCGTGCGGACCGTCGTCGCGATGTCGAGCGGCCTACGCGGCCGCGATGTCGAAGAGGTTCCCCTCGGGATCGGCCAGCGTCGTCCACTTCATGCCCCACTCGTCGAAGTCACCGACGTGCTTCGCGCCGAGGCCGATCGCGCGTCCGACTTCGTCCCGGTCGGAGGCGAGCAGGTCGAGGTGGATCACGTTCTTTCCGGGGTTCTTGTCGGGCACCCGGAGGAACATCAGCGCGGTCGCGGCGCCCGTGGTCCGGCCGACGGTGGCGAACTCCGGGGTGGGGCCGGGATCGACGGGCGTCTCCAGCAATCGCGACCAGAATTCGGCGAGCGCGCCCGCGTTCTCACAGTCGATGGTGACGTGGGCGATAGAGAGCGTCATGGATGTCTCCTTTGTTCACGGTTGGGCGATGGGCCAGCACACTTCGGTTCGGTAGACGGCGGGATCGTCGGACACATCCGGTCCGAGCAGGTACAACTCGCGGATCGGTTCGGGCAACGCGACATCGTGTTCGGCCACGTGACTGCCCAGCGCGCCGTAGGTGCGGTCGAAATCCTCGAACGGGCCCTCGTGCACGGTGACGGCGAACCTGCGAGTGGGTAACTCGATCGCCGAAAGCCCCGGGGGCAAGACGATATCGGCTCCGGCGATCGGGACGAACGCGACGACCGCGCCCTCGTCCTGTTCGAAGAAATCGGTGCCGTAGGTGGCGCCGCCGACCCCCGCGGGTGCGATATCCGCGGCGGCCAGCGCCTCGTACAACGCCGGGAACGTCGACGCGCACCACTGGTCGATGTGTTCGCGCGCCACCGTCGCGCCGATCGCCGCGGCCGGGAACGCGGGAACCACGCGATACTCCACGGTGATCGGCGGTGCGGGCGTCAGCAGCGAGCGCAACGACGCCACGACCGCACGGGTACGGATCAGCTCCGCCTCCATGCGCTCCAGATGCGCGCGCAGCGTGACGTCACGGGCGCCGTCGTCCGGCGCGGCGAGGACGGCGCGGATCTCCGGGACCGGCATGTCCAGCTCGCGCAGCCGCCGGATCAACTGTGCCTGCGTGACCTGCGTCGTCGCGTACCGCCGATAGCCCGAACCGGCGTCCACGTCGACCGGAGCCAGTAGGCCGATCTCGTGGTAGTAGCGCAACGTCTTCACGCTGAGATTGCTCAGCCTGGAGAACTCCCCGATGGGGACGGTTGCCGTCATGGCACCAGCCAACACCCTCCAGCGACGGGAGGGTCAACGACACTCGCTGTTCAGGCGAGCGCGAAGGTCAGCAGCAGGGTGGTCTGGAACGCGCCGCGCCACCACGAATAGCCGAACCACACACCCGGGGTGACCTCCCGGATCTCGTCGTAGACCGGCGGCGTCGGGGAGGGCGCGTAGTTCAGGGCCCAGGCGGGCTGCCCGTCGGTCAGTGCGGGCGCCGCGTAGACGTCGGCGCGCCAGCCCTCGATGCCCGCACCGGTGAGGCGGTTCATCAGGTAGCCGCCGTCCGGGCCGGTGTAGAAGGTCTTGCCGATCCACAGCGGGGGCGCGACGGCTTGCATGACCGGCGGACGAGTGACCCAGCCCGACTTCACGCCGGAGGGAACGTCGCCCAGCGGCGCGGCGCGGAAGATGGCGTCCTGCTGGTCCGCCGAGCACCGGAAGCGCAGCGAGTCGAGTGTCGCGGCCTTGTCGTCCGGATAGAGGACGCAACCGTCACCGTAGTCCGCGACCGCCGGGGTGGTTTCGGCATCGATGACCTCCTGTGCATCGATCACCTCGGTCGCATCGATGAACTCGGTCGCATCGACGATCTCCGTCGCATCGATGATCTCCGTGTCCGCGGACGCCGTTGGCGCAGTAGCGCCGAGAAAGATGCTGGGAACACCAAGAGTGAGCACCAGGGTGCTCAGGAAACGTGCACGAACTGCGATCATCTTTGTCTCCAGATTTGCACACCGGCCCCGACTCGGTGTCGATGGTAAGGCGCGCTCGGTCGGTCTCCACCGGAACTACCCAACCTGTTATCCACCATGCGCCGCGACATCGGACCCGTCGGGCCGCGCCGGGGACACGGTGCGGCAGGACTAGGCTGGCCGGTGACACCTTCTCCAGAGAGGACCCTCCCGTGCAGCCAGGTGGCCAGTTCGATATGCAACAGTTGCTCGCCCAGGCGCAGCAGATGCAGCAGGCGGTGATGGAAGCCCAGGAAGAGATCGCGGCGACCGAGGTGGAAGGCGAGGCGGGCGGCGGCCTGGTCCGGGTCACCATCAAGGCCAGCGGCGAGGTGGTGTCGCTGACCATCGACCCGAAGGCCGTGGATCCCGACGACGTCGAGACCTTGCAGGACCTGGTCATCGGCGCGGTCAACGACGCGATGGCCAACGCGCAGCGCGTCGCCGCGGAACGGCTCGGACCGCTGTCCGGCGGCCTCGGCGGCGGTTCGCTGCCCGGTTTCTGAGCCGGGGTAGCAGTTGTACGAGGGTCCGGTCCAGGATCTGATCGACGAATTGGGCAAGCTGCCCGGCGTCGGTCCGAAGAGCGCCCAGCGCATCGCCTTTCACCTGCTCGGGGTGGAGCCGCCGGAGATCGATCGGTTGCAGGCCGCGCTGCAGAAGGTGCGCGACGGTGTGCAGTTCTGCGTGACGTGCGGGACGGTCTCCGACGGCGAGCTGTGCCGTATCTGCGCCGACCCGCGCCGGGACCGGACGATGATCTGTGTGGTCGAGGAACCAAAGGACGTGCAGGCGATCGAGCGCACCCGGGAGTTCCGCGGTCGCTACCACGTGCTCGGCGGCGCGCTCGATCCGCTCAGCGGCATCGGCCCCGACCAACTGCGCATCCGGGAGTTGCTGGCGCGCATCGGGAACCAGGAGGACGGCGTCGACGTCAGCGAGGTGATCATCGCGACCGATCCGAACACCGAGGGCGAGGCCACGGCCACCTATCTGGTCCGGATGCTGCGCGACTTCCCCGGCCTGAGCGTGACCAGGCTGGCCTCGGGCCTGCCGATGGGCGGCGACCTCGAATTCGCCGACGAGCTGACCCTCGGCCGCGCGCTGTCCGGGCGGCGCGCGCTGTAGCGGGCGCAAACGCCTCTCCCGAGCGGGACTACGCACCGCCCGGCGTGGGTTACCGTGTCGGAGATGAGCATCGAATTCTTGCTGACGACGCTCGTCATCGTCGCCACCCCCGGAACCGGTGTGCTGTTCACGCTCGCGGCCGGGCTGTCCAGGGGCGTGCGGGCCGCGGCGATCGCGGCTTTCGGCTGCACGCTCGGCACCGTCCCGCACCTGATCGCGGCGATCACGGGTCTGGCCGCGCTGCTGAACGCCGGCGCGGTCGCCTTCCAGACGCTGAAGTACCTCGGCGTCGCCTATCTGGTGTACATGGCTTGGAGCACCTTCCGGGACAAGGGCGCGCTCGCCGTGCCGGAACAGCCCGGGCACACGGCGCCCTCGGCGCGGAAGGTGATCACCTCGGCGGTGCTGCTGAACCTGCTCAACCCCAAGCTGACCATCTTCTTCTTCGCGTTCCTCCCGCAGTTCGTGCCCAGCGGCGCGCCGAACGCGGTCGCGCGCATGCTCGAGCTGAGCGGCATCTTCATGCTGGCGACCTTCGCGGTGTTCGCGGTCTACGGCGCCTGCGCGGCCGCCGTCCGCGACCAGGTCGTCTCCCGGCCCGCCGTCGTCACCTGGACGCGGCGGGTTTTCGGCGCCTCGTTCCTCGCGCTGGCGGGCCGGCTGGCCATACAGAACCAGTGACGGGTGCTAGAGATCGACGCGAGACCAAGGTAGGCCGGGGAAACGGCTGCGGTCGTCGTTGGCCCAGCCCCAGATGAGGGCGGCCACGGTGGCCGGGTCGGAGACGGTGGTGCCGAAATGCCTGTCGGGATCGCCGTCCCGGTATTCCACGGTGTACGCGCCGGAGTTGTCGCGGTAGGTCTGGATGTAGAACTGGTCGCCGCGCTCGACCACCAGGTACGGGTTGGGCGGGCTCAGCTCCGGGATCCATTGCTGGACAAGCGCTTCGGTCAGGTACGGGAACTCGCCCGCACCACCGTGCGTCACCATGGCGCCGACGTGCCCGGCGGGATCGATCAGCCAGGCCAGCTGGGGGTCGTAGACGGCGTAGTTCAGCGGTGTGGCCAGTTCGAACAGCAGGTGGCGGACGAAACCGATCGCGTCGTAGGGACACGCCACGTGCAGCACCGCGCCGGTGGCCGCGCCGCCGACCGGCGCGGTGCTGAGAAAGCCGTCCTCCTCGGGCAGTTCCGCGTTGCGTCTGTTCAGTTCGCCCGCGATCCGCGCCACCGTCCCCGACTCGGGGGCACCCTGCTGGGTGCTCAGGTAGGCGTCGACCTCCGCGATCGACGACGCGACACCGGACGGCAGCAACACGTGGTCATAGCTCACCGGGCCAGGGTACGGAACCGTTCAGGCGCGGCGGCGGACCGTGTCGTCGTCGGTGCACCGGCAGCCGCCCGCGAGGTCTCGGCAATCGAGGACGAAGGCGTGCCGGTCATGGCTCAGTTCGAGGCACTGCTCGTCGGTGCATTCCGGGATCCGGCTCGCGTGCACGATCAGGGTTCCATGGCAATGGTCGAACGCGGATTCGCAAGATGAACAACCTGGTGTACGCATATGACCTCCTGACGAGATCGTTGTCGTGGTTCGGTGATACCACCGGCTCGGCGGTCGCGGTGGGACCCCGCCCCGTGTGTCGCCGTGTCCGCGGCAGGTGCGGCCACGCCGCGCGGGCTGCCGGTTCGCCCGGTGCCGGGGCCGCGACATGCGAAAATAGTCACACGGCCCGCCGGGCGCGGACCGCCCGGAGCGTTCGACGACCGTTGGTACGGATGGCGCGGAAGCGAGGTCGGCGCGGTGACGTTGCGCGATGAGCGGCGGGAGACCGCGACCGGCGCCACGGTGCGCGAGCAGTTCGCGCGCTACCGCTCGGAGGGCGCCGAAACCGCCGCCTACGACGAATGCGGCGCGCCCGTCGCGGGTTACTACGACGAACTGGTCGACGCGGACGGCAACGTGCGCCGGATGTGGTCGGAGCTGTCGGCCGACTTCGCCGAACTCGGCGGGGACGGCCTCGGCAGGCTGGACAGCCGGGTGCGCAGGCTGATCGATGACGACGGCATCACCTACCTCGAGGTCGGCGCAGCGGCCGAAACCCCGGCGCCGTGGCGCCTCGATCCGATTCCCCTGCTGGTCGCCGCCGACGACTGGACCGGGCTGGAGGCCGGGTTGGAGCAGCGCTCCCGCGTGTTCGACGAGGTGCTCACCGATATCTACGGGCCGCGCAGGACGCTCGGCTCGGGACTGCTCGCGCCGGAGGCCGTGTTCGGCAACCGCGGCTACGTGCGGGCCGCGCACGGCATCACCGTGCCGGGGCGGCACCAGCTCTTCCTGCACGCCTGCGATATCAGCCGGTGGGGCGACGGGCGGTTCCGGGCGCTCGCCGACTGGACGCAGGCGCCGTCGGGCGCCGGATACGCGCTGGCGGACCGCAGGGTGGTCTCGACCGCTGTCCCGGAATCGTTCGAGCACGCCAATCCGCGTCCGCTGACGCCGTTCGCCAGGGCGATGCGATTGATGCTGATCGAATCGGCGCCGACCGACGACGACGAGCCGGTGATCGTGGTGCTCAGCCCAGGCGTGCACTCCGAGACCGCGTTCGATCAGGCGTATCTCGCTTCCACGCTCGGTTTTCCGCTGGTGGAGAGCGCCGATCTGGTGGTGCGCGACGGCGCGCTGTGGATGCGGTCGCTGGGCACGCTGAAGCGGGTGGACGTCGTGTTGCGCCGGGTGGACGCCGAATTCTCCGATCCGCTCGATTTGCGGCCGGATTCACGGCTGGGCGTGGTGGGACTGGTCGAGGTACTGCGGCGCGGCGCGGTGACGGTGGTGAACACGCTCGGCAGCGGGCTGCTGGAGAATCCCGCGCTGGCCGGTTTCCTGCCCGCGCTGTCCCGCGCGCTGCTGAGCGAGGACCTGCTGCTGGAGAGCGCGCCGTCGTACTGGGGTGGGCACCAGCGGGAACGCAAGCACTTGATCGCGCAGCTGGACAAGCTGATCCTCCGCTCCGCGGTCGACGGGGCCACGCTGTTCGGTCCCGAACTGAGCCGGGATCAGCGCGTGGAGCTGAAGGCCAGGATCGATGCGGACGGGTGGCAGTGGGTGGGCCAGGAACCGGCGCAGTTCTCCGTCACGCCCGCCATCCGCGATCACGACGGCCTCGGTGCGGCTCCCGTCGGCATGCGGTTGTTCTCGCTCGCCCACCGGGGCGGCTACACCGTGATGTCCGGTGGTCTCGGCCAGCTGCGTCAGCGCACGCCCGATCGTGCCGCGCGCAAGGTCGCCGCCAAGGACATCTGGGTACGGGCGGCGCCGACGGCCGCCGCCGCGATCAGCACCGAGCCGCCCCGCGAGCGCGAGCGGCGCACCGCCCCTACCGTGGCGGCGATCAGCTCACCGCGCGTGCTCAACGACCTGTTCTGGATCGGCCGTTACGGCGAGCGCGCGGAGGACGCCGCCCGTCTGCTGATCGCCACCCACGAGCGCTACCAGGAGTTCCGTTATCGCCCCTGGCTGGAAGGCGCCGAGGCGCTGCCGATCCTGCTTGCCGCCCTCGGCCGGGTCACCGCAACCGCGGCTCCGACCGAGGGATTGTTCGGTCCCGAGGTGCGAGCCCTTGCGCCGCAGCAGAGTTCGGCCGATCGCGGCACGAACGCGCCGGGCGGCGCCGTCGACGGGGGAGTCGCGCGATACGGCGACGAGCGGGCGCACGCCGGGGCCGGCTCGACCGCGCATGCCGAAGGGCAGCCGAGACCCGTTCCGGCACTGCCCGGTGCGGGAGGAGCCGCCCGCGAGGAAGCCGTTGCCGGTGCCGATGCGCCTCCGGTCGCGGCCGGCGTGGAGGCCGTCGCCGGGCGATCGGACAGCGACGAGCCGACGAGCGCGGCGGAGGACGGCGCGCCGCAGGTGCCCGGCGCGTCCCGTGCCGGTCACGACTACCTCGTCGCGCTGACGATCGACCGGGAGCTGCCCGGATCGCTGGCCTTCGCGATCGACCGGTACGGCAATGCCGCGCGCGCCGTGCGCGACCAGTTGTCGGTGGACACCTGGATGATCCTCGGTGCGGTCGACCGCGCGCTGGCCGGTTATCCGGCCGGGGTGGACGACCTGGAGGCGGAGTTGTCGGACGTGCATTCGCGCACCCTGGCCGGGCTGCTCGCGCTGTCCGGGATCGACGGCGAGTCGCTGATCCGCGACACCGGATGGCACGTCCGGGACATCGGCAAGCGCATCGAGCGCGGCCTCGCCATGACCGCGTTGCTCTCGGCCGCGCTGACCAAGCGGTATCCGGAGCCGACCGAGCGAGAAGTGACCGACTGGGTGTTGCGAGCCACCGAGTCCTCGGTGAGTTACCGCAGGCGGCATCAGGATTCGGTGCGCCTGTCGAACGTCGCCGAACTCCTGCTGTTCGACACCGCCAACCCGCGATCACTGGCCTACCAGCTGGAACGGCTGCACGCCGATTTCCACGCGTTGCCCGGCGCTTCGGCATCCTCGCGTCCGCAGCGGCTGCTCGCGGACGCACGCCGCATGCTGCGCCGCCTGGACCCCGACGACTTGGAGGTCACCGACTCCGACGACCGGCGCACCGAACTGGCGGATTTGCTGGAGGGGGTGCACTTGCGTCTGCGCAAGGTATCCGAATCCTTCGAGACCACGACGCTCTCGCTGCCGGTCGGCATCCAGCCGCTGTGGGGTAGCGCGCAGGTTGTCGAATGACCGGCCCGGGCGGTGCGGTGCGCCGCTATCAAGTGGAGCATCGCACCAAATACTCGTACTCGAGGGAGGTCACCAATTCGTACGGTCGCGCGTACCTCACGCCGCGTGATTTGCCTGGTCAGCGACTGCTGTACCACGACATCCGGATCGACCCGGCTCCCTCGGACCGGTCGGTGGGCGCGGACGTGTACGGCAACGTCACCTCCTACTTCCACGTCACCACCGAACATCGTGCGCTGACCGTCGTCGGCGAATCGCTGGTCGAAGTCGACGCCCCCCTTCGGGATGGCGGCCCGGCCGCCGAACCGTGGGAGAAAGCGCGGCCGACCGGTGCGAACGGACCGTTCGCCGTGGAGTTCGCCCTCGACCTGCACCCGCCGGAGATCACCGCGGAGGTCGCGGCGTACACGGCCGAATCCTTCCCGCCGGGCAGGCCGCTGCTGGACGCGGTGGCCGAGCTGAACACGCGTATCCACGACGACTTCGCCTACCGTTCCGGCGCCACGACGGTGTCCACCCGGGTGGCCGACGTGTTCGCCGCACGCGCAGGCGTCTGTCAGGACTTCGCCCGCCTGGCCGTCGCCTGCCTGCGGTCGCACGGCCTCGCCGCCCGTTATGTGTCCGGCTACCTGGCCACCGATCCGCCGCCGGGCAAGGAGCGGATGGTCGGCGCCGACGCCACGCACGCCTGGGCGGCCGTGTGGACACCCGCCGCGCACGGATCCGACCGCACCGGCCACTGGCTCGACCTCGACCCCACCAACGACCAGTTCGGCGACGAGCGCTACATCACCGCCGCCTGGGGCCGGGACTACGCGGACGTCCCTCCGCTGCGCGGCATCATCTACACCGACGCCAAGGACAGCACGATCACCGTTTCCGTCGACGTCACCGAGATCGGAATCTGACCGGCCCACGTGAGTTCGACATTCGGTCGGCGATTCGTCGGACACGCACGGAGTGCGCGGCTACGGATGATCGGGTTGTTTCGGGGCGCGTCGCGGTGCGAGGTCGATGCGGATGTTGTCGGAGGTGGTGATGACGAAGACCCGGTCACCGCGTTCTTTGTCCCAGTCGGCGGGGATCAGGAAATAGCGGTCGTCGGCGCGCGCGAGCAGCAGGAGTCCGCTGTACTGATAGCGATATCTGGTGTCCGGCAGCGTGATCACGTCGATTCTGGACTTTCCGCCTGCGATGGCGAGTCGGTCGGCACTGAACACCACGACCGCGGGCTGATGCCCGAGACCACGGTTCTCCTCCTCGGTCGCGCTACGGCTGCCCTGCACGCCGGCGTAGTACCCGATGGCCCAGAATCCGGCGAGGAAGGCCAAACCCAATAACGTGACCAGCAGGGGTACCGACCCACGGGGTGGGGAGTCGCCGGGTCGCCGGTAGAGCAACCGGTGGTAGGTGGTGGACAGTTCCTGGGCGTACCAGATCAATGCGACGCCGGTGATGAGCATCAGCGGCAGGCCCAGACTCATCCAGCTGGGCAACTGCTTACGCAGCACAAGCCCTGCCGCGACCCCGGTGCACAGCAGCACCCCGGCGACAGTGACTGCCCGCACCCACAGCCGCAGCGCCCGCCGCGGCCGTCCAGTGCGCATGACCGCTACGAGCGGAACCTGCCGCAGTGCGAACACCGCGGCAGCGATCAACAACGCCAGCACGACCGGGAAGAAGGCGCCGTCGAGGCTCTTGATGACGTAGTCGGACACGCTGAAGTCCAGCAGGCGAGCGTCGATTCCGAAATGCCCGTACCAGGAGCGGGTGTACACCGACCCGACGTAGTAGAGCACCGCCAGGGTCAGGGTCGCTTCCGATGTCGCCACCACGAAAGCCATCGCGCGCCGAGACGGTGACGTCTCATCGGTGCGCGCGCTGCTCATCGCGACGGCGTAGTGGCAGGGGGACTGGTGAAGGGGGAGGTCGGGGGCGTGGTGAGCCGAGCCCCTTCGTCGGGCGTGGTCGCCCCGATATCGGCTGTCGTGGGCAAGCTTTCGGTCAACGGGACGGCTGTGAGTGATACCGAGGTCTGGGGTACGTTCGCCGAGCCGGTGTTTCGGGCCGACTGAGACTGGATCACCGTTACCGTCGGCTGGTCCGCCGACGTCGGCACGGGTTCGGTAGTCGATATCGGCGGCGCCGCCGCTGATGACGTCGGCACAGTTGTGGTTGTCGGGCTGGGAGCGGGCTCGGGTGTGCCGCAGGCGACCAGGCACAAACCCAACGCGACGAGCAGTGGCGCCGAACGCATCAGTCCCCCTCGCATCTGGAGAATCAAGCGATTGTCCCACGAACTCGTTGTGTCGGCGGGGTTCTGAATACCCGGAGCGGGCGCCGATTCCGGGCCACCCTGCGCCACAACCACCAGCAGGCGCAGCCGATCTCGGCGCGGCGGCGACCAGGGCGGACAGCGGAACCGAAAGGGTGATGGCCGCCGAGCTTACGAATCGGGTTCGGGGTGCGGTGGGCAGTCGCATCCCGAAGCCGTGCAGGCGGTCGAGGTTTCGGTGCGCCGGGTGCGGGTCCGAGACCACGACAGTCCGATCACCCCGGCGGCGCTGAGGGCGAGGCCGAGCTGTGCCGGCCAGGACAGACTCACCAGTGTGATCCCTCCGCCGAAAACTCCGGCGGCGATCAGAACAGGGGCCAGGCAGCACCCGAGGCACAGGAGCGCGCCCAGTCCGATGGCGCCCACCAGCGCCGTGTCCTGGGGTTCTCAGTGGTCACAGTCGCCTCCCATAACCCGCAGCGTCGCTGTTCAGGGTGTCGAAAGGCACTGGGCAGCAGGGGCTCTCGCTGCAGGCGATCAGGTCGTCGCATCCGGCCGCGAGTGCGGCGCGCAGGGTGTCGCGCACCGCGGTCAGCTCGGCGAGTTTCGCGTCGATCTCGGCCAGCTTGGCCGTGGCGCGGGCCTGCAACCCGGCGTCGGCGCGGCGGCGGCCGAACCGGGTGGCGGCCAGCAGTTCGGTGACCTCGTCGAGGGTGAACCCGAGCCGCTGGGCCGCTTTGATCACCCGCAATACCGTGACCGACCGCTCCGGATACAGTCGATGCCCACCCAGGGATCGCCGTGGTTCGGCGAGCAGCCCGCGCCGCTCGTAATACCGCAACGTCTGGGCGTTCACTCCCGCCGCCGCGGCCAGCTCGCCGGTGCGCAGGCCGGTCACCTCCGGCCGCCGATCGAGGCTTCCACCCGCGCGGCGAGCGCATCGAGGACCTCGACCTCGGTGTCGGGAACCTCGATGTGCATCACCGGTCCGGCATCGGCGGTGCCGAAGCTGAACGCGAAGAACGAGCAGCAACCCGATTCCCGGGCGGCGAGATCACGGCCGACCGGTTCGGCGTCGGCGTCCAGCAGCAGATCCAGCCGCGTGCGCGCGGGCCGGCGCGCACCCCGCACCGAGTCGGCGAAGAACCGATCGAACTCCGCGACCCGGACAGGCTGCTCGACGGTGGGCAAGGTGCATGACTCCGGCACCCAATCCCCAGAGGAAGGCGAAACCATCATGTGGCCACGGTAAGCCTGTACCCGGGTACAGGATGCAACCCCGGCCGGCGGAATGGGGCCCGCCTACCACGCGTCGACGTGCGCACGGAGCCGGACGGGGCGAGATCAGGCGCGCAGACGCTCCCGGCGGAGCTGATCGACCTCGGGGAGGTCGAGGGGAGCCAGCTCGGTGACGCCGAGGGCACGAGTCAGCAGCAGGTCGGCGAGTTCGGGGTTGCGGGCCAGCGCAGGGCCGTGCATGTAGGTGCCGATCACCGAACCCTGGACGACGCCCTCCAGCCCGTCGCCGACGCCGTTGCCGACGCCACGGGTGACGCGCGCAAGTCCGTGCGCTTCACCGCCGAGTTTCGTACCGCCACGGTGGTTTTCGAAGCCGGTGAGCGCCGCGGTGAGCCCGTCGAGCAGCGGTGCGGTGGTCACCTCGCCGATCGCGCGTTCGGCCTGCGGCGAGGTGGTGACGTCGATCAGGCCGACGCCGTCCACCCGCTCGCCCACCGAGGTTTCGTACCACTGGCCGAGCACCTGGATGGCCGCGCAGATGGCCAGCACCGGAGCGCCTTTCGCGGCGGCGCGCTGCAAGCCGGGATAGCGTTGCAGGTGCCGGGTGGCCAGCCGCTGGGCGGAATCCTCCGCGCCGCCCAAGGTGTAGATGTCCAGGGAATCCGGCACCGGGTCGGACAGCGTGATCTCCACGATCTCGGCGTCGTAGCCGCGCATGCGCAGTCGCTGGCGCAGCACGAGGGCGTTGCCGCCGTCGCCGTAGGTGCCCATCACGTCCGGCAGCACCAGGCCGATGCGAACAGTGCTCATGATGCCTGCTCCTCGAGGTCACGGTTGAGATCGCGGAACGCGGTGTAGTTCGCCAGCACTTCGACGTGGCCCGCGGGGCACGACGCGATGGCGCGCACCGGATCGGGCACCAAGGTGTGCTCCACGCCCGCGTAGGTCAGCCGCACCGCCAGGTCGGTGGCGCGCTCGCCCGCGGCCACCACCTGGACGCCTTCGAAGTGCTCGAACCGCACGTCCCACAGCCAGGACAGGTCCTCGCCGTCGGGCACCTGGCCGTTCACCGCGATCACCAGACCCGCGGAGGTCGGCTCGATCATCGACAGCGCCTCCTGCCAGCCTGCCGGATTCTTCGCCAGCAGCAGACGCGCGTCGTGCTCACCGACCTGCACGGTGCGGTAGCGGCCCGCGATCTCGCGGACCGTGCCCGCGGCCGCGACGGCCTGCTCCGCGTCGGCGCCGAGTGCGACGGCGGCTGCCACCGCCTGCGCCGCGTTGCCGCGATTGGCCCGGCCCGGCAGCGCGAGCCGCAGCGGGAACCGCGCGTCCTCCGGCCCGACCAGATCGTCCCCGTCGAGCCACCAATCCGGTTCGGGGCGTTGGAAATCCGCACCGGTACTGCGCCAGTGCGTGCCCTCCCAGACGATCGGCTCACCGCTGCGCGGGCAGCTGGTCGCGTCCATCGCCCAGCCGCTGCCCGCGGACACCCACACCACGTTGGGGTGGTCGTAGGCGATGGAGGTGACCAAGACGTCGTCGCAGTTGGCGACCACCACGGTGGCGGGGTGCCGGGCCAGCCCGGCGCGCAGTTTGCGCTCGATCATGTTGATCTCGCCGACCCGGTCGAGCTGGTCGCGGCTGAGGTTGAGCAGCACCACCGCCGAGGGGTTCAGGGAATCGGTGACGTGCGGCAGGTGCAGTTCGTCCACCTCGATCGCGGCCAGCGGCGCGCGCCGGTGCGCGTTGAGCGCGGCGACGATGCCCGCGTCCATGTTCGCGCCGTCGGCCTGGGTCGCGACCGCGCCGAGGGTGCTGAGCGCGGCGGTGGTCATCCGCGTGGTGGTGGACTTGCCGTTCGTGCCGGTCACCAGCACGGTGCGCCGCTGCCGCCCCAACTGGTCCATGACGGTCGGATCGATCTTCAACGCGATCAGGCCGCCGATCATCGAGCCCTTGCCGCGACCCGCCTTCTGCGAGGCCCAGGACGCCGCTCCCGCCGCCGCCAGCGCGAGCCGTCCGCGCACCGATATCTCTGCCACGTCGCGAGTCTATGTTCGCCCCGCGCTCCGGGCGCGCCGCGGGCGGGTGGCGTGGGCCACGCGGCTCAGTCCCGGTAGAGCTTGGCCGCGTAGTTCTCCGCCGAGTAGTAGCGCTCCAGTTCCTCCACCGTCTCGGTTACGTTCGTCTGCACCTCTTTGACCAGGCACGCAGCGCTCGGCAAGGTGTCCTCCGGCCACTGCTCGGGCTCCCACAGGTGGCTGCGCATGAACGCCTTGGCGCAATGGAAGAAGATCTGGTCGATATCCACCTCGACGGCGAGGATCGGGCGGTGCCCGCGCACCACCATGTCGTCGAAGTACGGCGCGTCGCGCACCAGCCGGGCGCGGCCGTTGATCCGCAGCGTCTCGCGGCGGCCGGGGATCACGAACAGCAGGCCGACATGCGGGTTGGCCAGGATGTTGAGGTAGCCGTCGGCGCGCCGGTTACCGGGGCGCTCCGGCACGGCGAGGGTGGTGTCGTCGAGCACCCGCACGAACCCGGCCGGATCGCCTTTCGGGGAGGCGTCGCAGTTGCCGTTCGCATCGCTGGTGCTCATCACCAGGAACGGGGAGGCGGCGATCCACTCCCGGTCCCTGGCGTGCAGCGCGGCCCGCTCCTTGGTGGCGGTGCGCGGCGCGACTTCGCCGAGCAACGCCCGTAGCTCCGCCGGGTCGGTGATCTCGCTCATGATTCGATTCAAGCACCGCCCCCGCGGCGATGGCGATCGAATCCGGTTCCGGCGAAGGGGGATCGGTCACATACGTTCAGACCGGCATGTCGAACAGGTTCGGCTGCCCCGCCGCGTAGCGGTCGGCGTCGATCCGGCGCAGCGGCTCCAGTTCGGGCGCGCGGAAGAGGGTGTACGTCCGGCAGCGCTCCGCGTTCGAACCGGCCACGTCGAGCAGCGCGTTCACCGCGGCGCGCGCGGACTCGTTGGCGCCCTCCATGGTCGCGAGGTCGACATTCGTGCGGACGTAGTCGCCTGCCAGGAAGAGGTTTTCCAGGGCGCCGTGCGCCTGCGGACGGTACTCCCACGACCCGGCGGTGTTGATCAGCAGCGGGTCGGCGTTGGCATTGCGCCGCTGCCCCTCCTGCCAGGTGATGCCCGGGTCGAGGAACCAGGAGTGCAGGTCGGCGTCGCCCAGCACCTCGCCGCGGTCGTCCAGGTGCGCCCGGATCTGCGCCCACGCCTCGCGCGCGATCTCCTCGTGCGTGCACTCCTTGGCCGGTTTGCCGAACAGGATGCCGGGGGTGTTCCAGTCGGAGATGTCCACCGACAGGCAGTCCCGCACAGCGCCGTCGCCGAACTCGGTCAGCTTGCGGCGCCACAGCTGGTTCTGGCTGATCGAGGTGAGCGACCACGGCGCGTCGATATAGGCGGTGTGGCCGCGCGAGATGTCTGCCGACCTGCGCAGATAGAACTGGATGCCGTTCATCCAGTCGGTGACGAGGTTGTCCATCCCCGCCAATTCCGGCTGGACGTCGAGCACCTGCGGCGACCACAGGGTGCGCGCTCGTTCGGCGGGCAGCGCGACGACGAAATAGTCCGCCTCGATCGTGCGCTGCGCGCCGGTTTCGTCGACCACGCGGGCAGCGACGATCCTGCGGTCGCGCACCTCCAGCTCGCGCACCTCCGTGCCGAGCGCGAACTCCGCCCCGAGTTCACGGATCCGCCGCATCCACGGCTCGATCCAGACCGCGGTGGTCGGGCCGTTGAGCACGCGGTCCAAGCCGCCGTCGTTGCCGATCCCCATCGGATTGCCGAGGAACTGCTCGCCCATCGTGCCGATGGTGCGCACGCTCGCCACGTTCTCCTTCGCGGCGACCATGATGCTGGTCAGCGTGCGTGAGAGCAGCGCGCGGAACTCGTGCGAGCGGGCGTGGCCGCCGACGAAATCGTGCCAGGAGGTGCGCTCCCACTGGCCGACGCGGCGGGCATCGCAGCTGGTGTTGAAGACCAGCAGGCGTTCGGCGAAGTAGATGCCCTCGTCGGGGGGCATCTTCAGCGCGGTCGACAGCGCCGCGCCGAGCGTTTCGCGGAAACTGTCCGGTGCGAATTCGGCGCGGGAACGCGGACCGAGCGGGACGCGGAAGTCGTCGCCGCCGCGGCGGGCGAATCGCGCTTCCGGTACAGCGACGAGGTTGTCCCATACGCCGTTCGCGTTGCCCGGGAACGGGATTCGGCGCATGGTGTCGGGCACGTGCTGATAGAAGCCCGGAAAGAAGCGGAAGCCGTGTTCACCGGGCAGGTCCGGTCGTCCTTCGACTCCGGTGCCCGGTACGCCGACGCTGCGGGCTTTGCCGCCCCACGCGCGCTTTTCGTAGACGGTGACCTGGAATCCGCGTTCGGCGAGCTCGTGCGCGGCGGTGAGACCGGCGACACCGCCGCCCAGCACCGCGACCCGCCTTCCGCCGGGATTCGCCGCGCCCGGCGCCGGTCGCACCGCACCCGCCGCCAGCGCACCCGCTGCCACTCCCGCCACGACCGTGTTACGAAGCAGTGTTCTTCGCGATACGGTCCATCGATTTTCTGCCATGCGCCGCTCTGTTGCTAGAACCGGGACCAACTTCCACGCCGGGCACTACTGTAAGGCGGCAATTCGAGGATCTCGCACCGACCCCGCGAAGCGATCGGTGCGACGTGCGGAACTCGTGCGACCGAGCACACGCGAGCACTTCCGGGTCCTGGGCGGCGCCGACCAGGTCGCGTGGGTCCTTCGGCCCCTGGCGTCTGACGTCGGCGGTGGCCCCGGATCGGGGCGCGACCGCATGTCAGGCCGGGTGGCCGCAGTCGGCCGGCACGGGGGCGCTCGGTGCCCCGGTGCGGACGTCGGCCGTCATGGCCCGCGGCCTGCTCGACGTGGCGGCGAACGCGCCTGTCAGCACCACTACGCCTCCGACCAGCGACAACGGGGTCGGTGTCTCGCCGAGTGCAATCCAGGCGGCGGCGATCCCGACGACCGGAACGAGCAGCGAGAACGGCGCGACCAGCCCGGCGGGGTAGCGCCCGAGCAAGTAGGTCCACAGTCCCGTGCCCACGACGGTCGCGAGACCGGCGATATAGGCGAGAGCCAGCAGCGCGGGCAAACCCTCGGCTGTGCACGACTCGGCGAAGGCGCGAGCGCCCGTTGTCGGCCCTTCGGCGACCATGGACAGCGCGAACAGCGGCACCGGCGGCACGGCGGTGGTCCACAGCATCAGATGCAGCGGGTTGACGCCCGGGGTCTCGGTACCCGCCGAGCGCGCGCCGATATTGCCGAAAGCCCAGCCGAGTCCGCCCGCCAAGGTGAGCAGCACCGGGAGCAGGGTCGCGTGTTCCAGCCGGTCCCAGCCGATCACCGCCATGCCCGCCACCGCCACGGCGATCCCCGCGACCTGCGCCGGGCGTATCCGCTCACCCAGCAGCAGCGTGCCGAGCAGCACGGTGAACGGCGCCGAGGACTGCAGGACCAGCGAGGCCAGCCCGGTCGGCATGCCCACCCGCATCGCCGTGAACAGGAACGCGAACTGCAGGATGCCGAACCCGGTGCCGTACAGCAGGATCCAGCGCATCCGCACCGGAGGGCGCGGAACGAACAGCAGCGCGGGCACCGCGAGCACCGCGAAGCGCAGCGCCGCGAAGAAGAACGGGGGGAAGTGGTCGAGCCCCACCCGGATGGCGAGGAAGTTCAATCCCCAGAGCAGGACGACGGTCAAGCCGAGCAGGCGGTCGCGGTTGGTCACGCACTACATCGTGCGGCTCGCTAATCATCAGAACAATCGAATAATAGTGTATCAATAATGTAGTCTCGCTTAATGGATTACCCGGTCACATCCGGTCCGCCCATGGCACTGGAGCGGCTGCGGGTGCTGCGTGAACTGGCCGATCGGGGCACCGTGGCCGCCGTCGCGGCGGCGCTGTCGATGACGCCTTCCGCCGTCTCCCAGCAGCTCAAGGTGCTGGCCAGGGAAGCGGGCGTGGCCCTGCTCGAACCCGACGGCAGACGGGTCCGGCTCACCGACGCGGGCCGCGCCCTCGTGGTGCGCGCCGACGAAGTGCTCGCGGCGATGGATCGCGCGGTCGCCGAGATGGCGCACTATCGCGGTTCAGCGCGCGGCCGGGTACGCGTCGCGGTGTTCCCCTCCGGGGGCGCCCTGCTGCTGCCGCATGTGCTGCCCGGCATGGTGGACAGCGGTGTCGAGGTGGTCGCGCGGGACGAGGACGTGCCACCGTCGGAGGTGGCGCGACTGCTCGCCGACTACGACGTGGTCCTGACCCACCGCGACGAACGCGCCGCGCCCATCGCCGATCCGCGCGTCGCGACCCGGGTGCTCATGCGCGAGCCGATCGATGTCGTCGCGGCGCCCACGCATCGGCTCGCGGGCCGCTCGGCTGTGACGCCGGAGGAGTTGGCCGACGAGACCTGGCTGAGCGTGCGGGGCGGATTCCCCGTCGACGACGTGCTGCGCTCGATCGCCACCATGACCGGCGTGCAGCCGCGCATAGCGCAGCGCCTCAACGATTTCCGCGTCATCGAGACCTTGGTCGCCGTCGGCTACGGTGTCGCGCTCATGCCGCGCTACGCCGTGGGCCACCCCGACCTGGCGGTGCTGCGGCTGTCCGGTGTGCGTGCCGCCCGGATGTACGAACTGGCCACCAGGCCCAGGGCCGAGGCCCGTCCGGCGATCGCGGCCGTGCTCGCGGCGTTCGAATCGGCCGCCACGTCGGCGACGGCCGATTCCGGAACGCCGCACGGAAAAGGCGCCGCCGCCCGGGCGTAGCTCCGGGCGGCGGCGCCGAGTCGGCCGATGAACCGATCAGAATCCCGGCGGCGGCTGGTGCCGGTAGGGATGCTGGGACTGCGAGCTGACGTAGCCGAAGTCGTCGGCGACCATCGCCGCCAGCTCCAGCAGCGCTCGACGCGTCGGCTTGCTCACCAGTTCCAGATCGATTTCCGCGCCCTCGGCGAGGTGGTCGTCGAACGGCACCACCTGCACCGCGCGGGTGCGGTCGAGGAACAGCTTGCGCAGCTGGTCGAGATCGACGGTGGACGCGCCGCGCCGGGAAGCGTTCACCACCACGACCGTTCGCTCCACCAGCTTGCCGTAGCCGTGGTGGTCGAGCCAGTCCAGCGTGGCCGACGCGCTGCGCGCGCCGTCGATGGCGGGCGAGGTGACCAGCACCAGCGAACTCGCCATATCCAGCACGCCCGCCATCGCGGAGTGCATCAAGCCGGTGCCGCAGTCGGTCAGGATGATGTTGTAGAACGACTGCAGAATGCCGATCGCCTTGCGGTAGTCCGCTTCGCTGAACGCCTCGGAGACCGCCGGATCCTGTTCACTGGCAAGCACTTCCAAGCGGCTCGGCGCCTGTGAGGTGTGCGCTCGCACGTCGGAGTACCTGGTGATGTGCTGGTCTTCGAGGAGGTTGCGCACGGTGGAGCGGGTCTGCCGCGGTACCCGGTGCGCGAGCGTGCCCAGGTCGGGATTGGCATCGATCGCGATGACCCGGTCGCCGCGCTGCGAGGCGAAGGTGGAGCCGAGACCGACCGTGGTGGTGGTTTTCCCGACGCCGCCCTTGAGCGAGAGGATCGCGATCCGGTAGTCCCCGCGTACCGGCTGATTCACCCGGTCGACGAGGTCCTGGTAGACGATGTCGGCCGCCGACTCGCCCGGGTTGATCATGCCGCCGGACGCCTTGTGCACGGCACGGCGCCAACCGCTGCGCGGCGCCCTGCGGGCCCGCCTGAGCAGGTTGAGGTCGTTCACCGAATGTCCCGGCTGGCCGGGCTGCGGCACATGCTGCGGTTGGAACGGCGGTGCGGACAGATGCGGCGGACCGCCCTGCCAGCTGGGCATCTGCGGTTGCCCGAGTGGTGGCGGAGGCGGCGGTTGGTACGGGGGCGGCGGAGGCTGATGCGTCACCGGCGGGGGTGGCGGCGCCCAGCTGTAGATCGGGCCGCTGGGTTGATCCTGCTGCGGCGCACCGGATTCGGGCTGCGCGGAATCCACCGGAACGCGCCGGACCAAGCCGTCGCCGCCGATCTCCTGGCGGTACTCCCCGTAACCGGGGTGGGGTCCGTCGGGAGGTGGGGCTATCGGGTGGCTACCGCTGTGACTCGGCTGCGGCTGAAACGCGCCGGTAGGGAACGGCTCCCCCGGAAACGGCGACGGAGGGGGATACGGGCCCGGGCTCGGCGGGGCGTACGAACCGTATGGCTCGGCCGGTCCGGCCTGCGGGGGAGCCCAAGCCTGCGCCGGTACGCCTGCTTGCGGGTAGACCGTGGTCTGCTCCGTCGAGCCTTGCGGCTCCGGCTGTTCGGGCTGTGCGTCCGGCTGGGCAGGCCCATCCGCCACGTCGGATTCCTTCGCTTCCTCGCCGCCGATCGGTTCGGCCGACGGATCGGTGGCCGCTGACTCCGCGTCGCTGATTTCGGCCGTATCCACGGAATGACTCTGCAGCCAGGGCGGTGAGGTCGGATTGTGGTCGTTAGTTGTCACGGTTCCCCCATCTGCTCGGGAATTCGAGCAGAGAGCTCGGCGCTTGGAGTGCGAATCCCACGCTAGCACGGGGTTCGCTACGCCGTGTCGCGGAAGGCGTGCCGGACGTGGGGAGCGGCGCGGCCCACAACCGGTCTGCGCCAGCGGGATCGGGCGCCGCGCGGTGGAACCGTCGCGACGCCCGTCCGAGTCCTTCCGGAATGCGCTGTCAGTGCGCCCGGTTCACCGCCGACACCACCGCGCGCAGCGAGGCGGTCGTGATCGAGGTGGCGATGCCGACGCCCCACACCACCCTGTCGCCGATCGCGCACTCCACGTAGGCGGCGGCCTGCGCGTCGTCGCCCGCGGACATCGCGTGCTCGGAGTAGTCCAGCACCTCGACGTCGAAGCCGACCGCGGCGATCGCGTCGACGAACGCCGCCAGCGGTCCGTTGCCCTTGCCGGTGATCTCCTGCTCGACGCCGTCGACCTTCACCACGGCCACGATGGAGTCGACCCCGCCGTCGGTCTCCGACGCGGTGACCTTCTGGCGCATCCGCTCCAGCGGGCGGATCGGGCTCAGGTACTCCTCGTGGAAGACGTCCCACATCTCCTTGGGCGTCACCTCGCCGCCCTCGCCGTCGGTGATCTTCTGGATCGCCTGGGAGAACTCGATCTGCAACCGCCGGGGCAACGCCAGCCCGTGGTCGGTCTTCATGATGTAGGCGACGCCGCCCTTGCCGGACTGCGAGTTGACCCGGATCACCGCCTCGTAGGTGCGGCCGACGTCCTTCGGGTCGATCGGCAGGTACGGCACCTCCCAGACGATGTCGTCGACATCCGCCCCGGCGGCGTCGGCGGTGGCCTTCATCGCGTCCAGGCCCTTGTTGATGGCGTCCTGGTGGCTGCCGGAGAACGCGGTGTAGACCAGGTCGCCGCCGTACGGGTGGCGCTCGTGCACCGGCAGCTGGTTGCAGTATTCGACGGTGCGGCGGATCTCATCGATGTCGGAGAAGTTGATCTGCGGGTCGATACCGCGGGAGAACATGTTCATCCCCAGCGTGACCAAGCAGACGTTGCCGGTGCGCTCGCCGTTGCCGAACAGGCAGCCTTCGATCCGGTCGGCGCCCGCCTGGTAGCCCAGCTCGGCGGCGGCCACCGCGGTGCCGCGGTCGTTGTGCGGGTGCAGCGACAGCACGATCGAGTCGCGGCGGGCCAGGTTGCGGCTCATCCACTCGATCGAGTCGGCGTAGACGTTCGGCGTGGCCATCTCGACGGTGGCGGGCAGGTTGATGATCAGCGGCTTGTCCGGCGTCGGCGCGATGATCGCCGAGACTGCGTCACAGACGTCCTTGGCGTACTCCAGCTCGGTGCCGGTGTAGGACTCCGGGCTGTACTCGTAGCGCCAAGAGGTGTCCGGGTAGCGCTGCTCGATCTCCAGGCACAGCGCGGCGGCGTCGGTGGCGATCTTCTTCACCGCATCGCGGTCGGCGCGGAACACCACCTTCCGCTGCAGGATCGAGGTGGAGTTGTAGAAGTGCACGATGACGCTCTGCGCGCCCGCGCATGCTTCGAACGTGCGTTCGATCAGCTCCGGGCGGCACTGGGTCAGCACCTGGATGGTCACGTCGTCGGGGATCGCGCCGTCCTCGATGATCTCGCGGACGAAGTCGAAATCGGTCTGGCTCGCCGAAGGGAACCCGACCTCGATCTCCTTGTAGCCCATCCGCACCAGCAGGTCGAACATGCGGCGCTTGCGGGCGGGGCTCATCGGGTCGATCAACGCTTGGTTGCCGTCACGCAGGTCGACCGCGCACCAGCCCGGCGCCCGGTCGATGACCCGCTCCGGCCAGGTGCGGTCGGGCAGCGTGATCGGCTCGACCTCCTCGGCGAACGGCCGGTACCGGAACGTGGGCATCGAGGAGTTCTTCTGTTTGTTCCACCCGGGCTGGTCGGCTGGGGCGGGCTTGCTCGGCGCGGTGATGGTGCGCGCGGCGGATACGAATGCGTCAGCAGGGGACATGGGGGTTTCTCCCGAGGATGTCGTTTTTCCCAATGGGCTGGGTCGACCGGCGCGGCAAAACCCCGCGACGGGAGCCGGTCCGATCAGACCCCGTCGCGGCGGTCGAGAAGAAGTGCCCGCTGCATGATGTCCGCGAGTTTACCGTGCCGCTGTTCGGGCGGGAAGGGAGGTCCGTCGTCGGGTGATCCGACGACCCGGCTACCGTTCGGTCCGGCAGTGGACAACGCTTGTACGGGCCCGTGGTCCGACGGGACGTCGAAGGATTGGCTATGACCTGGCTGGAGCAACTGGCCGTCTTCGGTGCGGGCATCGCGGCGGGCGGCATCAACACCATCGTCGGCTCCGGCACGCTGCTCACGTTTCCCGTTCTGCTGGCGTTCGGCCTTCCTCCGGTGACCGCGAACGTCTCCAACACCATCGGTCTGGTCCCCGGCTCGATCAGCGGCGTGCACGGATATCGCAGGGAACTCGCAGGCCAGCGCGACCGGCTGGTGCGGCTGGGCACCGCGTCGTTGCTCGGCGGCATCACCGGCGCGGTCCTGCTGCTGGTCTTGCCGGCCGGCGCGTTCAAGGCGATCGTGCCCATATTGATCATCCTGGCACTGGTGCTGGTGGTCGTGCAGCCGCGATTGGCGGACTGGGTCAAGCGCCGCAGGGAGACCGACGGCGCCCCGGCGCCCGCGCACGGCGGCCCCGTCCTGTTCGCCGCGATCTTCGCCACAGGTGTCTACGGCGGGTACTTCGGAGCCGCCCAAGGCGTGCTGCTGATCGGTTTGCTGGGCGTCTTCGTACACGACGACATCCAGCGCCTCAATGGAGTGAAGAACGCGCTCGCCCTGATCGTGAACGCGGTGTCCGCGCTGATCTTCATCGTCGTGGCGGACGTCGACTGGCGTGCGGCGGCGCTGATCGCGCTCGGCTCGATCATCGGCGGGCAGCTCGGCGCACGGCTGGGCAGGCGGATGCCGCCGGTCGCGCTGCGCGCGGTCATCGTCGTCGTCGGCCTCATCGCGGTGATCCGCCTGATGGCTTCCTAGGACGGGCCGCGCCGGGTGCCGAGGTAGTGTCGCGAAGATCTCAGGGTGGGATGTCAATCCTCAGGGGGACGACGCCCGCCCACACGGGGCACAGGATGAGTGCCGTGCCTAGCTGGAAGATCGTCATCGCCGCCGCCCTCGCCGCCGCGCTGCCCGCGGTGAGCGGCTGCGGCGGTCCGCCGAGCCGACACGAGTCGGCGGTCGCGGAACTGGCCGCGCAGGCCGACGCGGCGCCGACGCCGCTGCTCGAGTGGGCTCCGTGCGCGGAGCCGAAGCTGAACAGGTTCCAATGCGCCACCGCGCAGGTGCCGGTGGACTACGCGCAACCGGACGGGCCGACCCTCGGGCTCGCGGTGGTGCGCCAGCAGGCCACCGACCCGCAGCGGCGGATCGGCACGCTGTTCTCCGCCGTCGGCGGTCCCGGTGGGTCGGGGCTGCGCTGGGCGAAACAAGGGGAACTGCTCGGCGGCGAGCTCGCGCGCCGCTTCGACGTGATCACCTTCGACCAGCGCGGTATCGGCCGGAGCGGGCAGGTGCGGTGTTTCGCGGACACCGAGCAGCAGCGGCGGTTCTGGTCCGGCGCGTTGCTGCCGCCGGCGAACCCCGAGCAGGAGCGGGCGGCCGACGCGGCGAGCCGCGAGCTGGCCGCCGGTTGCGCGGCGCACGGCGGCGCGCTGCTCGGGCACCTGACCACCGTCGATGCGGCACGCGACCTGGACCTGCTGCGCCGAGCCGTCGGCGATCCGCAGCTGACTTATGAAGGCGGTTCCTACGCGAGCTATCTGGGCCAGGTATACGGCGCGCTGTTCGGCGATCGGGTGCGCGCGCTGCACCTGGCGTCGGTGATCGACCCGGACACCTACACCAACGACACGCGAAGCGCCGTGGAGAATCGCGCGGCCGGAACCGAAGAAGTGCTCGGCGAATTCCTGCGGCTGTGCGCAGACGCGGGACGGGAGCGCTGCGCCTTCGCCGCGCCGGGCGGTCAGGGCGATGCCGTGGTGAGCGGAGGTGCGGGCGCTCCCGTCCGCCCCGCCGACCTTCGCGCCCGCAATGACGCTGTGCTGCAACGTCTTCGCGAGGGTCCGCTCGTAGTAGGGGCCGGAGAGCGGGCGCGGACGGTCACCTATGCCGAGGTGCTGTCGTCGCACGCGCTGCTGCTGTACGACCCGGAGCGGGGCTGGCCCGCTCTGGCCGAACTGCTCGCCGAACTGGAACGCGGACCGGCGGGTAATCCCGACGCGGTGGGCGAGATCCTCTCGGCGACCGAGCAATCGGACGGATTCCTCGACTCCTTCACCGCGATTTCCTGTGCGGACAACACCTTTCCGCGTGATCCCGGGCAATGGCCCGCCATGGCAAGGGATCTGGCCGACGTCAGCCCGACCTACGGCGCGTTCTGGTTGTCGTTGCTCCACGTGTGCGCCTTCTGGCCGTCCCCGCCCGAGGGGTATGCCCAGCGGTATACCGGGCCGTGGATCCTGCGATCGGACACCCCGGCCGTGTTGGTCGACAACCGATTCGACCCGGTCACTCCGCTCAGCGGCGCACGGCGCGCGCAGCAGGAATTGGTGAACGCCCGGTTGGTCGTCGTCGAGGACGGGTACGGGCACACTCCGCTGAACGAATGCACCCGGAAGCTGCGCGAGCGCTATCTCATCGACCTACAGCTACCCGCCCCCGGAGCGACTTGTCGCGCCGATGAGCTGCCGTTCGACCGATAGCGAAAACGGATATCTGTTCACAAAACGGGAATACCGGTAATCTGCGCACGCTAAGCCTGATGATGGAAGGTGACCGGTGCGTAGACGTGCCTTGTTCAAGGCGGCGGGCACCGCCGCCCTGCTCGGTGCTGTGGGGACGATGACGGGGACGAGCACGGCGTCCGCCGACCCGATGTGGGAGGCCTTGTTCCGCGCCTGGGTGCCGGAGATCTTCGCCCCGATTCCCGACCCGGCGGAGCACTCGCCCGCGATCGTCATCGGCTCGGGCTTCGGCGCCGCCGTGACCGCGTTGCGCCTGGCCGAGGCCGGAATCGTCACCACCGTGCTGGAACGCGGTTCGCGCTGGCCGAACGACCCGTGGCGGGAGATCTTCACCGGCGACGACCTGCCCGATGGCCGCGGCTTCTGGCACCGCACCCAGTTCACCGGCGTCACCAAGGTGCCGATGCATTTCGCCAGTTTCGGCGGCGTGCTGGACTGCACCGAGTATCCGGGCATCGACGTGTGGCGCGCGGCGGCGGTGGGCGGCGGCTCGGTGATCTTCAGCGGGGCCATGATCGCCCCGCAGCGCCGCTTCTTCGACCACGTCTTCGGTGGCACCGTCGATTACGGCGAGATGGAGCGCGTCTACTACCCGCGCGTGCGGGACATGCTGCGGCTGAGCCCGATGCCCGCGGACATCTACAACTCCTCGCCGTTCACGCATTCCCGCGCCTGGGACGACCAGGTGCGCAAAGCCGGCTACCAGCCGCAGGCGAACGACTCGATCTTCAACTGGGACATCCTGCGCGCCGAACTCGCCGGCGGCGCGAAACCTTCGGCCACGGCGGCCAGGAGCAACCTGGGCAACTCCAACGGCGCCAAGTTCGACCTGAACCAGAACTACTTGGCCTACGCGCAGGGCACCGGACGGTGCGGGGTCTTCCCCGGCCATCGGGTGGACGCCATCGCGCAGGAATCCGGGGGCCGCTACGCGGTCACCGTGACGAAGCTGTCGCCGACCGGTGAGGTGCTGTCCACCCGCACGCTCACCTGCGATCGGCTCTTCCTCGGCGCCGGATCGATCGGCACCTCCGAACTGCTGGTCCGCGCCCAGGCCACCGGTGCGCTGCCGAACCTGAACGAACACGTCGGCGACGGCTGGGGCACCAACGGCGATGTGGTGCTCGCCCGCGGCGCCAGCGCGCTCGCCGGTCACGGCCAAGGCGTGCCGAGCGCGAGCCGAATCTTCGACGAATCCGGCGTACCGCTGACCCTGGAGAGCTGGTACATCCCGGGGATCCCGTTCGAGACCGGCGCGCTCGCCTCGCTCGGCATGGTGCTCGACCCGACCCGTACCCGGTTCGGCTACGACCGGGCCGCGAACCGGGTCGGGCTGAGCTGGTCGACCAAGAACCGGGAGGACACCGTGGCGGCGGCCAGGGCCGTCGACCACCGGATCGCCGAACGAGCGGACGCCCTCGTCGAGTACAGCGCACTCGGCTACGACGCGAACGCGCTGTTCACCGCGCATCCGCTCGGCGGAGCGGTACTGGGGCGGGCCACCGACGGCTACGGCCGCGTGCACGGTCATCCCGGCCTCTACGTGATGGACGGCGCGGCGATACCGGGCAGCACGGGGACGGTCAATCCGTCGCTCACCATCGCCGCGCTGGCCGAACGCAATATCGAGGCGATCGTTCGCGCCGGTCGCTGAGCACGTAGGTCTCCGGGCGATGCGTCCGGGAGTATCGCCAACCGTGCCGAGCATGCTTTCGGCGTACTAATGTCGGCGGCACCGTTCGGCGTCGAAGGGATTCGCAGTGTCCGCTCCCGCTTCCAGCTCGGGCATCGAGAGTTCCTCCGCCGATCGATACGGGCTGCGGGAATCGCCGCAGCCGCAGGACTATCCGCGCAAGCCGCCGATGCTGTGGACCGACTTCGTGATGCTCGCGCTGGCCGTCATCTCCGTGGCGCTGGTCGCCTGGATCACCTTCTTCCCGGTCTCCGGGCACACCTACCACGCGGTCGTGGTCGCCGACTGGTCCTTGTGCGCGGTGTTCGCGCTCGAGTTCCTGTGGCGCTGGCGCCGCGCGGGCTGGCCGTGGACCTTCCCGCTCGTGTACTGGTACGAGGTCCTCGGCATGATCCCGGTGACCAGCCTGTTCTTCCGCGGCTTCCGGCTGTTGCGGATCGTGGTGATCGTCGTCCGGCTGGCCAGGGTGGCCGATCGCCTGTTCGGCGACCGGGTGACGGCCGCGGTGGTGAACCGGTTCGTGGCGACCATCGTCGACACCATCCGCCGTCCGATGACGATCGCGGTGATGGACGAGGTGGCGCAGGTGCTGCGCACCGGCCACTACACCCGCAACATCGCGGCCGCCCTGGAGGAGAACCGCACCGAGCTGGACGAGATGATCCTCGAGCTGATCAAGAAGGACCCGCAGGCGGGCCGGGTGCGCTACATCCCGTTCCACGACGAGATCATCCGGCTGATCGCCGACACCACCTTCCGCATCGTGTTCCAGGTGCTGGAGGATCCGCGCACCGACGAACTCGTCGCGGACGTGCTGCGGGAGAACATCGATCAGATCCGCGACGCGGTCCGCGACGGTGTGCGGGTGCCGCCGTCCGCCTACGGGCCGACACCCGACGAGGACTGCGTGCGGCATCGCGTCATTCGGGCACCGCGTGCCTGATCGCGTCCCGCGGCTGCGCCAAACGTACGGTCTCCCAGGCGATCAGCGCGATCAGGACGACGCACAGCAGGGCCAGCGACGCCAGCGCGGGCAGGGCGCAGGCCAGCGGGATGAGCGCCAGCAGCACCACAACGGCGACCACGCGGGGCATCGTGACGGTGCCGGTGGCGAAGTGCTTGAACCCCACCAGACCGATCAGATACAGCACGACGCCGCCGTAGAGCGCGTAGAGCGGGATACCGTACAGCGCGTCCTTCAGAGTGTGGTGCGAGGAATCCCCGACGTAGTAGAGGACTTTCTTCAACCCCAGTGACAGCGCGATGATCCCGACGATCATCGGGAAATGCCAGAAGGTGTAGGAACCCTGCGCGATCTTGATCTGCCGCCTGCCCTCGGCGTGGACGAGTTCGTGCTCCACCGCCAGAGCGGCGACGTCGAAGTACGCCCACCACAGCAGACCGGAAATGGCGAGGCCGAGTAGCGAGCCGAGAGCGATCGGCCAAGAGATCGGCAGGCCGGCCACCCCGATGCCGATCGAGACGATCGATTCACCGAGCGCGACGATGACGATCAGTCCGTAGCGCTCGACGAAATGCCTGGCCGAATTCAAGCGCCAATCGGTGCCTGCGAACAACGTCCACAGGTAGTCGCCCGCTATCGCGGCGATCCACAGCGCGATCTGCACCCTGCCGGTGGTCAGCGCGGCGACGACCAGCAGCGTGGTGCCGAGGGTGATCGAACCGAGCGCCCAGCGCAGCAACTGGCCGCGCAATTGCGGGTCATCGGCACTGGCCAGCCAGAACATCCCGAAGTGCACCAACCGCACGACCAGGTAGGCGACGGCGAAGACCAGCGGCCCGAACCATCCGCCGGTCTTGTCGTCGAACGCCTCCGGGATGGTGAGCGCGGCGAGGAACGCGCCGCCCATGGCCGCGAACATCGCCACCCGTGCGATGCCCTCGTCGGCGCGGACCACATTGCCGAGCCAGGAGTAGGCGATCCACAGCCACCACATCACCGCGAGCACCAGCACCGCGCGCAGCGCGTTCTTCGCGCTGGTGTCGTCCGCGATCAAGCCGGTGACCATGGTCAGCGCGAAGACGAGCACCAGGTCGAAGAACAGCTCGAGCTGCGTCACCGAGGCGTCTTCGGCCATCGGCTGGAACCGCACTCGTTTGGAACCGATCATGCCGCTCATCGTCGCACCCCGGTCGGTTCGGCGCCGGTTCGCTGCCGCGCCCGCCCGCCGATTTCGCGCAGAGCACAGCGCGGCTACACGGGTTGATAGGTCTCCGTTTCGGGGAACCGCTCGGCGAAATCGATGAAACACTCCGCGACCACTTCATTGGCCTTGCGGAAAGTGCGTTTCAGCAGAAATCCGGGAACAGGGAGGGGCAGATAGAGCTCGACGTGGTACCAGACGTGCGTGCCGTCGACGCTGTCGGACACTTCGAAAAAGCCGCCGCCCCGGACGCCACGGGTGCTGTCGGCGACCACCCAGGAGGACCGGTCGTCGGTCCAATCATATTCGAGCACTTGAAGATCCGAGCTGCCGAGCAGTTCCGCCTTGAGGAAGACGCGCCGCGGCCTGCGCCGGGCGTCGCGGGTGGCGACCCGGACGTCGCTGTAGGCGGACGACCATTCCGGAAGCGATTCGACGGCTGTCAGGGCATCCATGACCTGTTCGGGATCGGTATCGACGAAGAATCGGATATCCGTTTTGGTGCGCATGGCATACCTCCGACCCCCGGTTGGACAAGTCGGCCGATTGTCTCCGCGATTTGTCCGGTTCGTCAACCTGACTGTGCGAGACCACATCTCGGCTAACCGGATAACGTGCCGTTATCAGGTCGAGATCGGCGATCGGCTACCGCCGGAACAACTTCCGGACGGAAGGATGGGGCCGGCCGGAGGTTCGCGCGCCTACGATCGGAGCCGAATGGGCGCCGATCTGCGGCGCCGTCGGTCGGGCGGGAGGATGTCATGAAATACGCCGAACTGCTGGCGCAGGCGCGGGACGCGGTCACGGTGCGCCGGGTCTACGGCGAGCCCTACGAATCCGATGGGGCGATAGTCATTCCCGCCGCCTCGGTCGGTGGCGGCGGTGGCGGAGGCGGCGGTACCGGCAACGGTCCGGACGGGGAGGGCGCCGGGGAAGGCGTGGCGTTCGGAATAGGCGCCAAGCCCGTCGGCGCCTATGTGCTCCGCGACGGGCGATTGACCTGGCATCCGGCCGTGGATGTCAACGCGATCATCGAGACGGCGGGCAAGGTGCTGATCGCGGGGGTGCTGGCCTTCGCGCTGACTCGCTACGCCAAACGCCGCGCCTGACCGGCGCGGCGAGCGGCGTCTCCCGTCGGCGAGCGCCGGACCGAGCGCGGGCGAGGCCGCCCGGCGCGATCCGGCGCGGCGTTCATTCCGATGTGGCGGGCTCGACGATCGCGTCGGGCCCTGGATACACCAGCGACTCGTGACCGTCGGAGAAGCGCACCACGTAGGGCGGCGTCCCCTCCGGCCCGCGGACCTCGATGATCTCGGCCAGGTGATCCACTTCTCCCACCACGTGTCCGTGCACGCAGAGTCGATCTCCTACATGTGCGATCATCGCCCCATTATCGAACGCCAGTGGTGCGCGTCACAACCACTCGGGCGAAGGCGCCGGATCCTATTCAGTCGTCCACGCTGATCACGCGCTCGACCGCGGCTTCGATCAACGCCCGGCTCTGCTCCTCGGTGAACACGTCGGGCAGCGTCATCCGGTCGACGATCAGCCAGTTCAGCGCGAGGTAGAGCAACAGCACCGACTTCTCGTCACCGGGCAGGCCCGCCGCCAGATGGTTGCGCACGTTGTAGTCGATGTCCTCGCGCACCCGCTCGGTCAGCACCGCGCGCAATTCCGGCCGCCGGGTCGCCTCCAGGCGCAATTCGAGCAGCGCGAGGTAGCCGGTGCGGAAAGCCTCGATGCGTCCGACCGTCTCCGTCATCAGCTCGACGATATTGGCGCGGGTCTTCGGCCCGTCGGTCAGTTGGGTCATCGTGGCTTCGCTCGGCTGTAGCCGCTCGTAGAACCGCCGGCCCGCCTGAGTGAGCAGGTCGTCGCGGTTGGCGAAGTAGTTCGACGCCGTGCCCGCGGGTACCCCGGCCTCCTTGTCCACCGCGCGGAAGGTCAGTCCGCGCGCCCCATCGCGCGCCAAGACCTCGATCGCGGCGTCGACCAGCGTCTGTCGTCGCTCCGGATTGGTCCGCACTTGACACCACTCCATTCGTAGTACTATCTTTCAATCACTACAAACAGAGTACTACAAATGAGGTGCTGGTATGCGAAAGCTTGTCTACTACGTGGCTGTGTCGCTGGACGGCTACATCGCGGGCCCGGCGGGGGAGTTCGACTTCTATCCGTCCGACGCTGAAATGGGCGCGTGGCTCAACGGCCGGTATCCGGAATTCGTGCCGAGTCACTTGCGTCCGCTCGTGGGGATGGCGGTGGACGAACCGAACAAGCGGTGCGACACCGCGGTGATGGGCCGCCGCAGCTACGAACCGGCCCTGTCCGAAGGCGTGACCAGCCCGTATGCGCACCTGAAGCAGTACGTGGTGTCCAGCACGCTCGGGCGCATCGACGATCCGGCCGTCGAGCTGGTCGAACGCGACCCACTCGGCCTGGTGCGGGAACTCAAGCAAGCCGAAGGCGGGGACATCTGGCTGGTCGGCGGTGGCGAACTCGCCGCCCAATTGCTGAGCGAGATCGACGAGATGATCATCAAGAGCTATCCGGTGGTCGCGGGCAGCGGGATATCCGCGTTCTCCGGCGTGTTCGGTCCCACTTTGTTCGCCCCGGTACAGCGCAAGGAGTTCGGCAACGGCGCTCAGGTCACCTGGTTCACGCGGGCCTGAGCCCCGACCTCCATCGAAAGGTACTTCATGCGAAAACTCGTCTATTTCGTCGGTCTGTCCCTCGACGGCTATATCGCGGGGCCGAATGGTGAGATCGACTTCATTCCGGTGGGCGATGACATGTGGGAGTGGCTGCGCGCGGAGTATCCCGAGACGCTGCCCACCCACGTGCGGCCACACATCGGCCTCGCGGTGGACGCGCCCAATCAGAAGTTCGACACTCTCGTCATGGGTCGCGGCACCTACGACCCCGCCCTGGCCATCGGCGTGACCAGTCCGTACGCCCACATGAAGCAGTACGTGGTGTCCAGCACGCTCGGCCGGATCGATGACCCGGCGGTCGAACTGGTCGAGCGCGACCCGGTGGGGCTGGTCCGCGAACTGAAGCGGCAGGACGGTAAGGACATCTGGCTGGCGGGTGGCGGCCTGCTCGCCGCCGCCCTGCTGGAGGAGATCGATGAACTGGTGATCAAGAGCTATCCGGTCGTCGCTGGCACCGGGGTACCCGCCTTCGCGGGCGAGTTTCGTCCGACGCTGTTCCGGCCGACCGAGCGCAAGGCCATCGGCGACGGCGTCCAGGTCAGCTGGTTCACCCGGGCCTGACCCGGCGAACCGGCCTCCGGTACGCGGCGGGGCGCGGTGGTCGGGTCGGCTGCGATCTGCCCGTTATCGTCCGCCCGGAGAGACCCGGGTCAGGTCGCGTCGGTGAGGAACGACAGTCGCACCTGCCGGTCCGGGTTGTCGACATTGAGATCGACCAGCGCGATCGACTGCCAGGTGCCGAGGGCGAGCTTCCCGCCGATCACCGGCACGGTCGCGTACGGCGCGATCAGGGCGGGCATGACGTGGGAGCGTCCGTGTCCGCGCGAGCCGTGCGCGTGCCGCCACCGGTCGTCGGCGGGCAGCAGATCGCGCAGCGCTGCCAGCAGATCGTCGTCGCTGCGCGCGCCGAGTTCCATGACCGCGATCCCCGCGGTGGCGTGCGGCACGAAGACGTGCAGCAGCCCGTCGCCGCCTGCTTCGTGCGCGAAAGTCGCGCACTGCGGCGTGATGTCCTGTACCACTTCATTGTGGCCTGTTCGCACCTCGAGCAGTGTGCTCTTCATGTGCACATCGTCCCTCATCCGCCGCGGCCCGCGCGGCGCGACCGGGATGGGATGCGGCTGTGGGCTTTTCCACAAGCCGGGTAGGTAGCGGCAAAACCGCTGGCCCCGGCCGGTACCCTGAATGACTGTTACCAGTTTGTTGTCGATCTTGGAGGACCCTGTCGTGGCTCTCGTGGTTCAGAAGTACGGAGGATCCTCGGTGGCGACCGCCGAGCGTATCCGGCGCGTCGCTGAACGGATCGTGGAGACCAAGAAGCAGGGCCACGATGTGGTGGTCGTCTGCTCCGCCATGGGTGACACCACCGACGAGCTGCTCGATCTCGCGCAGCAGGTGGCGCCGTCGCCGCCCGCCCGCGAGATGGACATGCTGCTGACTTCCGGTGAGCGCATCTCCAACGCGCTGGTCGCCATGGCCATCCACTCCCTCGGTGCCGAGGCCCGCTCGTTCACCGGTTCGCAGGCGGGTGTGATCACCACCGGCGCGCACGGCAACGCGAAGATCATCGATGTGACCCCCGGTCGCGTCCGCGCCGCACTGGACGAGGGCCTCGTCGTCCTGGTCGCGGGTTTCCAGGGCGTGAGCCAGGACAGCAGGGACGTCACCACGCTGGGTCGCGGCGGCTCCGACACCACGGCCGTCGCGCTGGCGGCCGCGTTGCAGGCCGATGTGTGCGAGATCTACACCGACGTGGACGGCGTCTTCACCGCCGATCCGCGGATCGTGCCCGACGCGCAGCGGCTCGAGCAGGTTTCCTACGAGGAGATGCTGGAACTGGCGGCCTGCGGGGCCAAGGTGCTGATGCTGCGCTGCGTCGAATACGCCCGCCGCTACAACGTGCCCGTGCATGTGCGCTCGTCCTACACCGACAAGCAGGGTACCTACGTTTACGGATCGATGGAGGACATCCCCTTGGAGCAAGCAATCCTCACCGGCGTCGCGCACGACCGCAGCGAGGCCAAGGTGACCGTGGTCGGGCTGCCGGACGAACCGGGCTACGCCGCCAAGGTGTTCCGCGCCGTCGCCGACTCGGAGATCAATATCGACATGGTCCTGCAGAACATCTCGAAGATCGAGACCGGCAAGACCGACATCACGTTCACGCTGCCGAAGTCCGAGGGCGCCCGCGCGGTCGAGATGCTGACCAAGCGCCAGGCCGAGATCGGTTTCTCGCAGGTGCTCTACGACGATCACATCGGCAAGGTGTCGCTGGTCGGCGCGGGCATGAAGAGCCATCCGGGCGTCACCGCCACCTTCTGCGAGGCGCTGGCCGAGGCGGGTGTGAACATCGACCTGATCTCCACCTCGGAGATCCGGATCTCCGTGCTGGTCAAGGACACCGAACTGGACGAGGCCGTGCAGGTGCTGCACAAGGCCTTCGATCTGGGCGGCGACGAGGTCGCGGTGGTCCACGCGGGAACGGGGCGATAGGTCATGGGAGTTCGCGTAGGAGTCGTCGGTGCGACCGGGCAGGTCGGCGCCGTCATGCGGAAACTGCTGGACGAGCGCGACTTCCCGGCCGACGAGCTGCGGTTCTTCGCCTCCGCTCGTTCGGCGGGCAAGACGCTGCCCTGGCGCGGCCGCGAGATAGTCGTCGAGGACACCGAGACCGCTGATCCGTCCGGCTTGGACATCGCGCTGTTCTCGGCGGGCGCCACCATGTCCCGCGTGCAGGCGCCGCGTTTCGCCGCGGCGGGCGTCACGGTGATCGACAATTCCTCGGCGTGGCGCAAGGACCCCGAGGTCCCGCTGGTGGTCAGCGAGGTCAACCCGGAGCAGACGCGCAACCTGGTCAAGGGCATCATCGCCAACCCGAACTGCACCACCATGGCGGCCATGCCCGTGCTCAAGCCGCTGCACGACATCGCCGGTCTGCGCCGTCTGATCGTGTCCAGCTACCAGGCCGTCTCCGGCAGTGGCCTGGCCGGTGTCGAAGAGCTGGTGAGCCAGGCCCGCGCGGTGATCGGCGACGCCGAGAAGCTGACCCACGACGGCCGCGCCGTGGACTTCCCCGCCCCGAACAAGTACGTCGCCCCGATCGCGTTCAACGTGATTCCGCTGGCGGGTTCGCTGGTCGACGACGGCTCCGGCGAGACGGACGAGGATCAGAAGCTGCGCAACGAGAGCCGCAAGATCCTCGGCATCCCGGATCTGGCCGTGAGCGGCACCTGCGTGCGCGTGCCGGTCTTCACCGGCCACTCGCTCTCGGTGAACGCCGAATTCGCCGAGCCGCTCTCGGTCGAGCACGCCAAGGAGATCCTGGCCAAGGCGCCCGGCGTGAAGCTGGTCGACGTGCCGACCCCGCTCGGCGCGGCGGGCATCGACGAGTCGCTCGTCGGCCGCATCCGCCAGGACCCGGGCGTGCCGGACGGCCGCGGGCTCGCGCTGTTCATCTCCGGTGACAATCTGCGTAAAGGCGCTGCCCTCAACACCATTCAAATCGCCGAGGTGCTGATCGGCGACCGCTGAGACAGATCGATCGAACGGGCCGCGGACTTTCCGTGGCCCGTTCGTCGTTTCCGGAACCGATCAGCGGGCGCGCAGTCCGTCGAAGACGACGGCGAAGGTGCGGTCGCGCTGCGCGGGAGTGGCCGTGCTGCCGTGGGTGGCGAGGAACGCGCCTTTGACGAGGCGCATCAGGTCCTCGACGTCGATGTCGGTGCGTACGCCGCCCGCCTCCTGCGCGCGGGTGAGCAGCGTGCCGATCACCGTGTTCAGTTCGTGCACCGGCCGCAGGTACGCCGGGGCATCCGCGCCGCCTACCGCGTCGGCGAGATCGCGTTTGACGCTGCCCTCCGCCACGAGCCTGGCGAGGAAGTCGAAGAACGCGGGCACCGGGTCGGCGGCGTCCGCCAGTTCCCGGGCCGAGGCGATGATCCGGTCGACTCGATCCACGATCGCAGCCTCGAACAGCGCCTCCTTGGTCGGAAAGTGCCGGTAGACGGTGCCCGCGCCGACACCGGCCCGCCGCGCGATCTCGTCCAGCGGCACCGCGAGTCCCTCCGCCGCGAACGCTTCTTGCGCGGCTGCCAGCACCCGCTCACGGTTGCGGCGGGCGTCGGCGCGCAGCGGTCGGCGCTCGGGCTCGGTCATGAGGCACGAGTTTACTGTTGACAAACGGGGCGCTCGTTCCGAATGATAAGCGGGTCAATCGTTCCGCTTATCCGGAGGTGTGTGATGACTCTCGATTTACCCGTCGAAAGCCCGCGTGAGCTGGTCGAGCGGCTGTTCGGCGAGCTACGCTCCCGCGACGCGAAGGCGTTCGTCGCGCGGTTCGCGCCCGATGCCATCTTCGAGATTCCGTTCACCGTCCCGGGGCTCCCGGCCCGCTTGGAAGGCCGCGAGGCGATTCGCGAGCACTTGGCGCAGCGCTGGTCGGGTATTTCCGGAATCGAAGTGCACGCCATCCATCCCCGGGTCTACGAGACCACCGACCCCGAGGTGCTGCTCGTGGAGAACGAGGTCGACATGACCGTCCCGGGATCCGGCCGCGCCCGAGTTCGTACGTCCGTCAACGTCGTCCATGTCCGCGACGGCGAGGTCGTGCTCTTCCGCGACTACATGGACACCGCCCGCTTCGCCCGCTCGGCGAGCGGCGAATGACGCGTTCGCGCCGAACGTCGCTCTTGCGGGGCCCTGAAGCTGCCGGACGGATGAGTAGGCTGCGGGGAAGTGGTACCATATCTCGTACTACTGGCTGGAGGGACTCATGGCTGCCGCGATTACCGTCAGTGAGGCGCGCAAGAATCTGTTTCCCCTGGTCAGGAAGGTAAATGAGGATCACGACACGATCGAGATCGTGTCGAAAGGGGGGAACGCTGTGCTCATGTCCAAGGAAGACTACGACTCCCTGATGACGACCGTGGAGTTGCTCAGCGGGCGCGATGGGGCGCGCCTACGCCGATCGATTCAGGAACTCGAGAATGGTGGCGGCGCCGAACGCGACCTCATCGAATGAAGGTCGTTTTCTCCGAATCCGCATGGGAAGAGTATTCGGCGTGGCTGCAGCGCGACCGTCTCGTGCTGAAAAAGGTCAATGTACTGATCAAGGCGATCATGGCGGAGCCCTTCGAAGGCATAGGTAAGCCCGAACCTCTGAAGCACGACTTGGCAGGGTACTGGTCACGACGGATCACGCAGGAGCATCGCATCGTCTACCGCGTCGTCGACGATGCGATCTGGATCGCCAAGGTGGGCAAACACTACGACTGACCTCGGTCTGCCCGCCGAAAAGGCCTCGCTCGGCGCACGGCGCGGCTGTTAGCCTGCGCCGATGGCGAATCCTCATCCTCATGTGTATCTCGGCGACCGGATCGTTGCGGCCGATGCCGCCACGGTGGGCGTCGCATCGTCGGCGGTGTTGTACGGACTCAGCGTCTACACCGTTTTCCCGGTGCATGTGGATGGAGCAGCGCGTACGGCATTCCGCCTGGACGATCATTTCCGCCGGCTCGAGGAGTCCTGCAAGATCATCGGAATCGATCGGTTCGCGGCGGAGTGGGATTTCGAACGGTTCCGCGCGACCGTCGTGGAACTGATCGCGGTGAACGCTCCGCGCGAGGACGTTTTCGTCCGGGCGACGGTGCATGTGGTCGAGTCCATTCCGGGCACCCGGGTGCGGGGCTGCGCGATCCAGGTCAGCATGTTCGTCTACGACGCGGTACCCATCGTCCCGCAGGACGGCATGCGCCTGAAGTCGAGTCCGTGGCGGCGCATTCCGGACAACGCGATTCCGTCCCGTGCGAAAGTCAACGGGGCGTATGTGAATTCCGTGCTGGCCAAGCAGGACGCGATCGACAGCGGCTACGACGACTGCGTCTTCCTCGATGGCAACGGGCACGTCTGCGAACTCAGCGCGGCCAATATCTTCCTGGTCCGCAACGGCACGCTGATCACCCCCGATGTCTCCTGTGACATCCTCGACGGCATCAACCGCAGGACCGTACTCACCTTGGCGGCCGAGGACGGCATTCCGGTGGTCGAACGCACCGTCGATCTCACCGAGTTGTACATCGCCGACGAGGTCTTCGTGACCGGAACGTCGGCGGGCGCGGCGCCGGTCGTCGAAGTGGACGGTCGCGTCGTGGCGAACGGCGTGCCCGGTCCGATCTCCCAGGGGCTGCGCAAACGCCACTACGCGGCACTGCGTACCGACAGCGTGCACGGCTGGGTCACGGATTTGTCCGCGGCCCGGTAGTCCACCGCGCCGCTCAGCGGATGCCCGGGGTGCGCGGGTCGGGTCCGAGACAGACCAGGATGGCGCACCCAGGAGGGGTGTCCGCGAACGGCGGGTCCAGCGGGTGATTCAGGCAAGCGAAGACATTGCAGCCCGGATAGGCGGCGGGACCGAGCCCGAACACCGCGATCAGGATGTCCGTGTCGACGAAGCGGCGGGGGTCCAGCCGCAGCGGCGGCTCGACGTACGGCCCCGGGTCGGGCACCGGCCGCTCGTCGAACGCGTCGAACACCTTGCGGAAGAACTCGTAGGGCAGTTCCTGGGTGTTCTGTACGACGCCCGACACGCCCTGGCTGCTGACGTTTCCGAAGACGCCGGTCCACACCACCGTCAGATCGAGGCTCGGAATGACGAAGACGTTCTGCAACCCGAGCCCGGCCATCGCGTACACGTCACGGGGCAGGAAGTCGGCGATCTCGGCGCAACCGCTCCCGAGCCAGAACAGGTAGCCGTAGCACGCGTTCGTGGGCGACGGCGTGCGTGCCATGGTCAAGTAGTCGGTGGAGACGATTCGCTGCGCGCCCCATCGCCCGTCGTTGCTCACCAGCAGGCCGAGTTTCGCGAAGTCGTTCGGCGGGATCATCAGATGCGCGTAGCCATAGGTGTGCCCGGAGCGGTCGCGCGCCCAGTAGTAATCGCCGCGGAGAATGCCGAGCGGATCGAACAACTCGCGCTGCGCGAACCGTTGCAGAGGCTCGCCGACGGCCAGCTCCAGCACGTAGGCCAGCAGGTCGACATTGCGCTGGCTGTAGGTGAAGACGGTGCCCGGTGGATTGTCCAACGGCACGCCGAGCGCCTGCACCGCGCTGTCCGGGTCGACCGGGATCACACCGGTGACGCCCTCGGTCAGCACGCCGACCCGCATGCCCGAGGTCTCGGTGAGCAGGTTCTCGACGGTGATCGACCGGTGCGCCGCATCGCCGAGCCCGGCGGGCAGATAGCGGTCGATCGGTGCTCGGAGATCGAGTTTTCCTTGGTCCCAGGCGATTCCGGCGAGCAAGGAGACGACGCTCTTCGTCGAACTCCAAATGTTCCAGGCCACGTTGCCGGTCTGGTCGTTCGTCGGACCCTCGCCGATGAGGCAGTTGTGCCGGAACACCTGCACGTTGAACCGGTTTCGGCCGGACGCGAAGGTCAGTGCGTCCTGAAGTTTCCCGGAATCCAGACCGACCTGTTCCGGCGCCGCCCGCTCCAGATCACGTCCCGAGCTGACCGCGCACCGCACCTGCTCGCCGGGCGCGGCCACCGCGCTTCCGGCGAACACATTGCCCGCCACCAGCGAAACTGCCGCGATTCCCGCCAGGAATCCACCGAAACGCCCCATACGCAAGAGGCTAGCGCCCTTTCGCCTGATCACACGGGCAACAGGCGGGGAACTGGACGTCCGATATCCGCGCGGGTCGGTCCGGACGCGGGCGCCTTGTCGTTGAAACTCGATCGGCCGACACCCTTATCGCATACCCCTCGCGCAAAGGGGCGAGCGTTCGGGGACGCGTGGCCGCTATCGGCCTGCCGAGCACGTGCGGTGGCAGGCCTGGTCCGTGCCGCGACGGGCGGGCGTCATCGGCGGGAGCGCCTGGCCAGGCCATATAACGCGGTGCCGAGTGCCAGCGCGCCGAGCCCGGCGAGCACGGAGCCGAGGGGCAGGGAGAACCCGACGACGACGCAGCCCACCGCGCCGACCACGGGAACCCACCGAGGCGGGCGGTTCTCATCCGTGGTCAGGGTGGCGGCGGAGATGTTGGCGATCAAGTAGTAGAAGAGCACGGTGAACGAGGAGAATCCGATGGCCGCGCGCAGATCGAACAGAGCGGCCACCACGGCGACCATCGCGCCGACCACCAGTTCCGCGCGGTGCGGCACCCCGAACCGCGGATGCACGGCGGCGAGCGCGCCCGGCAGATAACGGTCCCGCGCCATGGCGAGCACCGTGCGTGATACGCCGAGGATCAACGCGAGCAGCGATCCGGTCGCCGCGAGTACCGCGCCGATCCGCACCACCGGAGCGGCCGCGGGGACGCCTGCCGCACCGACCACTCGCGCCAGTGGATCGGTGGCCTGGGCCAATCCGGCGGAGCCGAGCACGCTCAGCGCCGCGACCGCCACCAGCGCGTAGACCACGAGGGCGAGTCCGAGCGCGATCATGACGGCACGGGGAATGGTGCGTCGCGGGTCGCGTACCTCCTCGCCGAGCGTGGCGATGCGGGCGTACCCCGCGAACGCGAAGAACAGCAGCCCCGCCGCCGTGAGCACCTCGCGCGGGCCGATCCGGTCGGGCAAGGCCGTTGCCGCCGAGTGCGTTCCCGCAAGCCCGATCACGATGACGATGGCCAGCACCCCGAGCACCACCGCGACGAGCACCCGGGTCACGAACGCCGACTTCTGCACCCCGGTGTAGTTGACGGCGGTGATCGTCACCACCGCCCCCACCGCCACGGCATGCGCCTGCTCGGGCCAGGCGTAGCTACCGACGGTCAGCGCCATCGCCGCACACGAGGCGGACTTGCCCGCGACGAATCCCCACCCCGCGAGATATCCCCAGAACGGCCCGAGCCGCTCCCGGCCGTAGACATACGCTCCACCGGACACGGGATACCGCGCCGCCAGCCGTGCCGACGACGTCGCGTTGCAGTACGCAAGCACCGCCGCCACCGCGAGCGCCACCAGCAACCAGCTCCCGGCCGAAGCAGCCGCGGGCGCCAGCGCCGCGAATATCCCCGCCCCCACCATCGCCCCCAACCCGATGACCACCGAATCGGTGAGCCCGAGCCTGCGGTGCAAGGTCCCGTCCCGCGACGCCATGAAGTGCATCCTCCCGCATCGCCCCCGCCGCCGCAGAGCGAGTACGACTCGGCGCAGAACTCCGTCGGTGGCACATGGCTGCGGCGAATCGCGAGAACCGCACGCTCAGGTGCCACTCGACCGATGTGGTCGGAAATGACAACGCCGCCGGATTCGCGAGGAATCCGGCGGCGCTGCGAGCTCGGACACCATATCGGTGTCACAACCGTCGACGTCCCACAAGCGCCTCTCGGCGGGTGGTCGCTCGAAGCGACGAAGGGTGCGGCCCGGGGCTGTCCGGACGCCGACAGGGGTTTCAACCACCGGCTCCCGCAGGCTATTCCGGGGCAGATCTGTGACGCCCGCCACTTCGGGTAGGGCGTGTTCGAGGTCGTGCTCGGGGAGTCGCGGCCGGTAGACGCGGTCTTCGGGCCCGAAAATTTTCTTGAATGATTCCAGATTATTTTCTTGACTTATTCCAGAAAAGAGCCAGAATCGAAGCATGCACACCAACAGCGCCGATCCACGCGAGTGGCTGCGAGCAGCGGGTTTGCGGGTCACCGCCCCGCGGATCGCGGTGCTGGACGCGGTTGCCGCGCGGCCGCATTCGGATGCCGACACAGTGGCCGCCACCGTGCGGGACGCGCTGGGCTCGGTGTCCACGCAGGCTGTCTACGACGTCTTGCACGCTTGCGTGCGCGCCGGGATCCTGCGGCGGATCGAGCCCGCGGGCTCGTCCGCGCGCTACGAGACCCGGATCGGTGACAACCACCACCATCTGGTGTGCCGAAGCTGCGGTGCGGTCGCGGATGTCGACTGCGCCGTGGGCGAAGCCCCATGTCTGGACCCTTCGGACGCTCACGGATTCGTGGTCGATGAAGCCGAGGTCGTCTTCTGGGGGCTGTGCCCGACCTGCCGTTCCGAGTAGCGGTCCGCACCTTGCCACCCCGGGTAGCACTCCCGGGACGACGTCCACCAGCCGAGGAGTCCTATGACGAAGCCGACCACCACGAACACCGGTATTCCGGTAGAGAGCGACGACGAATCGCTCACCGCGGGCGCACAAGGCCCGATCCTGCTGCACGACCACTACCTCATCGAGAAGCTCGCCCAGTTCAACCGGGAACGGGTGCCGGAACGCATCGTGCACGCCAAAGGCGCGGGCGCTTACGGCGAACTGGTCGTGACCAACGACGTCAGCAGGTACACCAAGGCGAAACTGTTCCAGCCCGGCGCGCGCACGGAGTCGCTGGCGCGATTCTCCACCGTGGCCGGTGAGCAGGGCAGCCCGGACACCTGGCGTGACCCGCGCGGATTCGCGGTGAAGTTCTACACCGCGGACGGCAACTACGACCTCGTCGGCAACAACACGCCCATCTTCTTCATCAAGGACCCGATCAAGTTCCCCGACTTCATCCGGTCACAGAAGCGCCTGCCCGGCAACGGTCTTCGCGATCACAACATGCAGTGGGATTTCTGGACCCTGCGCCCGGAGAGCGCGCACCAGGTGACCTGGCTGATGGGCGATCGCGGCATCCCGAAGTCCTACCGGCACATGAACGGCTACGGATCGCACACCTATCAGTGGATCAATGCCGCGGGCGAGCGCTTCTGGGTCAAGTACCACTTCAAGACCGACCAGGGCATCGAATACCTGACCCAGGCCGACGCCGACCGGATCGCGGGCGAGGACGCCGATTACCACCGCAAGGACCTGTGGGAGGCGATCGAGCGCGGCGACTTCCCGAGCTGGACAGTGTACGTGCAGGTCATGCCGGGCGCGGAGGCGGAAGGCTACCGGTTCAACCCGTTCGACCTGACCAAGGTGTGGTCGCACAAGGACTACCCCTTGCTCGAAGTCGGCAAGTGGACGCTGAACCGCAACCCGCGCAACTACTTCGTCGATATCGAGCAGGCCGCGTTCGAGCCGTCGAATGTGGTTCCCGGCATCGGCTTCTCGCCGGACAAGATGCTGCTCGGCCGCGTCTTCGCCTACGCGGACGCGCACCGCTACCGCATCGGCACGAACTACGCGCAGTTGCCGCCGAACCAGGCCAGGGCGGCGGAGGTGAACTCCTACTCCAAGGAGGGCGCCATGCGGTACCACTACAACGAGCCGAATGTGCCGGTGTACGCGCCGAATTCGTTCGGTGGCCCGCACGCCGCCCCGGAGCGGGCGGCCGACGGCGGCATCTGGGACTTCGACCCGGCCATCGTGCGGACGGGCTACCTCCGGCACGCCGAGGACGGTGACTTCACCCAGGCGGGCACCCTGGTCCGCGAGGTGCTCGACGACGCGCAACGCGAGCGGCTGGTGCGCAACATCGTCGGCCACGTGCTCGGCGGTGTGCGGGAACCGGTGCTCGGCCGGGTTTTCGAGTACTGGAAGAACGTGGACGCCGACCTCGGCAAGCGGGTCGAGGAGGGCGTGCGCGCCGGGCTCGACGACAGCTCGCAGGGCTGAGCGCCCGCATCGAAGGCAGGTGTGCGTCATCGGCGCGCGCCTGCCTTCGGCGTGTCCGGACGATCCTGTTCGCCCGGTAGGTGCAGGCGATCCGGCGAGCAGGCTCGACCGCTGGGAAACGGAACTCGACACCGCGATCCCCGGTGACGAGCGGGACGCCACCACGCCCGCCGCGCCGACGGCGGACTACCGCGCTTCGGCGCTGGGCGACGCGCTCGACCTACCGGCGATCGCTACACCGAGCCGATCGGTGTCACTCGTCGCGCGTGTCCGTCGCCAAGGCGGACTCGGACGCCTTGGCGATCTCCATGTCGATCTCCTGGATCTGGAGCGTCACGCCGTCCGGATCGACGACCCGCAAGCTGCGGCCGAAGTCCTCGTCATGGATCTCGTAGTCGTAGCCTCGTTCGCGCAGCCGATTCGCGACCACTTCCAGCTTCTCGTCGGTCGCGAAGCCGAGCTCGACCGATCCGGCCGGACGCCCCTTGGACACCCTGAAGTCGTGCAACCCGACCGCGCCCGCGTCGCCCGAAAGTTGCGCCCAGACATCGAGACTCCCCTCCGGGTCGAGCGCCAGCCCGAGGCCGGCATAGAACTCCCGGCACGCTTCCACGTCCGCGACGTACCTGATGGGTAGGACAGTAAGCATCTTCACTCCTTTTCTCGGAACAGTCCGGACCGAGTTTGGAGCGCCATCGTGCGCCGCGGCCCTTCCTGCCACGGCATACGCCGGGATCGGACACGCGACACGGATGGTATGACGGATTCCGTCACCGCGGATCGCCCGGCCGCCGCTGGTCCATCGGCCAGTCTCGGTGCCGGTGCGGTGAAAGGCGGCGTCCGAGTCGATCGGCGTCGGCAAGCCTTCCAGCAAGATTTACGACGACCTGTAGTGGACCTGGCCGGGTTCGGGCGGCCAGGTTCGTACACCTACAGCAGGCCCCACCAGTACAGCAGGCTGGCCAGAATCCAGACCACCACGGTTTCCATCGTCGCTCCCAATCGTTCGGCGCACTCGTCACCATCATCCCGCGATCCGGCTCCGCGCGGTAGGAGCTTGCCGGGCACCGCTTGATAAAGGTGCACTCACCTGCGGTTTCGATCTTGCAAGGTGTTCTTAAGTGCGTGCCAAGCGCCGGCCTGCATTGTTTGTCTCGCGGGAGGAACAAGCCCAGCACCGAAGGTGCGAACCGGGGAACGACCTGTCTCGAGGGGTGACAGGCCGGACCTCGGGGGTGGTGTCCGCCGGGCCGGTCTACGAGGGGTGGCCGGCCCGGCGGACGCGGACGCGGAGCGGACGCTCGCACCGGCTCTTCCTGGAGCTGACCGGCAACGACACGGTGGTTGCCGCTGCCGAAGGTAACCGATGAGTGCCCCGGCGCGGAGTCCGCAGCGGAAGGGTGCGGCTGGGCTGGTCGCGAGGGTGATCGGCCCACCTTCTGAAACCTGTTCTAGACAGATTCGTAGTTCTGTCTTACGGTCGATACATGGTGAACGTTGCGTATCGGTCGGCTCCGGTGTTCGAACTCCGTTCCGGCCCCACTTGGGCATCGCCTTGGGAGATGTACGGGGCGCTGCGTGAGCACGATCCGGTACAGCACGTCGTACCGGCGGCGCGCCCGGAGAACGACTACTGGGTGCTCACCCGGCACGAGCACGTGTACGCGGCGGCACGCGACAGCGAAACGTATTCCTCTCGCGACGGGCTGACGGTGGAATACGGCGAACTCGACGAACTCGGCCTGACCGACAACCCCCCGCTGGTGATGCAGGACCCGCCGCAGCACACCGACTTCCGCAAACTGGTCGCTCGCGGGTTCACCCCGCGTCAGGTCGAGGAAGTCGAGCCGGTGGTCCGCCGGTTCGTGCGCGACCGGCTCGACCACCTCGGGGCACAGGGCGGCGGTGACATCGTCGAGCAGCTGTTCAAGCCGCTGCCGAGCATGGTGGTGGCGTACTACCTCGGGGTGCCCGAACAGGACCGGGCGAGGTTCGACGGGTGGACCGACGCCGTCGTCGCGGGCAGCATCGACCGGACGAACACCAAGGCGCAGGCGGCGTCGGCGGAGATGATGGGTTACTTCGCCGGGCTGATCGAACGCAGGCGCTCCGATCCCGGCGACGACACGGTGTCACTGCTGGTCCAAGCGGGAATGGCGGCCGACGACACGGACGTGCGCGGGCTGATCCAAATCCTCGCCTACGCCTGGACCATGGTCGCGGGCGGCAACGACACCACCACGGGCCTGCTCGGCGGCGCCGTGCAACTGCTGCAACAGCACCCGGGCCAGCGCGCCGCACTCGCCGCGGAGCCGGACCGGATTCGCGTCGCGATCGAGGAGTTCGCCCGGCTCACCTCACCGGTGCAAGGGTTGGCGCGAACCGCGACGCGCGATGTCGAACTGGCCGGGAAAACGGTGCCGGCGGGGCGGAAGGTGCTGCTGGTGTACGGGTCCGCCAACCGCGACGAGCGCGCGTTCGGCGCGGACGCCGCCGAACTGGACATCGACCGGAACCCGCAGCGCATCCTCACCTTCGGGCACGGGCCGCACCACTGTCTCGGTGCGGCGGCGGCGCGGATGCAGGCCAGGGTCGCGCTCGAGGAGTTGCTCGATCGGTTCCCCGAGTACGTGGTCGACATCGACGCGGTCGAGTACGCGAGCGGTCCGTACGTTCGCAGGCCGACTACTGTGCCGTTCCGGTGCAGGGGCTGAGCGGCGATGGCGCGAGCCGGACCGCGCACGTCCGCCCGCGCCGCAGCCGGTGAATCCGGCGTCGGCGGGCCGGAGAACTCGGTGCGGCGGTCCGCACCGCTGTCGGAGTGGCGCCGCGGTGCGGTGAAGTAGGAGAGGACACGGCAATGAGTGGCGATTGGCTGGCCGACGGCCGCACCGAGCTGGCCGGTGAGCGCATTCTCGACGCGGTGCGCGCGCTGTTCATCGACAAGGGTGTCAGCGGGGTCGGCATGGCCGAAGTCGCCGACGCCGCAGGCTGTTCCAGAGCGACGCTGTATCGCTACTTCGAGAATCGGCAGGCGCTGTATGTGGCCTTCGCGGGGCGGGAGGCGCGGCAGTTGATCGAGCGAGTCTGGCGCGACCGCGCGGTGCCCGCGAGCGCGGAGCCGGGGGAGCAGTTGCTCGACACGTTGACCGCGCTGCTCGCCGAGGTACGGAAAACGCCGCATCTGGCGGTCTGGTTCGAACCGTCGAACGCGGGCATCGTTGCCCAGCTGGCGAATTCGGCGGGCGTGGTGGACGCGCTGGCCACGGACTTCGTCGCCGGATTCCGCCCCGGGCTGCCCGCGATCGCCGCCGAGCGCCTCGGTCGGTGGGTGGTGCGTGCGATGGTGTCGTTGCTGACGCTGCCCGGTGCGGGTGAAGACGAGGAACGGGCGATGCTGCGCGACTTCGTGCTGCCGTTCCTGCTCGACGACCGGACGGTGATCGCCTGATCCGGCACGTCGTCGACCGGAGCCGCGCGGGACTCCGGTCGAAGCGCGACCCCGCCGCGCGTCGGCTCAGACCGTCGCGGCCGAGTAGTCGGGCAGGTCGTAGCTCTCGGTCTTGCTCAACATCCGCATCATCACCGGGCGCATCGCCTTCGACATCATCAGCTTGCTGAGGGCGTGGCCCGCGCGGATGCCGAAACGGGACTTGGGCGTCATGGCGTTCAGGCCGCCCGGCTGCAACTGCTGGGCCGTCTTCACGAAGGGACGCAGCACTTCTTCGTAGCGGGCCAGGCCCCGGCCGGGGTTGTCGGCGTGCGCGGCCAGCTCACCGGCGAGGACGTACGCGCCCACCAGCGCCATCGCGGTTCCCTGGCCGGTGAGCGGTGAACCGCAGTAACCCGCGTCGCCGAGCAGGACCACCCGGCCCTCGACCCAGCTCGGCATGTCGATCCGGGCCAGCTCGTCGAAGTAGAAGTCCGGCGCCTCGGACACGGCCGCCGCGACGCGAGCCGATTCCCAGCCGCCGCCGGCCAGGCGGTCGCGGATGAACTGCTGCTGTGCGGCGACATCCCGGCGCAGCGCGGGATCGGCGGCCGAGCGGATCACGACGAGCGCCTTGCAGGTGGCCGGGTCGGCGTCGGGACGCATGCCCAGCCCGGTGGCGCCCACCAGCGAATGCATCGTGAACCAGTGCGGCTCCAGGTCTTCCGGGCGCGCCAGCGTGAAGAACGACATGTATCCGCCCAGGTACGTCGCGAACTGTTCCTCGGGGCCGAAGACCATCCGGCGGGTGGCGGAGTGCAGCCCGTCCGCGCCGATCACGATGTCGAACCGCTCGGCCGCGCCGGAGGCGAACGTGACGTCGACGCCCGCGTCGTCCTGCCGGATCTCGGTGATCCACTCGCCGTACCGGTAGTCGACGCCGCCCTCCGCGGCGAGCAGGTCGAGCAGCACCTGGTTGAGATCCCCTCGGGTGATCTCGATTTCGGCGACCGCGCCCTTGCCGTCGAAGAGTTCGGCGGACATGCGGAGGATCTCGCGGCCCGCGTCGTCGACGTACTTCATGCCCCGCTCGTCGAGCTGGTAGTCGCGGATGCCCGGCATCATGCCCATCCGCTCGGCCACCTCGCGACTGGGCCCGCGCAGGTCGACGGCCTGTCCGCCGGGCCGCGGCGCCGTGGCGCGCTCCACGACGGTGGCCCGGATGCCGGACCGGAGCAGTTGCAGCGCGACGGCGTTGCCGCCGATGCCGCCGCCTGCGACGAGCACGCGGAGCTGGCTTACGGATTTGGCGTTCATTACTTTCCTCGACTCCCACTGGATTGACCAAATGTCTTAGACATATGTCTAACACAGACTGGCACAACTGTCTAGCACAAATGTCTAATCAGGTGGGCAGCGCAATGGCCCATGGCGGCGAGGAGCCCTCGCGGCCATGGGCCATCGGTGAAAAGCGCGACCTAGGAACCACGTTGGAGGTAGGTGCGCCAGCTCGCGAGATGGGTGATGTCGGTAGCGGCGCTCGCGGCATCGTAGGTGCAGGTGAAACCGACGACCTCGCGGCCGTCGGCGAGTTCGATGCTGGTCAGGGCCATGGGAGCGGGAAGCTCGGCGAGGAACGCACCCAATCCGGCGGCGGAGACGCGGAACAGTTCTCCCTCGATCGGGGCGCCGCGGCCCGGTCCGTGCCGCACCAGTCCCGGCTTGGGCGGCGTGGTGTCGAGAGCGGTCAGCCGGTAGGCGTCGGTGGTCCGGATCTCGCCGAGAAAGCGGGCGCCGAGTTGCTCGAGCTGGAAGTGCAGCGGCTGCCCACGCAGGTGTGCTCCGAAGACGGCGAGGTCGACACCGCGATCGACCAGCAGCGGCGAGCTCTCCGAACCGAGCAGGCGGGCGGCGAGGTCGACGGCCACCTGATCGGCGAAGGCGGGGGTGACCAGCATGACTCCGAACGGCGCGCCGTCGGCGGTGGACGCGCCTGGGACGGCGACGGCGGCCATGTCCAGCAGGTTGCAGAAATTGGTGTAAGTGCCCATCCGCCGGTTGATTCGAATCGGATCGGCTCGCACCGCTGCGATGCTGGGATGTTCGGTGGTCGTCGGCAGCAGCAGTGCGTCGAAGCCGTGCAGCAGTCCGGCGGCCGCCGCCTTCGCGCGGGCCAGCCGCTCGAGATCGGCGGCGAACGCCGTGCCGGTCTTCTCCCGCGCCGCGCCGATGATCGCGGTGACCGTGGGGTCGGCGCCCTCGGGAGCGGTGTCCAGGAACGCGCCCACCGCGGCATGACGTTCGGCGACGAGCGCGCCGTCGTAGAGCAGAAGCGCGGCGTCTATGAGGACGGAGATGTCGATTTCCTCGGTCTTCGCGCCGATATCGGCGACACCGGCGACGGTGCGGGCGAACGCTTCCCGATACGGCTCGCCGAGCGCGGTCAGGTCCTCCGGGCGCGGCACGGCGATGCGCGGCGCGAGCGGGGCGGCCAGCCGGACGTCGGCGGGCCAGGTCCGGCTGCGCGGGTCGCGCGGCTCGGGGCCCGCCATCACCGCGGCCGCGGACACCGCCGAGTCGAGGTCGGCGGCGAAGACCGTGACGGCGTCGTAATCGGCGCAGGCCGGCACGGTCCCATGCGCCGGAATCACCCCCAAGGTCGGTTTGATGCCGACGATCCCGTGCAGTGCCGCGGGCACGCGGCCGGACCCTGCGGTGTCGGTGCCGATGCCGATGTCCGCGATGCCGAGTGCCACCGCGGCGGCGGAACCGGAACTGGACCCGCCTGCCACCAGCTCCGGATAGCGGGCGTTGCGCACCGCGCCGTACGGGCTGCGCGTCCCGACCAGCCCGGTGGCGAACTGGTCCAGGTTCGTCTTCCCCAGCACCAGCGCCCCGGCCGCGAGCAATCGCTCGATCGCCGCCGCGGTCACCTCCGGCAGGTAGGCGAACTCCGGGCAGGCCGCGGTGGTCGGCAGGCCCGCCACATCGATGTTGTCCTTCACCGCCACCAGAACTCCGGCCAGCGGCAAGGACTCTCCGGCGGCGAGCCGCCGCGCGAGGGCGGCCGCTTCGGCGGCGACCTCGGATTCCGGTCGTAGGGTGATCCACACCTCCGGCCGATCGACCTCGGCGATCCGCCGATAGGCGGCCGCGACGCGTTCGACGGGGTCGGCCGCCGTATTGCCTAGGACGCCTGCGGGCATTCAGTCGACTCCGATCACTACTAGTGGCGAGCCCGGCTCCACCTTGGCGCCGGGCGTGGTCAGCACCTTCAGCACGGTGCCCGCGCTCGGGCTGTGCACGGGTAATTCGAGTTTCATCGCCTCCAGGACGGCCACCGGCGCACCGGCCCGGACCTGCTGACCTGGTTCGACTTCCACCCGCCAGACATTGCCGATCATCGGCGCCGACACCACGGTCGCGTCGGCGGGCAGCCCGGCGAACGGGTCGTCGATCGGCGCGGCGACGGGCACGACGATGCGGCGCTCGAATTCGCCCGCCGCCAGCCAGGCGTCCTTCTCCGCCTCGAACGCGGCGGCCTGCCCGGCCTCGAACTCGGCGATGGCGTCGGCCTCGGTGCGCAACAGGCGCAGGTGGTCGGCGAGCGCGAAACTGCCCTCGCTCACCTCGGCGTCGAACCTGCCCGCCTCGGCCGCGCGCCGGTACTCGAGCAACTGCTGCGCGCCGACCGGCTCCCACACGATGCGATCGAAGAACCGGAACAGCCAGGGCGTGCCCGGTTCGAACGGCGCGGACTGCCGGTAGCTGGACCAGATCGGCACGGTGCGGCCGATCAGTTGATAGCCGCCCGGGGAAGCCATTCCGTACACGCACAGGTACTTGCCGCCGATGCCGACGGCATCCGACGGGGTCCAGGTGCGTGCCGGGTTGTATTTGGTGGTGACCAGGCGGTGCCGCGGATCCAGCGGAACCGCCAGCGGCGCACCGAGGTATACGTCCCCGAGTCCGAGCACCAGGTACTCGGCGTCGAAGACGGTGGTGCGCACATCGTCCACGCCGGCGAGCCCGTTGATACGGCGGATGAACTCGATGTTCGACGGTAGCCATGGCGCGGTGTCGCGCACACCGCTGCGGTAACGGTCGATGGCTTCGGCGATGGACGGGTCGTCGAACGACAGCGGCAACCGGATGGTGCGGCTCGGCACCACCAGGTCGGTCGTGGCAGGCAACTCGAGTTCGAGTTCGGTCAACGTGCCGAGCAGCCGATACAGCGGCAGCACCGCGGGGTCGAAGTGGATGTGCAGGGACCGGACGCCGGGCGTCACGTCGAGAATGCCGGGCAGCCGGACGCCCGCGAGGCTTTCGGCCAGCGCGTGCACCCGCATGCGCAGCCCGAGGTCGAGCACCATCTCGCCGTATTCGACCAGGACGTTGTCGTCCCCGCCGCGCAGGTACCGCACCCGCGGACGGTCCCGCGATGCCTCGAGTCCGCCGAGAACACCGCGATCACGCAGGGCCGCAGCAGCATCGGTGACCAGATCCGGCACGCGACCGCCGCCGGACGAACGCAACGCGGCCGCCTTGTCGTCGTCGACCGGCACGAACCGCACCGAGTCGCCGGGACGCAACTGTCCCATCCGCCAGCGATGCGCGGACACCACCGTCAGCGGACAGGCGAATCCGCCGAGGCTCGGGCCGTCGGGCCCGAGCAGGATCGGCGTGTCACCGGAGACGTTCAGCGCGCCCACGCTGTAGGGGTTGTCGTGCAGGTTGGACGGATGCAGCCCGGCCTCGCCGCCATCGGTGCGCGACCAGGCCGGTTTCGGGCCCTCCAAGCGGATGCCGGTGCGATTGGCGTGGCTGCCGACCCGCCACGGGTGCGTGCAGAACTGGATCATGTCGGCGTCGGTGAAGTACGCGGAGGTCTGCGGGCCGACGCCAACCGCGAGCTGCCACTCGTGGGTGAAGCCGGGCCGCTCATCCGGCGGCACCGCGGCGGGTGAGCCGAGTGCGCTCGCGTCGACCGGGGCGATGCCGAGCACGTCGCCGGTGGTTACGGCGCTACCGGTCACCCCGCCGAATCCGCCGAGGGTGAAGGTGGCCGCGCTGCCGTGATAGAGCGGCGCGTCGATGCCGCCGCGTACCGCCAGATAGGTGCGCAGGCCGGTGTCGGTGGGTGCGCCGATGTCCAGCACCGCGCCCGCGGCCACCGTGACGGGCTCCCACATGGACACCGAGCGGCCGTCCATCGTCACTGGAGCAGGCGCACCGGTCACGCACACGACGGTGGTATCGGAGAAGCGCAATCGCGGGCCCTCCAGGGTGCATTCGAGCGCGGGGGCCCCGGCCGGGTTGCCGACCGCGGTGTTGGCGAGGGTGAAGGAGAGGTCGTCCATCGGGCCGGACGGCGGAATGCCGACGTTCCACAGGCCGATCCGGCCGGGGTGGTCCTGCACCGTGGTCATGGTCCCGCTACGCAGTACGTCGATGCGGCGGCCGGCCGGGCGGATCTCGGCCAGCGTGGTGGTGGTGTGCTCGGTGCGCAGCACCCGGCCCTCGGCCGTGGCCTGGCGCAGCTGCGGCAGGTTCGTCTGCACGCCGTAGATCCGCGTGGCGGCGAGCGCGGTGCGCAGTGCGGCGAAGGCGTCCGCTCGGCTCTCGCCCGCGCTGATCACCTTCGCCAGCAACGGGTCGTAATACGGGCTGACCTCCGAACCGGTGTCGACCCACGTGTCGACCCGCACGTCGTCCGGGAAGCACGCGGCCGTGATCAAGCCCGCGCTGGGGCGGTAATCGTGGCCGGGATCTTCCGCGTAGACGCGGGCTTCCACCGCGTGACCGGTGATCGCAGGACCGCTCTCGGGCAGTTCGTCCACCATCGAGGTGTCCCCGCCGGCCAGGCGCAGCATCCACTCCACCAGATCGACGCCGGTGACCGCCTCGGTGACCGGATGTTCCACCTGCAAGCGGGTGTTCATCTCCAGGAACGACGCGGCGCCGTTGTCGGCGTCGTAGACGAATTCCACCGTCCCGGCCGAGCGGTACCCGACCGAGCGAGCGAGTTCCCGGGACGCGGCGAGCAGGCGCTCCGACAGTTGCGCGGTGAGTCCCGGCGCGGGCGCCTCCTCGATCACCTTCTGGTTGCGGCGTTGCAGCGAGCAGTCCCTGGTGCCGAGGCTGACGACGCGGCCGTGGCCGTCACCGAACAACTGCACTTCGACGTGCCTGGCTCGCGCGACGAAACGTTCCAGGAAGACGCCCGCCGAACCGAAGTTCGCCGCCGCGATGCGCTGCACGCGCTCGTAGGCCGCGCGCACCTCGTCCGGGCCGAAGCAAGCCTGCATGCCGATGCCGCCACCGCCGCCGACCGCCTTGAGCATCACGGGAAAGCCGATCCGCTCCGCCTCCGCCACCGCGTGATCGGCCGCTTCGAGCAGGTCACTGCCCGGAATTAGCGGTACGCCGACCGCACGCGCCGCCGTACGGGCGGTGTGCTTGTCGCCGAAGACGCGCAGCTGCTCGGCAGTGGGGCCGACGAACGCGATGCCCGCCTCCTCCACCACGGTGGCGAACTCCGCGTTCTCCGAGAGGAATCCGTAGCCGGGATGAATGGCCCCGGCCCCGGTCGCCAGCGCCGCGTCCACCACCAGGTCGGCGCGCAAGTAGGACTCCGCGGCCGGGCCCGGACCCAGACGCACGGCGACGTCGGCCATCTCGACGTGCGCCGCCCCGACATCCGCGTCGGAGTACACCGCGACCGTTTTCAGCCCGAGTGCCCGGGCGGTACGCATGATGCGGCAAGCGATCTCGCCGCGGTTCGCGACGAGCACCGCATCGAATTCCAGCCCCACTACCGCTCCCCGTTAATCCGTGGCCAGCGACATCGCCGCGATCGCGCGGGTGACCCGTTCGAGCACCACGTCCAGCGATTCACCGATGTGCGTGTGCAACAGCCGATACGCGAGCGGGAGATCGTCCGCCAGCACGGCGTCGAGGATGCCCAGATGCTCGGCGATGGTGGTCTCGATCCGGTTGTTGACCATGAAGTCGTACATGCGCACGTGGCGGATGCGGGAATTCACCGCTTTGAGTGCCCGCACCATCTCGGTGTTGCCCGCCGTGGTGAGCAGCGTGACGTGGAATTCCTCGTCGCGCACCACGAAACCGGGCTCCTGTTCCGGTGGGTCGGCGCGCAGCTCCAGCCAAGCGGCGCGCTCGGATTCCAGCAGCTCCCGGTCGTGCGTGACCGCGGGATTGGTCATCGCGCGCTGAAGACCGCCCAGTTCCAGGGTGATTCGCAACTCGTACAGGTCCCGGATCAGCGGGATGCTCGGCCGGACCGGGCTGAAGCCGTATTCTTCGCGTTGCAGCAGTCCGTCCGAGCACAGGACGGTCAGCGCTTCGCGGATCGGTGTGCGCGAAATGCCGAATCGCGCGGAGAGTTTCGGCTCGGTCAGACGTTCGCCGAACTTGATGTCCCCGTTCATGAGCTCGCTGCGCAGTGCCGCGTACACCACGTCGCGTAGGGATTTGCCCGCCGCGTCCGCCAGTGTCGCTATCCGTGTCGACATGGCTGTATACGCTATTGACCTCGCATGTCGATGGGGTGTCCGTAAGTTATCGCCGCGTTAGCGTCTGCTCACCGCGTCGCGCGCGGCGATGTGTCCGGACGGCCGGTCGGTGGTGGCCCGGCGAAACGAAATCTCTTCGCCGTTCGACAGACTCAGCAGAGTCATCGGGCCGGTTGTCCATCAGTGAAGCAACAAGGAGACGATATGAAGCGCAGCACAAAGATCGCCGGAGCACTCGCCGCCGTGGCGGCGGCGCCGATCCTCGCGGCCGGTAACGCCCAAGCGGATCCGGGTACGGTGTACTTCTCGGTGGGCAGCACGAACTGCGCGATCTTCGCGAACGGATCGCTCGGATGCGATCTCGCCTCTCCCATGTATATGAGCTACTACATCGGCGACACGTACGTGCCGGTGCCGGTGCCGGTGAACGAAATAGCGATCGACCAGCCTTGGCTGCCCGCGCATCCCACCTTCGACCCGGGCACGCCGTACACCCTGCCGGGTGGCAATCCCCGCATCGACGACGTGAAGACCGGCTCGGGACAGTGGGGTCCGATCATCGAGCACGCCGGAGCGTCGTGCCAGGTCGGTTTCCACGGCAGCTTCGCCTGCCAGGCGCTGGGCCGTGGGTTCAGTACCTACGGCAGCACGATCGTCGCCTGATCGTCCCGCGGCGCGCTCGCTGCGACGGGCGCGCCGCCGGGCTACCGGCCGCCGGTGCCGTTGAGCCGGATCACCTGCGCGTTCACCGTGCTCGCCGCGTCACCGGCCAGATAGGCGACCACCGCGCCCGGCTCGGCCGGCTCGAGCGCGGCGAGGGCGGTCTCGAGTTCCGCGTTGTCGGTCGTGCCGACGCCGTAGCTGACCGTGTTGACGGTGATCCGCCGCGGCACGAAGTCCGGGGCCACGGCCTGGCCGAGCTGCTCGACCGCGCCGCGCGTCGCGTCGTGCACCGCACTGCCCGGGTCGGCGGGATCGCAGACGGTGATGATCCGGCCCTCGTCGGCCAAATGCTGCAAGGCCAGTTGCAGGCCGTGGAACACGCCCTTCACCGTCGCCGCGAAAGCGCTGTCGAACGCCTCCGAGCTGAGCTTCGGGAACGGCTCGGACTCCGGTACCGCCGCGGTGTTGACCAGCACGTGCCAGCCGCCGCATTCGTCGAGCAGCGCCTGCACCAGTTCCTCGTACTCACCGCGATCGGCGATGTCCGCGGCCAGTGCCAGCGCCGAGCCGCCTGCCTCGGTGATCTCCTTCACCACGTCCGCGGCGGGCTCGGGAAAGTGCGGATGGTGCACCACGACCTGTGCACCCTGCGCGGCAAGCGTTTTCGCGATCGACCGGCCGATTCCGGTGTAGGCCGCCGTAACCAGGGCGGTCTTCCCGGACAGCGGTTTGTCCGCGGGCACGCTATCGGCGGGCTTGCTCATCTGCCGACCTTTCGTCGATTGCGGAAATAAGGCTCCAGCGATGATATTCCCGCATACCAGCGGTCCAACCTACGACGGACCTCCGACCGTCATCGTGTCGGGTTCGTCGGCAATGGCGAGCGGCCACAATGCCCGCGGGACGGGCAGCGCCCGAGTCCGGTCGCACGCAGGCGTTCGACCCTGCTTTTCGCTGCTCTCCGGTATCGGCGTCGCCACCGCTGTCCTCGATAACGAGGAAGGCCCCCGACCGTGAACCGGTCAGGGGCCTTCCCGTCGTCTCAACCACGAGTCGGGGTGACAGGATTTGAACCTGCGACCTCTTCGTCCCGAACGAAGCGCGCTACCAAGCTGCGCCACACCCCGTGAAGTGGACCTGGAGTAGCTTACAACAGGGCGGCCCGAGACGTTAAACCGGCAGGTCAGTCAGCCTGCGAGGGGCCGGATGCTGGTGAAGATGCGCTTGGCGGTGTCGGCGTCGAGGGCGTGCGGGACGCCGGTGTCGGCGGCGATCACCATGACGAAGGTCCCGTTGTCGTTGGGGAACGCCGCGGTGTACACGGAGTACGCCTTCGCGCAGCCGGGCTTGGCGTCGGTGACGGTGCCCTTGGTCTCCACGAACATACCGTGCTGGGAGCCGTCCAGCGAAGCCATCGGCATGGGCAGCGCGGGTGTGCCGCCGGGCGTCCCCGTATAGGCGAGTGTGGCGGTCTTGACGCCGAGTTCGGTGGCCGCCTTTCCCGGGTCGGAGGTCCCCGAGCCGGTGAGGAAAGCGACGGTGCGGGTCGATCCGGGGCAGTAGCCCTTGCCCTCGCTGGCCAGGCCTTTACCCGCGACGGCATTCGGGGGCTCGCCGAAGCCGCCGATGGTGCCTTGCGGCGCGATCGTCCAGTCGCCGGGCACGTCGTAGGCTGCGCCGCTGTCGGGTGCCCTGACGACCTGGTATCCGGGGATCACCGGTGTTTTGTCACCGGAGCCCCGCGCGGTCGTCGTGGGTGCCGCTTTGGCCGTGGTCCGGGTGGGCGCGTCCACCGTCGTGGTGGTGAGGGCGTTCACCATCGATGGAGCGGTGTCCCGAGCGGAATCATTGTCCGTCTTCATCGTGCTCAGGGCTACTACCCCGGCCACGAGACCGGCCACCAGCAGCACCGCCAGGCCGGCGGACAGCACGAGCTTTCCTCGGCCGCTCCCGTTCGGATGGTTCGGTGGTGGTCCTCCGAATCCGCCCTGCGGGCCGTAGCCGGGCTGATACCGCCCATCCGGCGGGGTGCCGTACTGCACCGGGCCGCCTGCGGGTTGCCACTGCGAAGCCTGGACCGGCTGACCGAACGGATCGGCGCCCGGATAGCCGAACTGGGGCGTCGCTTGGCCGCCGGGGCCCGGCGGCCGGTTGCCGAAGGGGGCGGGCTGGTCGAGTGCTCCGAGCGGCTGTCCGAGCATCGTCGGATCGTTGCGCCCGTGCACGAGATCCGGCGGGGTCTGCGGGGGCCACTGGTCGGAGGGTGTCTGCCCGAAGGGTGGGGCCGACCCGGTGGGATCGTCGCGGCCCGGGGTCCCTGGCCGTCGGCTGACCCACTCGGCGAGCACGGTCGGCTCGGCCGGTGTGGGCGGCTGCGAGCCCGAGTCGCTGTCCGACAGCCGAGATGTCGGTGGGTCGCTCTGGACGCCGGGTTGCCACGGGAGTGCCGGGGCGGGCTCTCGGTTCGGCTGCCACTGCGTGGCTGGGTCGGCCTGCCCCGGATACAGCGGTCCGTCGCCGTCACCTGTCGCGGCTCCCGGTTGCCACGGGGACATCGGGGCAGGCCCGTTCGGCTGCTCCGACGCGCCGCGCTGCCAAGGCGTGACAGGGGGGCGTGCCGGTTGCTCGTATCCGCCCGGCTGCCAGGGGGACCACTCTTGGGGGCTACCGGCTCCTGCCTCCGGTGGCCGGGCGCCGGCGTCCGCCGGAGGAAACGCGGAATGCGGTGCGCTGAAGGGCTGTCGCCGAGGATCCGGCGGCCCGGCGGGCCGCCCCATGATCGTCGGGTCGTCGCGCCGGTCGTCGAATCCACTCACAGTTGTCCCCTACCTGCCACACGTCTCGGCAGGGGACCTTAGCGGGCGACGGCCTCCGATGCCGACACTCCGTGGCCCGTGTCGGCTCCCGGTCGCTTCGGCGGCGCGGCGACCAGCGTCAACAAGGTCGCCTCGGGGCGGCAGCAGAAGCGGTACGGCGCCCACGGGGAGGTGCCGACACCCGCGGAGACGTGCAACCGGGTGTGCTCGCCCCACTTCGAGGAACCCTTCACCCGGGAGCGGTCGATTCCGCAGTTGGTGACCAGCGCGCCGTAGCCGGGCAGGCACAACTGGCCGCCGTGGGTGTGCCCGGCCAGCACCAGGTCGTACCCGTCCTCGGCGAAGCGGTCCAGCACTCGGGGCTCGGGGGAGTGGGTGAGGCCGAGCCGTAGATCGGCCAGCGGGTTCGGGGCTCCCGCGACGGTGTCGTACCGGTCGCGCTGCAGGTGCGGGTCGTCGACGCCGGCGGTGGCGATGCGGATACCGGCCACCTCGAGGTCGCGGCGCACGTGCGTCAGGTCGAGCCAGCCGCGCTCGGTGAAGGCCGCGCGCAGGTCTTTCCACGGCAGCGGAGCGCCGTAGGTGCGGCGGTGATCCTTCTTGAAGTACTTCAGCGGGTTCTTCGCCACCGGCGCGAAATAGTCGTTGCTGCCGAAAACGAAAAGCCCCGGGCGGGAGAGCAATCCGCCGAGGGCCTGGACCACCGCGGGCACCGACTTCTGGTGCGAGAGATTGTCGCCGGTGTTGATCACCAGGTCCGGCTCCAGCCGGTCCAGTTCCCGCAGCCACTGCTGCTTGAGCTTCTGCCCGGGCGTCATGTGCAGGTCACTGAGGTGGAGCATCCGCAACGACGACGACCCCGGTGCCAGCACAGGCATGGTCGCCTCCCGTAGAACGAAGGCGTTGCGTTCGACCAGCGAGGCGTAGCCGATTCCGGCCACCGCGGCCCCGGCGGCTCCCAGCGCGGTCGTACGTACAGCAGAGGTCGAGATCACGGGCATTTGCCCAGCATAGGTGACCTCGCGCAGGAGCGCCGAGTGTGTTTCCGCACAAGCGCCCCTTTTCTCGGCGAGAAATCGGGCCGCGCGGCAAATGTAGTGGGACCACCGCCCCGGAGCCGCTACCGTGAGCGGCATGTCGGAACTCAAATCGCAGCTGCGAGCGGATCTCACCGCCGCGATGAAAGCCAAGGACACGCTGCGCCTTTCCACGTTGCGGATGTTGCTGTCGGCGATCCAGACCGCCGAGGTCGCCGGCACCCAGGCGCGTGAGCTCACCGACGCCGAGGTCGTCTCCGTGCTACAGAAGGAGTCGAAGAAGCGCAGCGAATCGGCCGAGGTATACACGCAGGCCGGGCGCGGCGAATTGGCGGCGAACGAGCACGCCGAGGCGCGCATCATCGACGAGTATCTGCCGACCCAGTTGACCGACGCCGAAGTCGCCGACCTCGCCGACACCGCCATCGCACAGGTCGCCGAGGAGATCGGCGAGCGTCCCGGCATGCGCCAGATGGGGCAGGTCATGAAGATCGCCACCGGGCTCGCCGCGGGCAAGGCCGACGGCTCGCGCATTTCGGCCGCAGTGAAGGCGCGGCTGTAGGACCGCGACGAGAAAGGGGCCGCGAACCGTGTGGTTCGCGGCCCCTTTCTCCTGTCAGCGCGGGATCGGGATCGGAATCGGGATCGGTGGCAGCAGCGGCGGCAGCGGCAGTCCCGGGATGCCCGGCGGCGGGGCGGGCGGCCCGGGCGGCGGCGCGGCCCGGACGGTGCCGTCGCTGATGTACAGCGTGATCACCGAGCCGGGGATCGCCGACCCGTTCGGCGCGGTGCCCATCACGGTGCCCTTGGGGCGATCGCCTGCCCCGGTCACCGGCGACACCTGGAAGCCGGCGGCCACCAGCGCCGCGGTGGCCTCGCCCTGGGTCTTGCCGACGACATCGGGCACCTGCGCGTTGTTCGCGCCGCGCACGTACTTGTCGTCCAGCGGGGGCAACCCGGGCGGCGGGAACAGCGGTATCACCGGTTTGATCGCGTTGAACCAGGTGCGAGCGGGCTCGTTACCGCCGAACAGGTTGCCGTCGCCGCAGTTGCGCAGCGGGAACGAGCAGATCTCGCCGGGGGTGGGGCTGTCGCCGTACGCGTAGACCGCGGCCGCCAGCGCGTTCGTGAAGCCGAGGAAGGCCGAGGAGCGGTGGCTCTCGGTCGTACCGGTCTTGCCCGACATCGGGAAATTCCAACCCACCGACTGGGCCGCGGCCGCCGCCGTGCCCGAGATGTCGTCTTTGCTCATCGCGTTGGCCAAAGTATTGGCCAGGCCGGGCTCGACCACCTGCTCGCAGGCCTGCTGGGTCAGCGGCACCTGCTTGCCCTCGCGGTCGATGACCTCCTTGATCGGGTTCGGCGGGCACCACCGGCCGCCGGAACCCAGCGTCGCGGCCACGTTGGACAGCTCGAGTGGGTTGATCGCGACCGGGCCGAGGGTGAACGAGCCGAGGTTCTGGTCCTTGATCATGTCCGCCAGACTCTGGTTGCCGTGGCCGGAGGTGCCCGCTTCGGTGAACGAGCGCATGCCGAGCCGGACGGCCATGTCGACGGTGGGGGTGACCCCAACGGCCTGGATCAACTTCACGAACGCGGTGTTCGGCGAGGTGGCCAGGGCCTCGGTCACCGACATGGGCGACTTGTACCGGCCCGCGTTCTCCACGCAGTAGGTGGCGGCCGGGCACCCGCGGGCGCCACCGTTACCCATGCCCTTGGCCTCGAACCGCCCTGGTACCTCGAGCTGGGCATCGATGCCGAGGCCCTTCTCCATGGCCGCGGCGGTGGTGAAGATCTTGAAGATGGAGCCCGCGCCGTCGCCGACCATGGAGTACGGCTGCGGCTGCACGGTCTCGTTGGCGTCCCGGTTCAGGCCGTAGGTGCGGCTGCTGGCCATCGCGAGCACCGGATGCGTGTCATGCCCCGGCGCGACCACGGACATGACCTCCGCGATGTTGTCCAAATTCGGGTTCGCCGCGTCGGTCACCGCTCGTTTCACCGAGTCCTGCACGGCGGGATCGAGGGTGGTCCTGATCAGATATCCTCCCTTCTCGATCTGTTCGCGGCTGATGCCTGCGTTGGCCAGGTACTGCAGCGCGTAGTCGCAGAAGAAGCCGCGGTCGTTGGCCGCGATGCAGCCGCGCGGCAGGCCCTTGGGCTCCGGCAGCACGCCCAGCGGCTTGGTCTTCGCCTCGCGGAACTCCTCTGCGCGGCTGGGAATGTTCTGGATCATCGTGTCCAGCACCGTGTTGCGCCTGGCCAGCACGCCGTCCGGGTTGGTGTAGGGGTTCAGCTTGGACGAGCTCTGCACCATGCCCGCCAGCATCGCGGCCTGTGAGACGTTCAGATCGGCCGCGTCGACGCCGAAGTAGGTCTTCGCGGCGTCCTGGATGCCGTAGGACGAGTTACCGAACGGGACGAGGTTGAGGTACCTGGTGAGGATCTCGTCCTTGGTCAGCTCCCGGTCGAGCGTGAGCGCCATCCGGATCTCCCGGATCTTGCGGGCCGGAGTGGTCTCGATGGCGGCGCGCCGCTCGGCGTCGGTCTTGGCCACCACCAGTAGCTGGAAGTTCTTCACGTACTGCTGGTCCAGCGTCGAGGCGCCCTGCTGGACCTCGCCGCTGGCGCTGTTGGTGAGGAACGCGCGCAGCGTGCCCTGCCAGTCGACGCCCTCGTGGTCGGCGAAGCGACGGTCCTCGATGGACACGATCGCCAGTTTCATGTCGTTGGAGATCCGGTCGCTGGGGACCTCGAATCTGCGCTGCTCGTACAGCCAGGCGATCGGATTTCCCGCCGCGTCGACCATGGTCGAGACCGCGGGCGCCGTGCCCTCGACCAGCTCCGAGGAGACGTTGTCGACGGCGTCGGCGGCACGGTTGGAGACGAACCCGAAGCCGCCGGCGAGCGGGAACAACAACCCGGCGACGAGCACGGAGGCCAGCACGCAACTGCCGGCCAGCCGCGCGAGCGTATGTGTGATCGGCACGAAACAAGACTACGGGTTGCGGTTCGAGCCTTCTTGGCGGCATTTGTCCGGGGGTCGTAACTGGTTGTTCGCGAACCGGAATGGGCGTGTCGCGCGATCGGGGGCGGCGTGTCGCATGAGGGCGCGTACGCAATCTGCCTGCCCGTCCAGTGCGCGCCCCGCTTTGCAGGGACGGACGTACCAAAAAATCTCGAGGTGGTCTTGCGCAAGCGCCATACCTTTACCTAGATTGAGAACCCAGTGTGATAGAGCTAACACTCAAAGTGGAATGTGGTGCACTTCGCAGCGGGGTTTGGGTGCTGCGCGGTGGCAACGCGATTCTGGAGCGCCGTTGACCCGGTGTTCGGACTGCAAAGGGGCACACCAAATGCACATGACAACCCCCATCGCTCGATTGGACGTGGAGCAGGCCGAAGCAAGGATCGCCTGGGTAGCCCAGGCCCGATGCAAGGAAGTGGATCCCGATCAGTTGTTCGTCCGCGGCGCGGCGCAGCGCAAAGCGGCGACGATCTGCAGGCACTGTCCCGTGCTCATGCAGTGTGGCGCCGACGCGCTGGACAACCGCGTCGAGTTCGGTGTGTGGGGCGGCATGACGGAACGGCAGCGTCGCGCCCTGTTGAAGCAGCATCCGGAAGTGACCTCGTGGGCCGATTTCTTCCAGGCCCAGCGCCAGCATCAAGTGGCGATGTAATCCGGCCACATCGAAACGGAGCCCGCGCGAGCGGGCTCAGTTTCGTTTCAGGAGCAATATTTCCGTTCGGAGCAATAGCGGATACGCCTAAGTATCAGGCGGTCGCGCGCGCCGTGCCGGTGAGCTGATCGCCCACGACGCGCAGCGCGTCGAGATCGGACACCTCGAACGGGAGCGCGGTGACCGAGACGATCGGCACCCGCGGATGCGCGCCGGTGAAGCGGTGCAGCAGATGCTGCTCGCGTTTATCGGTGACGACCCGGCGGGCGTGCACCCGCAACACCGCCGCGGTGAGCGGATCGGAATCCGCCACCTGGTCGGCGGCGGTGAGCGCGTGATCGGCGGGCAGCGAACTCAGCACCGGATGGGTGCGGTTGAGCACCAGCCCCGCCAGCGGCATCCGCTCGGTGGAGAGGCGGTCGACGAAGAACGAGGCCTCCCGCAGCGCGTCCGGTTCCGGCGCCGCCACCACGAGGAAGTGCGTACCCGGCTTCGACAGCATGGCGAAGGTCCGCTCGGCCCGCTCCTGGAAGCCGCCGAACAGCGACTCCAGGGATTGCAGGAAGTTCGACGCGTCCTTGAGCATCTGCCCACCGACGACGGTGGACACACCCCGCACCGCCAGGCTCATCGCGCCGGTCACGAGACGGGTCACGCCCCGGCCGGGCGCCATGATCACCCGGATCATGCGGCCGTTGAGGAAGTTGCCCAGCCGCTTGGGAGAATCCAGGAAGTCGAGGGCGTTGCGCGAAGGCGGGGTGTCGACCACGATCAGGTCCCACTCGCCCCGGTGGGCCAGCTGCCCCAGCTTCTCCATCGCCATGTATTCCTGTGTGCCGCCGAAGGAGGAGGCGACCGTCTGATAGAAGGGGTTGGCGAAGATCTGCTCCGCTTTCTCCCCGCTGGTGTGCTCGAGCACCATGTCGTCGAAGGTGCGGCGCATGTTGAGCATCATCGCGTGCAGTTCGCCCTTGGCCTCGGGGCCGAGCGCCACCCGCTGGGGGTTGTTGCCGAGGTCGGCGACGCCCAGTGACTGGGCCAGCCTGCGCGCGGGGTCGATGGTGAGCACCACGACCTTGCGGCCTTCCTCGGCGGCGCGCAGCGCGAGGGCGGCGGCGGTGGTGGTCTTGCCGACGCCACCGGAGCCGCAGCAGACCACGACCCGGGCGGACGGGTCGGCGATGATCCGCGAAATATCCAGCGGGGCAGCCGTGGGATGGGTCGGCGTGCTCATCGGACTCCCTGTGCGGTGAGGTGTTCGGCTAGTTCGTACAGTCCGCCCAGGTCCATCCCGTCCGGGAGGGCGGGCAGGTAGAGCCGGGAGATGTCGACCTTGGCCAGTTCCTCGGCGCTGTCGTCCTGTGCTTGCAGCGTGGCGGCATGCTCGATCGTTTCGGTGAGCAGCCCCTGGAAGTCGCCGTCGGTGACGGTGATGCCCGCGGAGGTGAGGCCCGCGCGGATGGCGTCGGCGTCCAGTTCGCCGCGAGCGGCCTGGGCGCCCAGTTCGGGCGGGAGTTGGCCTTCGGTCGCGCGGTTCACGATGACGGTGCCGATGCGCAGGTCGGCGGCGGTGAGTTCGGCGATCGCGTCGGCGGTCTCCTGCACCGGCAGCGCCTCCAGCAGCGTGACCAGGTGAATCATGGTCTGATCGGAGTGCAGCAGCCGCGACACGCCCTCGGCCTGCGAAGCGATCGGCCCGCCCTTGGCCACCTCGGCCATGGCCTTGGTGACGTCGAGGAAGCCGGCGATCCGGCCGGTGGGCGGTGCGTCGACCACGATTTCGTCGTAGACCCGCCTACCGGATTTGTCCACGCGAACCGCGCATTCCTTGATCTTGCCGGTCAGGATGACGTCGCGCAGACCGGGCGCGATCGTGGTGACGAACTCGATGGCCCCCATCCGGCGCATCGCGCGGCCCGCGAAGCCGAGGTTGTAGAACATGTCGAGGTATTCGAGGAAGGCGTGCTCGATGTCCAGCGCCAGCGCGACCACTTCGCCGCCGCCGTCGGCGGTGGCGATCCGTGTCTCGGTCGGCGGCAGCGGCGGCAGGTCGAACAGCTGCGCGATCGATTGCCTGCTCTCCACCTCGACCAACAGCACCCGGCGCCCGCCCGCGGCGAGCGCCAGGGCCAGCGCTGCGGCAACCGTCGACTTGCCCGTGCCTCCCTTGCCGGAGACGTAGTGCAAGCGGGCCTGCTCAGCGCGCTTCGGCCACCTTGTGTCCAGTCCCGGCTCCGCCGAAAGCGGCCCTGCAGTTGGTACTCCCACGATCGCGAGCCTATAACTGGTCCGCCACAGCGGGGCACCGGCCGTACCAGACGGGTGGGTCACACGGGCCGGTCCCAGCTCTCACCCCCGCCGCCGCTCGAGACCCGGCACACCCGGCGAAGTGGCCGTCTCCCTCATGAATCGCCATCGCACTATGCGAAGCCACCAGGGGTGATCCGGACCAGGTTCCCACTCCACCGTCCCTGTCTTCGCAGCAAGGCCACACCGAGCATCGTTCGTTCGCGGGCTGAATGCCGAGCCGTAGAACAACCATCCCGCACCGTGCAAGGTGATGATCAACTCGCTCGAGCCGCATGCTCTATATCCGGCACCTGAATACCGACGCGCCCAGCGCACCCCAACCATGTTCTTCGAGCGAAGCGAGACCGAGCATCCCGTTGACGTCGGCAAATCAACACAGCGCTCGCATGCGAGAGCGGCCGCACTTCCACGGAGGACCATCCCGCACCGGGCGGGGTGATGATCAACTCACTCGAGCCGCACGCCCCATATCCGGCGTCCGAATACCGACGCCCCCAGCGCACCCGAACTCCGGGTTTCGAGCGAAGCGAGACCGAGCATGCGCCGTTCGCGGCCCGGCTCGCGTGTGCGCGGCCGTCGCGTCCGCGACGAAGTCGCCAGCGGCGGTCGCGCACACGCGAGCCACAAAGGGGCCGCGAACACGCAGCGCCGAAGGCGCTGCAAATCCAACACAGCTACGCTTCTCGCTCATGAGTGATACGACCCTGTGGGAGTACGCGACCGTGCCGCTGCTGACGCATGCGACCAAGCAGATTCTCGATCAGTGGGGAGCCGACGGCTGGGAGCTGGTCACCGTGCTGCCCGGTCCGACCGGTGAGCAGCACGTCGCCTACCTCAAGCGGCCCAAGTAGCGAAGGACGGTGACGCGATGACCCAGTGGGAGAAGAACCTCGCCGAGCTCGGAATCACCCTTCCTCCGGTCGCGGCCCCGGTCGCGGCCTACATTCCCGCGATCCGTACCGGGTCGCTGGTCTACACCTCCGGTCAGTTGCCGTTCGTGAACGGCCAGTTGTCCGCGGTCGGCAAGGTCGGCGCCGAGGTCTCGATCGAGGAGGCCGAGGAGGCTGCCCGGCTGTGCGCCCTGAACGCGCTGGCGGCGGTGCACGACCTGGTGGGCCTGGACGCGGTGGTGCGGATCGTGAAGGTGGTCGGGTTCGTCGCCTCGGCACCTGGATTCGGCGATCAGCCGGTTGTGATCAACGGCGCGTCGGAGTTCCTCGGCCAGGTCTTCGGTGACGCGGGCAAGCACGCCCGCTCGGCCGTGGGCGTCTCCGAACTTCCCCGCAACACTCCGGTCGAAGTCGAACTGATCGCCGAGGTGCGCTAGACCGGAACTGTCGGCTCCGTTTCTATCCGAGGTTTTGCGATGACGTTGACTCACCCCGCCTACGGGCAGCTCCGGCAGGTCACCGAGACGGCGGCGGTGCTGCTCGCCGACAATCCGGGGCAGATGACCTTGGACGGAACCAATACCTGGGTCCTGCGCGCGCCGGGACGGTCGGACTGTGTGGTGGTGGACCCGGGACCGAAGGACAAGTCGCACACGGCCGCGATCGCCGAGGCCACCGGTGGCCGGATCGCGCTCACGCTGATCACCCACCGCCATCACGACCACACCGGCGGTATCGATCGGCTGGTCGAGCTGACCGGGACGCCGGTGCGCGCCAAGGACTCCGGCTTCCTGCGCGGCTCGTCCGCTCCCCTCGTCGACGGCGAGGTGATCGAGGCGGCGGGCCTGCGCATCACCGTGCTGGCCACGCCGGGTCACACCGGTGACTCGGTGAGCTTCGTCCTCGACGACGCGGTGCTGACCGGCGACACGATCCTCGGCGCGGGCACAACCGTGCTGGACTCCAGCGACGGCACGCTGGCCGACTATCTGTCCTCGCTGGACCGATTGATCGAGGCGGGCCAGGGCAAGGCGTTGCTGCCAGCGCACGGCCCGGACCACCCGGATCTGGAACCGGTCGCCCGGTATTACATCGCGCATCGGCACGAGCGCCTCGGTCAGGTGCGGGAGGCACTGCGGGTTCTCGGCGCGGACGCTGGCGCGATGGCGGTCGTGCGGCGCGTGTACGCCGACGTGGACAAGCGGCTGTGGCCCGCGGCGCGCAGTTCGGTGCAGGCGCAGCTGGAATACCTGCGCGTGCACGGCTAGCCGGAACGACAGAACGCCGGGTTCAGTGGAGCGCTGAACCCGGCGTTCGGCGTGGAGTCCGTGCGTTACCGGGCGCGACGGGCCAGGCGCTCGGAATCGGAGATGAGCACGCTCTTGCCCTCCAGCCGCAGCCAGCCGCGGTGCGCGAAGTCGGCGAGCGCCTTGTTCACGGTCTCGCGGGAGGCGCCGACCAGCTGGGCGATCTCCTCCTGGGTCAGGTCGTGGGTGACCCGCAGCGCGCCCGCCTCTTGGGTGCCGAAGCGCTGTGCGAGCTGCAGCAGCGCCTTGGCGACCCGGCCGGGGACGTCGGTGAAGATCAGGTCGGCCAGGTTGTTGTTGGTCCGGCGCAGGCGGCGGGCGAGAACGCGCAGCAACTGCTCGGCGATCTCGGGCCGCTGGTCGATCCAGGTCTTGAGGGCGTCGCGGTCCATCGTCACCGCACGCACCTCGGTCACCGTGGTGGCGGTGGAGGTGCGCGGGCCCGGATCGAAGATCGACAGCTCGCCGAACATGTCGGACGGGCCCATGATGGTCAACAGGTTCTCGCGGCCGTCGGGCGAGCGGCGTCCGATCTTCACCTTGCCGGACGTGATGATATACAGCCGGTCGCCCGGCTCACCCTCGTTGAAGATGACATGACCGCGCGGGAAATCCACCGGCTGAAGTTGCTTGGCGAGGGCGGCCACCGCAGTGGGCTCGACGCCCTGGAAGATGCCTGCTCTGGCGAGGGCCTCGTCCACGAATGTGCTCCTTAGGGAAATGGCTCTGTACTGGACCGAAGCGACTCGGCCAACAGCGCAGTCTACGCGGCGTCACTACAGCGTAGTGACGGACACCACGTAACGAGTGGATTGCGCGGCGCGCACGCCGGGTCAGCTCGCGCGGGCCACGTCCATCTCGTCACCGCGGGAGCGACGCCTGCGCATCCGGGCCACGGCGGCGGGCAGACCGAGCTTCGTCAGCTCTTTCACCTCGGCGTTACTGGCCTTGTCCAGGTACTGCTGAACCTCTTCGTCGGGTTCGAGAAGCTTGCGGAGCCGGTTCTCGACCCGCTCCATACCCAGTGCGAACAGCATCAGCACCACTGGGAAGAGCACCACAGCGAGTCCTTGCATGACGAGCAGTAAACACCGTCGAGGTCTCAGATGGAACACGGCAACTGAACTGGAAGGGCAACGTTGTCTGCCGATTCCGTATGGTGGACGCGTGCGCGTCTCCCCCTCCACCGCCGCCGGGAACGGGCTTGCCCCCGGCTCCGATCCCAACGGAACGCCGCCGGTCGCCGCCGCGGCTCCACAACGGAAAACCAGGGCGCGACAGGCGGAAACCCGGCTCGGGCTGGTCCGCCGCGCGCGCCGGATGAACCGCGAACTGGCGACCGCTTTCCCCGACGCGCATTGTGAGCTGGATTTCACCACACCGCTCGAATTGGCGGTCGCGACAATACTTTCGGCACAGTGCACCGACGAGCGGGTGAATCTCACCACGCCCGCGCTGTTCGCCCGGTACCCCGACGCCCGCGCCTACGCCGAGGCAAACCGCGCGGAGCTGGAGGAATACATCCGGCCGACCGGCTTCTTCCGGAACAAGGCCGCCTCGCTGATCGGACTCGGCCAGGCGCTGCTGGAACGATACGACGGTGAATTGCCTCACACCCTGACCGAACTCGTCCAGCTGCCCGGCATCGGGCGCAAGACCGCCAACGTCATCCTCGGCAACGCGTTCGGTGTGCCTGGCATCACGGTCGACACCCATTTCGGCCGTCTGGTGCGCCGCTGGGGATGGACCGACGAGGAAGACCCGGTCAAGGTCGAGCACATCGTCGGCGCGCTGATCGAGCGCAAGGAATGGACGATGCTCTCGCACCGGGTGATCTTCCACGGACGGCGGGTCTGCCATTCGCGCAAGCCGGCGTGCGGCGCTTGCGTCCTGGCCAAGGACTGCCCGTCGTTCGGTATCGGGCCGACCGATCCGGAGGCCGCGGCCAAGCTGGTGAAAGGGCCGGAGCGCGAGCATCTGCTGGAGCTGGTGGGCCGGTGAGCTCGGAGCCCTCGGGCCGAAGGAGGAGGGGGCATACGTGGCGCTGGGCACTGGCAGGTCTGATCGTGGCGCTGGCGCTGGCGGTCGCGGTGTGGCCGCGCGGCGACGACGCGACGGAGGAGCCGCAGTCGCCCCCCGCCGCCTCCGGCGTCTCCGATGACCTGCGCGCCGCCGCCCATTTGCCCGACTGTCCCGGCGCCGCCGCCACCGGCAGCGGGCCGCTGGCCGGGATAACGCTGGATTGCCTGGCGAACGGCAGGCCGGTGGACCTGGCCGCCGCGCTGGCGGGCAAGCCCGCTCTGCTGAACCTGTGGGCCTACTGGTGCGCACCGTGCGCCCAGGAGTTGCCGTATTTGCAGCAATACGCCCAACGCGCCGGGAACGCGATTACCGTGCTGACCGTGCACAGCGACCCTGATGAGGCCAAGGCACTGTCCCGGCTGCGTGGGCTGGAGGTGCGGTTGCCCGGCGTTTCGGACGCCGACGCGCGAGTGCGTACGGCCGTCGGGGCTCCCGCGGTGTTGCCGATCTCGGTGCTGGTGCGTGCCGACGGATCGGTCGCCGACGTCGTGGTGCGGCCTTTCGGCGGGGTGGATGACATCGCGAATACGGTCGCGGGCAAGCTCGGAGTGGCCGCGTGACAATGCGGGTGGACGAATCAATGGTGGAGGTGACGGTGCGGGCGTGCACGCGGGCCGGTGAGCGAATGCGCGGGGGAGGTGTGTGTTGAGCATCGAAATGCCGCCCGGCATCCCGGAATGGCTGACCCGCTCGGCCGAACCGGCTACCGAGAACGCCGACACCCTGACCAGGGAGCGTGTGCTGCGCCGCGCCCTGACCCTGACTTCGAAGCCGCGGCAAGCGGCGGTGCTCGTACTGTTCGGCGGCTCGCCCGAGCCGGACCCGGCCGCGCCCGGCGGACTGCCCGCCGACGCGGAGGTGCTGCTCACCCAGCGCGCCTCCACCATGCGCCAGCACCGAGGCCAAGTAGCCTTCCCCGGCGGTGCGGTCGACCCGGGCGACGCCGGGCCGATCGATACCGCGCTGCGCGAAGCGTGCGAGGAGACCGGTCTCGACCGTTCCGGTGTCGAGCCGTTCGCGGTGCTGCCGAAACTGTTCGTGCCGCCGTCTCGCTTCGACGTCACGCCGGTGGTCGCGTACTGGCGCACGCCGGGCGCGGTGGGGGTGGTCGACCGGAGCGAGACCGAGCGGGTCGTGCGCGTCCCGCTCGCGCAGCTGCTGGATCCGGCCAACCGCTTCCTGGTCCGCAGCCCCATGGGCTATCAGAGCCCGGCGTTCCAGGTCGACGGGATGCTGGTCTGGGGTCTGACCGGCGGCATCCTCGCCGGGATCAGCAAGGCCTGCGGCTGGGACCGAGCATGGGACCACGGGGACGTTCGTGATCTGGAGACCGCACTCGCCGCCGTGGGGATGACGTTATGAGTTCGTCGGCCTGGCTCGACATCGCCGTCGTGCTGTTGGCGCTGCTGGCCGCCTCCTCGGGATGGCGTCAGGGCGCGGTGGCCTCCGCGCTGGCCTTCCTCGGTGTGGTGCTCGGCGCGGTCGCGGGCATTCTGATCGCGCCGCACATCCTGGTGCACGTCGACGAGGGCCGCACCAGAGTGCTCACCGGTGTGCTGCTGATCGTGGTGCTGGTGATCGTCGGTGAGGTCGCGGGCATGGTGCTGGGGCGCGCCGCGCGCAGCGGCATGCGTCATCCGTTCACGCGCAGCGTGGACAGCGCGGTCGGCGCGGTGTTGCAGGCGGTCGCCGTGCTGGTCACCGCGTGGCTGCTGGCACTGCCGCTGGCCACGTCGTCGCAGCCGGCCATCGCGACGGCGATCAACGGCTCGCGGGTGCTCGCCGATGTCAACGACGTCGCGCCGAACTGGCTGCGCAGGCTGCCCAACGAGTTCTCCAAGCTGCTCAACACCTCCGGCTTGCCGGACGTGATCGGGCCGTTCGGTCGGGCGCCGATCGCGGCCGTGGAACCCCCCGATCCGAGCGTGCTGGCCAGCCCGGTCGCGGCCTCGCTCCAGCAGAGCGTGCTGCGCATCCGCGGGGTCGCGCCGAGTTGTCAGCGGGCGCTGGAGGGCTCGGGCTTCGTCATCGCGCCCGAGCGCGTGATGACCAACGCCCACGTCGTCGCGGGCACCACGAGCGTCGCGGTGGACACCCCGCGCGGCCCGCTGGACGCGAACGTGGTCCTGTTCGACCCGTCCAAGGACGTCGCGGTGCTCGCCGTGCCCGGTCTCACCGCCCCGGTGGTCCCGCGCGCGCCCGCGCCCGCGCGGTCGGGCGACAGCGCGATCGTGCTCGGTTACCCCGGTGGCGGCCCCTACACCGCGAGCGCCGCCCGGGTGCGCGAGACCCTGGATCTGACCGGTCCGACCATCTACCGCAACGGCACCGTCGAACGCGAGGTCTACACCGTCCGCGGCCAGGTCAGGGCGGGTAATTCCGGTGGGCCGCTGGTGGATACCGACGGGCAGGTGCTCGGCGTGGTCTTCGGCGCCGCCGTCACCGACGACGACACCGGTTACGTGCTCACGCTCGCGGAGGTCCGCGCGCAGCTCGACGCGGCCGAACGGGTCAGCGCCGCGGTGGACACCGGCGCCTGCGTTCTCAGCTGAATCGGCGTCCCCGGCCACAGGTAATTCGTGGCCGGGGAGGCATTTCCCGCGGCTCAGGCCAGAAGTTTGGCCAGTTCCGTCGTCACGGCGTCCGGGTTCTCCTGGTGGGCGAAGTGCCCCGCCGCCGGGATGGTGACCAGTCGCCGCTCCGGTGAGAGATGAGGATCGCGGCGGAAGGTTCCCGCCAGCACGTACGGGTCCAGATCGCCGCGCAGGGCCAGGACCGGGATGCGGATGGGTTCGCGCATGGTCGCCATGAACCGGCGGCCGTCCGGACGCCACTGACTGCGGAAGGCCCAGCGCTGGTACTCCAGCGCACAATGCGCGGCGCCGGGAATCCGGATCGCCGAACGCATCCGCTGGGCGGTGTCGACGAATTCGGCGGTGCCGGTCCATCCCGCGCTCACCCGCTGACGCAGCAGCCGCTCCACCTCGAAGCCGTCGGCGGTGGTCAGCAAGTGTTCGCCGTACCGGGGCAGCTGGTAGCGAAGGAAGTTCGGCAGCCAGGCCGCGCGCTGGCGGCGGTTGCGCAGCACGGAACTCTTCAGCGCCGACGGATGCGGCGAGCCGACCAGCGCGATCGAGCGAACCAGTCGCGGATGCAGCACTGCGGTGGTCCAGCAGACCAGTCCACCGTCGGCGTGCCCGACCAGCGTCGCCTCGGTGTAGCCGAGCGCCCGGATGAGGCCTGCGACGTCACCGGCGAGCGTCCAGCCGTCGTAGCCGCGCGGCGGCTTGTCGCTGTCGCCGTAGCCGCGCAGGTCGACGGCGACAACGCGGTAACCGAGATCGGCCAGGCCGGTCAATTGGTGACGCCAGGACCACCAGAAGTCCGCGAAGCCGTGCAGCAGCACGACCAGCGGAGCGTCGGCCCGCTCGGGCGCCGCGTCCACCACGTGGAATCGAATGCCATTGGCGCGCACGTCCCGATGCGTCCACGGTCCGTCGTAACGGACGCTGGACGGATCCGGAAGCAAGTTCGCCGACACGGCGACCGAGCCTAGTAGCCGTCGTACCGGCTCGCGCACGCGCGCCTAGGAAGCGGGCTTCTCCAGGGCGAGACGGTCGTCGTGCGCGGACGCGCCCAAGCTGTGCGGCAGCACCGTGCGCGCCTGCTTGAGCGAATCGATCGTCTTCTCCGGCGCGCGCAGTTTCTTCACCCGCCGGTATCCGAGGAACGCCAGTGCCGCGGTGGCCACGACCATCAGCAGGAAGACGATCAGGAAGGCCGCCCAGCGCGCCAGCCACACGTCGAGCAGTTCGCCGAGGAAGAAGAAAAAGAAGAAGGTGCTGAACAGCAGCACGGTGAGCGCGAGGATGAAGTAGACGCTGCCCTGCAGGCCCTTCTTGATCTCACCGGTGACCTCGGCCTTGGCCAGTTCGACCTCGGCGCGCACCAGGGTCGACATCTGCTCGGCGGCGTCGCGGACCAGGCTCCCGAAGCTCGCGGAGCCGAGCGGATCGGCGTCTGTGAGGGGAATGGAGGTGACCGTACGACCGCGCTCCGCGCCGCTCCCGTTACCGCCGTGGTTGAAACTCACTTGGTCGACCCTTCTCCCTGTCCCGGCACTGCTTCAACTCCCGTTCGATCGGCGGCGCTCCCGGTGCCCTCCGTGGTCACGCAGGCTACCGCCTCCGGGCGGATCGCTCGTGCCGCCGTACTGTTCACGTTCTAGCGCACGGGCGTCCCGCCGAGCCTGGTGGACACGCCCACGCCGCAACAGTAGCGCCGAACCGGCGAGCGACGCCGCCATTGATGTGACCAACACAGCGGCTTTCGCCAACTCGACGTCCGCGACATCGGCGAGCGCGAGTTCCGCCACGAGAAGGCTAACCGTGAAGCCGATCGCGCCGAGCACCGACAGGGCGAACATGTCCCGCCAGCCGAGCCCGCTGGGGCGCTTCGCGACGCCCAACCGGATTGCCACCCAGCTCATCCCGAAGATCCCGAGGGGCTTGCCAACAAGGAGCCCGAGAATCACGGAGAGCGCGAGCCGATTGGTGTACAACTCGCCGAATACCGTGGGATTCAACGGAACCCCGGCGGCGAACAGGGCGAACAGCGGAACGCAGAACCCGGCGGAGACCGGCTGGAAGAGGTGCTCGAGCCGGGTGGCGGGCGTTCGGCGTTCTCCGGGATCCGGGCGCACCCGGGTGAGCAGGCCGAGCGCGACGCCCGCCAGCGTGGGATGGATGCCCGCCTCGTGCAGCGCGTACCAGGACACCAACGCCAGCGGGACATAGAGCCAGGGCGTGCCGATCCGCGCGCGTTGCCCCATCGACCACCCGGCGAAGCATCCGGCCGCGACGAGCAACCACAGCAGCGACACCGCGGTGGTGAACAGCACCGCGATCACGACGATCGCCATCAGGTCGTCGACCACCGCGAGACTGAGCAGGAACACCCGCGCGCCCGCCGGGATGCGCGAACCGGTCAGCGCCAGCACGGCGAGCGCGAACGCGATGTCGGTGGCGACCGGGATGGCCCAGCCGCGCTCCATGCCGGGGATGCCGAACCCGACGACCGCCGCGATCAGCGCGGGGGTGACCACGCCGCCGATCGCCGCGATGACCGGCAGGGTGGCGCGTCGGCGGTCGGCGAGTTCGCCGACGACCAGTTCACGTTTGAGTTCCAGTCCGGCGACGAAGAAGAACACCGCCAGCAGGCCGTCCTCGGCCCAGTCGGCCAAGGTCAGGTCCAGGTGCAGCGGCGGGATCGCGACGACCGTCTCGGTCATCGACACATAACTCGCTGCCCAGGGCGAGTTCACCCACAGCAACGCGATCGCGGCCGCGATCAGAAGCAGTGCGCCGCCGAAGGTTTCCGTGCGGAGGTAGCGGGACAATTCCGAGTGCACTCGCGTGATCACGGGAAACCTTTCGGGCGGCGATCGGGCAGCACTGCGGCGCCACCCGCCGGAACCGGCTCAACGGGTGCGCGACCGCTCGCCGACCAGACTTCCCGGCACACCTCACGCAATCTTAACGGGTGCGGCCGGTGACAGGTCCGCCACCGGCCGTCTCAGCGCTGCTCGGTCAGTCCTTGCCTGCCCGGATCGCCTCGAAGACGCTCGGGTCGACGAGGGTGGAGGTGTCGCCGAGTTCGCGTCCTTCGGCGATGTCGCGCAGGAGGCGGCGCATGATTTTGCCGCTGCGGGTTTTGGGGAGTTCGGGGACGATGTGGATTTCGCGGGGTTTGGCGATGGGGCTGATGTGGTGGGC